>JALOBO010000037.1 GCA_023228225.1 Clostridia bacterium
TTGATTAAATGGTATGCCAATATGATTTTCATCAAATAGTATTTTCATTTCACGGTTTAAATCACGGGTTACTTGATAACGCTTTAATTCTTGCGTTTTTGCATAAATTCTAATAACAACGCCAGAATCTGCAAGTGATTGAACACCTCTATAATATGGACCTTCTTCAATATCTTTGATTTTTTCTTTAATATTTGGGAGATTTTTAATAATTAATTCTTCAACTTTTTTAATATCTTCATTATAACTAATAGAAATGTCGCAAATTGCTGGGGATAGATGAGATGAAGTGTTTATTGCACCGCGAATATCAGAGTTGTTTATAAGTTTAATATCGCCATTAATATCTTCTAATTTTGTTACGCGAATACCCAAACTAATTACCGTGCCTCTAAATCCGTTAATTTCTATAACATCGCCATGTTTAAATTGTTTTTCAAAAATAATAAACAAACCGCTTATAATATCTTCAATCAAACTTTGAGCACCAAAACTGACTGCTAATGCAATAATTCCGGCACCTGCTAATAATGTACGAGTTTCTACGCCCCAAGCACTTAAAATTAAGAATGTCGCTATTGCAAAACTGATATATTTAATTATGCTTTTAAATAATTCGCCAATCATTTCTCCTTTGCCACCTTTTTTAATAAGCAAAAAGAGTAAGAATGTTAGCAATTTATCCAACAACCACACAAAGAATAATATTGTAGCACTTTCAAGTATTGTAACATAGTGTTGTTCGAAAAAGCCTACAATATTAAAAAACTTGCCTATTGAATTTTCGACAATAAGTGCAAACTGTGAATTTGGAAATATCACATCAGACAAAATTGCCAGCATAATAGTTACAAATACAACGCAACCTACAATAATAATGTTAACTCGTTCTTTCTTGGATTTTGATTTTAAAAATTTAAACATTTTCTTTCTCCTTTGTTTTGTTTATATATAAATGCATTTTGTGCATTAATATGCCATAAATTGTTCTGTTAAAACATTAACGGTATCAAAAAGTAGATTTGTTAGTACTAATGTATTTGAATCAACATACCGTATATAAAATTCTATAACATATTCGCTTAATGGTATCAAATTATCAAACACTATATTACCCACTAAATAAGATTCTTGATATAATTCAATAGTAATATCTTTTTGATCAATAATTACATCGCCAGATTTAATAATTGCATAATAACTTGCATCTAATATGTACATATCTGGATATACCACTGCCTCTATAAAAGTTTCGCCCACATAATTTACATAAGCATAGGCATTAATAATAAGTGGCGAATTGACAGTTTTTTCATCTAACACAATTGCCGTATCATCAGTTAAAATAACAATCAATTTTATATTTAAGTAACCCGAAACTTTTGGTATATCCAAAATTATAAAAGTAAATTGACTATTCGTAACTAAAATATTTTCAAATTCTATTTCATAAGGCTCTTCCTCTTCTCCTTGTGAATTCATAAAATATGAATAATCAATGTATATATCTTTGATTTCAGATTTATAATCAATATAAGATAGTCCACCTTCAAAAGTAAACATTTCGGGATTGTTATCATCTACGACAAAATCGGCGCTTATAAACTGCCCCGAATAATCTCTTGTTGTTTCAATTGTGTGCTCTGCAAATATACATTCGCGGTTGATACTGTCAACAGCCACCACTTTTACATTATAAATAGTGTTTTCTGTTAAATTTTCAAAAACGCCTTCATTTTGTCCAATTATTAACTCTTGTATAATATTTGTAATGCCATCATAAGCAATTATTTTTATTGAGACATCTATTAAGGTTTTATCATCATCTAACATTATTACACTGTAATAAATGTCTGTGCCAATACTTTCTAGTCTATTTAAGTCAGCGCTTGCCGGTGTTATATATTTTGTTTTTGTTTGAATTGTTTGCTCTGTTAAAATATATTCGCCAAAACCACTAGACCCCATCACCGATATTGTATACTGCGTATTTGGTCTTAAATCATAAAAGACGCCACAATCTTCTCCAATTTTTAAAGACTCTTCAACACTTTCTATATTACTTTCGGCAATTATTTTTAAAGAACTTTCATCTAATGTGTTACCTTCATCTAATACTTCTACTTGATAATAAACATTTGTGCCAACGCTCTCCAAACTTAAAATGTTTGCACTTGCACTAGCGGTCGTTGGCGATATAACAGCGACAACTACAACAACAGAGGTAACAACAAAAGAAGATATCCAGTTTTGCACTAACTGCCTTTTTCGCCTTTCGTTTAAATTTGCCTTTCTTTGTTTATCCAAGTAATCCTCCAACTTAAACGCTATATTATATCACAAATTTTTTTGCCTACAAAATAAAAATATCATATTTTGTAAAATACCCTATTAAAAGTCCGCTAATAAATTTCAGCGGACTTTTAATAAATTATTTTGTAGTTTAAATTAATTTAATATTTTGTTAAAATTACCGGCTCAATTTGTTTGCCGTTTAACGCCTCTAAAATTGTAGACTCTAATAAGTCAAAATTTGCTATTAAAGAATTAGGCTTTTTAACTGAGTCATCTTGACAAAATGGTACAAAATAAACATTTTTTGTAGATAGTAGCGTGCCTAAATTTTTTAAATTTAATCCTAGTGCATCATTTGTGGATATACCTATTACAAGTGGTTTATTGTTTCTTAAATGTGCTTTAACAGTCATTAATACTGGCGTATCGGTGATTGCGTTTGCAATTTTTGCTAGCGTGTTACCAGTGCATGGGGCAACCGCAAGCACATCAATTAAATTTTGAGGACCAACTGGTTCAGCAAGCGAAATTGTATTTATAGGCTTGTGTCCAGTTAATTCTGTAATCTTTTGCTTAAAATCTTTTGCATTAAAAAACCTAGTATCTGTTTGGTCTACGCTATAAGAAAAAATAGGTAAAATTTCATATTCTTTCTGTGTTAATAGTTCAATTTGTTTTAAAATTTTATCATAAGTGCAAAACGAGCCTGTTATGGCTAATCCTATTCTAATTTTCATATTTTCCTCCAAAGTATTTTAAGTAAAATCTTTAAGTATTTCCTGTACAATAATTTCGCCTGCTGTACAAGGAGAAAATTTACCAGGTAACGCAGGAGCAGACAAAAATTTGAATTTGTAGTTGTATAAATTTTGAATGTTAAGGCACGATACAGAAGCAACTTCCATTATTAATGCATTATCTGCTACCTTTCTTAAAATATTATCGGTTAAAATTTGTGCCGGAACCGTATTTATAATTACATCATAGTCTGCAATTTTTTCTTGTAACTCATCTATCCTAATAGCGTCTTTACAAAATAAATATGCAGAAGCATAATTATTTTCCGAACGGTTTGCTATTGTCGTATCAATGCCAAGTCTTGTATTTAATACCGCTATTGCCTTGCCCACTCGCCCACCACCTAAAATAAGTGTTTTTAAATAAAAAATTGATTTATCAGTGTTTTGTATTAACAGCGAAAGCACGCCTTCGGCGGTTAATAATGCATTTTGCACAGTAATAACTTCACTACTAAGTAGATTTTTATATTTTATATTCTTTTGTTCTAGATTAATTAATATCTCTGATTTTTGCTCTCCACCGAAAACTTTACTATTAGGTACCAGTTCACAAATTTCGCTTATTAAAAGTTTGCGTGCGGGGGCGAAAATATAAATTACATTTTCAGTGTCTAAAACAGCATTTCCAAACTTAAATTCTTTTGTCATATAGCCAAGTGATGCAAGTTTTTTTATAACATACGAGTTGCGTTTATCAGTTAATTCCACACAAAAAATCATAAATTTAACTCCAATCTATAATACATATTATGAAATTAATAAAAAAGTGGCACACTTGAAAAATTTTTTAATATAAAGAAGTAGAGCCATTTTTAAATATAGGAGAGAATTATGGAAACAAAAAAATATTTTGCAGGTGTAAATTCAGCGACAGGATTTTATAATTATTACAGTTATTTATTTGATAACGAAAAAGAAGGATTTTTATATATTCTAAAAGGTGGACCTGGCACAGGCAAAAGCACATTAATGAAAAAAGTAGGTGCAGCCTTAGAAGAAAAAGGCGAGTCGGTAGAATATTTTTACTGCTCATCTGACAGTTGCAGTTTAGATGGCGTAAGAGCAGTAGACTCAAATATTGCCGTTGTTGATGGAACCGCTCCGCATACCATGGACCCGGGCGCTCCTGGGGCAAAGGAAATTATAATTAATTTAGGACAGTTTATTGGTGAAGATATAAAAAAATATAAACAACGTATCTTTACAATAAATAATAATAAACAACAGTTGTTTAATCTTGCTTACAAATATATTGCCTCCGCTACTAGTTTGCTTGAAGCAAACAGAATTTTATATAGTTCAGTAACAAACTTATATCTTAATAACAATGTTGCCATTCAATTATTTGACAAAGTAACTCACGAGAATCAAACAAGTTTTACGAGTGAGCGCAAACTTTTTGAAACTGCAATTACTCCCGAGGGTGTGTTAAGATTTACCGATACAAATGCCTATAAAGAAATAATTGGATTAAAAGGAAATCCGTATGCGGGCGAATTAATATTACAAGAACTTGCCGAAAAATTAACCAAATCAGGCTATGATTTTATTTCATTTTACTCCCCGCTTTCGCCGAGCATAAGAGAAAGTATTAGCGTAAACGACACTTTGTTTACACTAAGCGATGAAGTTAAAGTCACATCACAAATAGAATTGTTAAGCGACTTAAAAGATAATAAAGTTGCATTATTTAATGAGATACAAGAAAATAAAACACTAATGAATACCCTGGTAGAAAAAACGCACCAAACTTTATATAAATCTAAGATTGAACATTTAAAATTGGAAACAATGTATTATTCTTGTATGGATTTTGTAAGCATAACAGAAGTGACTAACAATTTAATTAAACAAATATTTAATTCATTATAAAAATTGGCATTGACTTATTTAAACTTTTTTTCACTATAAATCATAAAATTAATATAGGGGATTTACCTTTTTTGATTAATGCACAAAAGAAAAAAATACTAATTTACAGAGAGGATAAATATGAGAATAGTTTATAAATATGGGGGTTCAAGTGTAGCCACACTTGAAAAAATTAATGCAATAGCACAACGGTTAAAGTTTTTGCACGATAAAGGATATGAACTTGTAGTTGTTGTTAGTGCAATGGGCAAAACAACAAATGAACTAATAACTACCGCACAGCAATTATCTAGTAAACCTAATAAGCGTGAACTTGATGCATTAATGTGTACAGGCGAAATTAAAAGTATAACACTACTTGCGATAGCACTTAATGAATTAGGCGTGCCTGCTGTTTCATTTAATGCATATCAGGCTGGAATATATACTAATAATAATCATACACGGGCATTTATAGACCACATAGACACAACAAAACTTGAAAAAGTTTTAGCCGAAAATGCTATTGCAATAGTTGCAGGTTTTCAAGGAGTAACTGAAAGTGGCGATTTAGCAACACTGGGAAGAGGTGGTTCCGATACAACAGCGGTAGCACTTGCAGCCGCACTAAAATGCGATTGTAACATTTATACTGATGTAAGTGGAATCTATTCAATAGACCCACGTATTTACGCCAGCGCAAAAAAATTAGACACTATACCATATTCCGATATGATGGAACTGGCAGTTAATGGAGCAAATGTATTGGAACCGCGTTCGGTAGAATTAGCGGCAAAATTTGGCGTAAAACTTTATGTTGGTCAATCACTTGAAAGCGAACAAAAAGGAACAATAGTTATGAATGGCAAAGATTATTTTGAAAGAATTATTATAAGTGGAATTGCTGTAAAAGAGCATATCAGTCTAGTGAGCCTAAAATTAAATAATGTTGACAAACGCCTTTTGTATAAAGTATTTGGGATAATTGCTAAAAGTTCAATTAATTTAAATATGGTTAGTTGTCAAAATTTTTTAGATAATACAATATTGTCTTTCAGTTGTTCACTGACACAAGCCGAAGAATTTATTGATAGTTTTAAAACTGATGCGGATTTAAATGAAATTGAAATCAATATTCAAAAAGATTTAACGCAAATATCGGTAACCGGAACAGGAATGTCAACGCACACTACATTTATTGCAAATATTTTAAAGACACTTACAGAAAATTATATTGAATTTAGCAATATTACAAACTCGGAAATTTCATTTTCATTTTTAGTTATGCCCAAATATAAAGAATCGGCAATCAAAGTACTGGCGGAAAGATTTGAAATATAGCATTAAATTTAAAAAACATTAAGTGAAGGTTTAAAGTATGATAAAAATAAATGTAGCAGTTGTAGGTGCAACAGGACTTGTCGGAAGAACATTTTTAAAGATTTTAGCCGAAAAAAAATTGAATATAGAAAATCTATATTGTTACGCAAGTGAAAAAAGCGATGGAATTATAATTGAATACAATAATAAACCATATACAGTACAAAAGTTATGTGAAGAAAATATAATAAACAAAAAAATAGATTATGCGTTATTTTCGGCTGGCTCTGCGGTTTCAGTAGAATTTGCTCCTATTTTTAGTAAACAAGGTACAGTTGTCATTGATAACAGCAGTGCGTGGCGAATGAATGCCGAAATTCCGCTTGTTGTCCCTGAGGTAAATCCCAATGATGCATTTAAACATCATGGAATTATTGCAAATCCTAATTGTAGCACAATTCAGTGTATGCCCCCGCTTAAAGCACTTGATGAAAAGTATAGTTTAAAAAGAGTAATATTTACCACTTTTCAAGCAGTAAGCGGAAGCGGAATGAAAGGAATTAAAGATTTAGAGTTAACAACTGCTTCCAAAAGTCCGCAATTTTATCCCTATCCTATTTTTAATAATTGTCTGCCCCATATAGATGCGTTTTTAGAAAATGGTTATACAAAGGAAGAAATGAAAATGGTAAATGAAAGTCGCAAAATCTTAGGTAAACCCGATTTACCTATTAGTGCGACTTGTGTCCGAGTACCCATACAAAATAGTCATAGCATTGAAATTATAGCGGAATTAGATAAGGATTTTGAGATAACAGATATAGTTACTACATTAAAAAACTTTGCAGGAATAATAGTACTTGATGATGTAAGTAAAAATATATATCCACTTGCAACAATTGCAACTGGACACGATGAAGTATATGTGGGCAGAATAAGGCGAGATTTATCAAATAAAAATGCGGTACGCATTTTTTGTGTAGCCGATAATATTCGTAAAGGCGCCGCAAGTAATGCCGTACAAATTTTAGAACTATTACTACAAAAGTAAACAACTAAATAATTGCAATGTTTAAATGTAAACTTAAATAATCTATATAAACGCGCCTATTTCCGCTTGTCCGGTAGGTAAGCGGAACATAATAAAAAATATTTAAAAATATATTGTAAAACATTTGACACAAAAATAAATGGGAGTTATAATATCGTTGAAAATAAAAAAGTATGTAAAAGCCAACGTTAGAGAAATCTAATCTCGGAAAACTAAAGGGTCTTGAAAAATAGACAGCCAGTTGCCATATTTCAAATAATTATGAAAAAGCTAAAACTAGAGTAATCTAGCGGCGGAAAGCTAAAGGGTCTTAAAAATTAAGATAGCCAGTTGCCATATTTATCATTTGATGAATGTGGCTTTTTTATTTCAAAAAAACATAATAAGGAGGAAAAAAATTATGTTTAAACGAGTTTTGTTGGCCATTTTAGCAGTTATTGTTTTAGGGGGTTCTGCTGTTGCGTTCTCATGGTGGGATAAATTATCCGTAGCAGAATATGAACAAGATGTAATTTCAATGGGCAATGGATTAGAATTAGTTGTTTTACCAGTTGAAATCAATCCAGAAGCCGCTGGAAATTTAATTCCCGCAAGCGCAGTAGAAACTGAGGGCGATACATATTCAGTAGTTTTAACCTACACTGTTAAATTTGAAGATGTATTGGAAGAAGAACTTGATCTTGGCGTAACAGTAAGCAATATTTTAGTTGATGGCGTCGCAAATCCATTTGGCTTAATTAGTATTGTAGTTGACAATCCTGGCGTAATTCAAAACGAAGATGTTGTTGTAACTTTAACCGTTACGATTGACGACAGCGAATTACTACCCGCAGACTATGAAGCCGCTTATGAAGCAATAGCAGAAAAAACTATTTCTTTTAATATAGCATTCGCAGCAACTAGACAAGCTTAAAATCCCCAATATTATTAAGGTGTAAACTAAAATTAGAGTAATCTAATCACGGAAAACTAAGGGTCTAAAACTAGATTGCCAGTTGCTCACCTTAATACTATAATAATTTGTGCAAGATTGTTAATGTGAAAATATATTATGCTATTTTTGTATTAACAATCTTTGCCAATTTATTATAGTATAATATTTGAAAATGATTTTGGAGCAATATAATGGACGAGAATAAAGAAGAAAAGAAAATAAAAAAATCTCGTAAAACCATTATAAGAGAATGGGTTACTTTCTTTGCTGTTGCCTCATTTATAATTGTTGCTTTATATGCAACTGTTACTTATATCCCGCCATTTTCTACGCACGAACATTTTGTAATAGTAACTGGCAGTATGAAACCCACTATAAATATTGGTGATGTTGCATACATAGATACTGAATATAATTTAGATGATTTACAAGTCGGCGATATTGTAGCATTTTATTTAAATATAAATTTATCAGGCGAAGAAGAGGTTGTTGTTCATTATATAGCAGACATTCAATATGATGAACTTAGTAATAGAGTTTTTTATACAAAAAGAGAAGGAACTACCAGTTGGGATAACTGGGAAATTTCTGATGAAAACATAGTGGGAAAATATGTTTTTAAAATCCCATTTGTTGGGAAAATATTACTATTTCTAGATTCAATATACGGGAAATTAGTGTTTATTGCTGACATAATTTTCATATACTTGATATTTGATATTTTAGATGAAAACAAAAAAGCAAAAAAGTTAAATAAGGAGAAGGCGGTTTGAAAGCCACAAAACAAGTTTTAAAATTAATAGCAATAGTTTTATTTGTAACAGTAATTAATAGTGTTAGTTTTGGCTATGGCTTTTTTGATAAAACTGGTTATGTGGATTCTGCTATCTTAAATATAGGCTCATGGGAATATTTAACAACTTATAATACAGGTTTCCAAAGTTTTAATAACTATTACATTGGAACAACAAATATAACAATTGATGGGCAATATTTTAAAATTAATAATGTGGTAACCGCATCAAGTAGTAATGATTTAAAAATAGGTACTAAAAGTGTCAAAATAGCACAAACTGGTTATCTACAAACTAATAATACATTTTTAGGGCTAAATACTGTTTCTTTTTATATTGGATTAAGAAAAAACAGTAGTACCAAAGGTAATAGATATTATTATTTAGAAATTTCCAATAACACAAGCAATTGGGCGATAATTTATACAGGTCAAGCAACAAGTTCTTTCGTTTATAAAGAAATTGATGTAGCACAAATATTATCTAACGGAGTTACGCTTTATGGCACTACATTAACAGGAAACACCCCTCTTTATGTTAGACTTAGAGTTAATGGTTCTGGTACGTTCGGTATTCGCACATATAATATTGATGAATTAACAATTAAATACATTTCATAAAAATTTGACTTTAAACAGTTGTCCCCTATTTAAACCGCTTACCAGTTGGTAAGCGGTTTAAATTATTTTCCTGTGCGTCTTTTCATTATTAACAAAACAAGCAAATAGTAAACAAGCGTTTGTAATATTAAAATGACTAAATAAAGTGGAACAAAAACTGCATTAAATATTAAATATTTTATTAATATTACATAAGGAGTTATTGGCAAACAATACAAAAACATTTGTATTATAAATGGAAAACTATCTATGGTAGTAAAAGATATAATAAGCATAGGCAAAAGAACTGTACTCAGAGCAAAAAATGCCGAAACTGTTTGATTTTTTACAGTGCAGACTAATAATCCAAGACTAATATTAGCGATTATAAATACCGTAGCGGAAAGTAAAATTAGCCATAAATTTTCTGCAAAATTCATATCAAATAAAAATCGTCCTAAAATAAGCAATATTATTGTTTGAAAAAAAGCAAGTAGAAAATAAGGAATTATTTTAGAAAACAAATATTTGTTTATACCTACGGGAGTATAAGAGAGTTGCCTTGCAACGCCCGTTTCATTATCACGCGATATAGAAAACGCAAGTCCAAGCATAATAATAATAGAAACAAACGAACTTATTATAGTAGGTAAAAGTCTTTGCTTTATCTCAATTTCGGTATCGTTAAATGTTTGGAATTCAATTATATTAAAATATTCTTCATTTATAGTTATTCCATAATCTATTAAAAAATCTGTTAAAGTATCGTATGCATATTCTGTTTTGATTTTTTGTAGTATTGTAACCACATTTCTACCAACAATATTAGAATCATCATAATAAAATGTAGCGGAAATGGGCTCGGTGTTAGCATTAATGGAAATGAAAAAATAAATTTCACCTTTTTTTAATAACTCTAATCCCTCTTCTTCGGCATCAACTTCAATCAAATTATTTATTTTGCCAGTATCTTGTATTAAATCAATAACTTGTATTTGCTCATCTTGTAGTCCATCTTTATAAATTGCAGTAGTAAAATTATTATTAGTAGCAAAAGAACTTAGAATTAGTGCCATTAAAATTGGAAATAAAAATAAAAAGCATAAAATAATCTTATTCCTAGAAATTCTAATAATTTCAAACTTTATCATAGAAAAAAAGGCTTTTAACTTGCTTTTCATATTTTTTCCTTAATTATATACTTGTTTAAAAGTTCTTCTACGGTGCTAAATTTATCGCTTTTAATTAAATTTCCAATATCAGATTCAAAAACAATTTTGCCTTCTGATAGGCAAACTAATTTTTGACATTCAAAAATTTCTTCCATATAATGTGTTGTTACAAGCACGGTTGTGCCTTTTAAGTTGCAGTCGTGAATAATGCTCCAAAATTGCTTTCTAAAAAGTGGGTCCATCGCCGATGTTGGCTCATCTAAAATTAGTAGTTTTGGTTCGTTAATAGTAGCAGCCGCCAGTGATAGCAGTTGCTTAAAGCCTCCCGATAAATTTTTTGCGAGTTGCTTTTCTTTTCCACTCAAATAACATTTATCAATAATTTCTTGCACTCTATTTTTATCTTGTATACTGTAAACCGCATACAAATATTCTATATTTTCTTTTACTGTTAAATCATTAAATAAACTAAAAGATTGTGGCATATAACCTAGTTCATATTTTAATTTTGCATTAAATTTTCTATCAAAGTTACTATGTCCATCAAAAATAATCGTGCCACTATTGCTTTTTTTAACACCGCACAAAATTTCTATTAGTGTGCTTTTGCCCGATCCATTTACTCCAATCATAGCAACTATCTCGCCCACCTTAATAGTTAAATTAAAATCTTTAAGCACTTCTAATTTGCCATAACTTTTTGTTAAATCTATTATTTTTAATTTATCCATAGTTCCCTCATTTGATTTTTTAAACAAAAACACGCCAGAATTAATTTAATAATGGCGTGTTTAAAAACTTCAATTAGTAAACAATTTCAAATGATATAGTAAATTCACCGCTTAACTGTGAAATCATAATGTCAAAATCAACATTTATTGTTACAGTTAAAATTTCGCCCGTTATGTGACCTTGTGCATCTTCTACAACTTCAACTACGGCATTTTCAATGCTAAAAATGGTTTCGTAAGTTTCTTCCGCCATCATTCTTTCTATCATTAAATTGTAATCAATGCTTTCAATTTCTTCCGGCAGAGGAATAAAACTGAATACTTCGTTATAATCTAGATCAGCATCAGTTAATACAAGCATTAAAGCACCAACTGAATATATTAGTGGTTGAGCCTCTTTATTAATATAATCTTCAATAATATCTTTAAGCCCTGTTAACAAATCTTCTACAACAAAAGTATCATCAACAATATCATCAACCGCACTATTAATCAGTAAATATATTGCATTATATGCATCTGAACCACTTTCTATATTAAATGCGTAAGATAAACCAGAAGTAAGATGTTCAACAATATCTAGTCTGTACTCAGAAGCAATATCTAATAATGTTGGATAGATTGCACTGTCGCCGTTTAAGATGATTGAAAGAATATTAAATGCTATTTCTCTATTAAAGTCTTCCTCATATACTGCCAATTCGTGTAATTGTGTTACAAAGTCTTGTATAAGAGTTAATGGGTTGCCTACTCCGTTAGCTGGAATTTCATCAATATAGGTTGCTAAATTAATAAATGTTATATACAAATCATCATAAAATGCTTGCCCGTAAGAGCTTACAAGCGATGATTCAAACTCCGAAATGTAAATGTTTGCAAGTTCTTTAAAGAAATATGGATTGCCAAATTCTTCATAATTGCTTGTAAACGCTGTTACATCACAGCCTAAAATTATACTAACTTGATTAATATAATAAATTTGATCAATAGCTTCATCATTAATAATTTTGCTTAAATATTCATTTAGTAACGCTTCAAAATCAATATAAGTTTGTGATAAAGAGTTAATATTCAATGAGTAACTAACAACACTTGCAATACAATTTACAATATCGCTTTGGTATTCGGTTAATAAATCTATAACAGATTGATTAATAGCAATTTCGCTATCTAATAAAGTTGCAAGAACATCAAATACTGTTAAATAATA
>JALOBO010000259.1 GCA_023228225.1 Clostridia bacterium
TGTTGTTTTCATTATTTTAAGTTAATAAAGTAATGATATGCTTTATTTTTACCTTTCGTTATTACTTCAACAACGAAATCTTCAATATAGTAAAACTTTTCATATATTCTAATAATGTCATCAACTTCATATCCATTGTCGCCGTATGTATGAATAGATAGTTTTGTCGCTTTTGTTCTAATAGTAGGTGTTAGAAACTCCGCCTTATGATCCATATTGATAAAACCAATTTTAATAGGACTAGCAAAGTCTAAAAAGTTATCATCATCAATATCTTCAACAACAACATTTTTTATATAATAACCATCATCTTTGCAGTTTTTACTATTAAGTAGGTTTTCAAACATATTCATAAAAATATCTCCTAGTATATTTCCGTAGAGTTGTTATCAAAATAACTATACCTAGCATAATTAACTAGTAGGTTTGTATCGTTTAATGCATTATCAATGGCTGGTATAACTACCTTTTGTCCCACATTAAGCAAGTCAAGATAACTACCGCTTGTATAGAAAATGTTAATAAACTCCATAACGTATTCTAACGCTTTGTAAATCATTTCAATATCGTGTGATAGATAATAGTTAGTTCCTAATATATCTAATTGTGTTTTACCACGATAAGCATAGTTTCTAGCAGTTCTAACTATCGCTAGGATAGTCCCATTTGCTTCCGTTGTTGTATCGTGTCTATTATTAATGTCAATGCCAACCCTATTCAATATGTATTCGGCAGTAGGAATAGGGAAATGTAATTTATAGTCCCACGTAAACTCGCTACTATAATTATCAAACACCACAATTTCATCGTTCATCTTTTTAAGTTCCTTTTTTCTTTATTACTTCTAATATAAGTATAACATAAATTAAAAAAACATAGAGTATAGTTTTTACGCTATCTCTATGCTTTCTATTAGTGGTGCTTTTAACAAGGCACAAGGTCTAAAAGGTTTGGAGGACTTTTATTTATTTAGCACCACTTACAACTAGACAATTAATTTAGACAATTAAGCAGCGTTAGTATGCTTGACTGCCCAAGAACCACTGCCTTTTGCAATGGCGGCAAATGTTGCTAAATTGGTTTCATTACCAAGCAACACCATACCACGAACATAAGAACCTTTGAAATCAACCGCAGGGACTAAATCAAAACTTTCTAAAACCGCAAAGACTGCAAACTTTTCATAGTCATACATAACATAGTCAACTTTTGCATCTAAATTAGGATCATAGAAAACTTCCATACCAAGAAAACGACCAATAGCACCTGTCTTAATGGCATCAAAACCATTATAAGAAAGGAAGTCGCCTGTGGTAATTAATTGTAATAAGAGCGTTTGAACCGCTAAACTAACAACCAATGTATTTGGGCGATAGTCTAGTTTTTCCATATCAGTAATAATTTGGTCTTTAATATCACTAATTGATACCGCAGCAACATCATCACTTACAACTGCACTTGCTTGTAAATAACCACTAATTGTGGATTGGACACTTTCGCCAATATTTTTGACAACTACTTCGGCTTTCATAGCACCTGTTTTACTTCCACGTGCAACTTCAACAAACTCATAAACTTCTTCACTTTGTTTGATGATGTCATCAAGCGGAATAGTAATGAGCGTATCGGCAGTTTCGGCGTGTGTGAACTTTAAGGCGTTAGCAGCAGTCGCTTTAACTTTGGTCGCAGTTCCTTTTCCAAGTTTGCGTAGCAATACTTGTGAGCCAAAACCATTTTGACCTTTGATAAACTTTTCATAACCATTTACGAACGTTTGTCCCGCAATATATGTGGGTTGTTTGAAAAATGGAGTTTGAACCGCACCAACGATTGGATCGGTGCTTTCTACATTGTTATAAATTAATAATTGGGCTAATGCAATAGGCATAAATTAATTCTCCTTTTTTTATCTATTGTTTTGCTTTGCTTTTGATTTGAAATACTTTTCGGCTTCGGTAAGTCCTGCATCGCTATCGTTGTCATCTTTACCATAAGCGTTTTTAATAACTTTTGGATCAACGAATAGTTCAGGAACTTGTGTTTTAATGCGATTAACCTTTTCATCATCGGTTTCGTTTTCTTTACTTTCTTTCAATAATGGCTTAACCGCTTCTAATCGGTCGGCATTAAACCCGTTCTTAATAAGTTTTACACTCAAATCACTAAAAGACTTTTCTTCTTTGTATTGGTCTAATTGTTTGGTTAAGGTTTCTAATTGGCTTTTAGTTGTTTCAACTTCGCTTCTAGTAGTTTCTAAAACTTCTTTTCTTACAAATAAACTTTCACTAAACGCTTTTTCAGTATCTTCTTCAAACAAGTTAACACCAAACTTTTTAGATAGTGTCTTTTTAACTTCGGTTTCCTTGCTTTTAGTAAGGTTGCCTAGTTCTCCATCAATTTTAGCCTTGATGTCGGCTTTTTGTTCATCAGGTATAAATGAACTAACAATTTCAAATAAATCCATTGTCAAACCCCTTTTCGTTTTCTTTGAAAGATTACCCCTCTTTCTAGGTAATTTTATTATAACACATTATTTAAAAAAATGTATATATCACTTTTTAAGTATATTACTAGGACTTAAAGCCTTTAATTCATCTTGTAATTTCTTGTCTTTTGGGAATAGAAACTTGCTTAACGCTATCGCAATAGCAACGGTAACTACTTTTTCAACCGTAAAAGGAAACCATAAAAACGCTTGATACGCACTGCCAACCCCTAATAGCCACTTATTATCAAAATAAACGCCTAAAAACACCGCTACATAAGACCAACCATTAGTAATCATCCACGCTATGCCAAATGTAAGTAGCATTTTCGGCTTAATTATTATCTTGATAAAATTGAAAAGCCAATCTACTACGCTTTTAACCAATGTAAATACCATTTCTTTTGTTAAA
>JALOBO010000260.1 GCA_023228225.1 Clostridia bacterium
GTTATCACACCACAATTTTGCAAGCCTAGATGTATAGTATAGTTTTATTTCACGATATTCTTCTTTCTTTTCACCTGATTTAATCATATCAAACCACTGCTTTTTAATCGGTAGTATAAGCATTATTACCCCCTTGTTAATGAATGTGCATCATTTGTTAATTTGTGACTTATTTTATTCCTGTATTCGCTCGATAAAAGTGTGTACACATATGCATCCAAATATCCTAATTTGTTTGTGTAATATGCATTTCTAACAGGAGTAGATTTTGCAATTCTTATATCTGCATATTTTGATATAATGGAATCATATATTCTAACTGCTTTTTTGTTTTCTGTACAAGCATACCAAGTTATTGATTCTACTTTTTCTGAATTAAATAAATAATCAATAAAACTAATAGCATCCTTTGAAAATATATAATTTGTTTTTTCTGTAAAATTTATTAAAGACAGGTTTGTAATAAGTCTTGACTCTCTGGATATGGTAGCTGTCATTAAACCTAATATTTTATCATTATCCATACTGACACGTGATATTTTTGAATAATCACTTTCTGGTATATTATCAAATCCATCATAATATGGATTACTTATAAAATAATATTTTGCATATTCTGTGTCATATAGTTTTCTAAGATATTCATTAATTCTGTCATTATATTTATATGCTCTATCTAACATTGCTCATGACCTTGAAATTTCTGTTTTTCACTTTCCGTGAATCTTACGCCATATAATTCGCTCTCTATTTTTTCTATAATTTTATCAATTGATTCACAGCTTATAAGTTTATTCTCTGTTATTTCATTAATTTTATTCATTACCTCATCAACTATGACAGAAATAATTTCATCGGATAAAATCATGCCTTTATCAACTTCTTCTGGAGTACATATACTATTCAGTAGTAATCTTGTACATTCATAATCTCCGTCAATAGCTTTTTGAACAATAATAGGAGTAAGTCTTTCAAGCTCTTTAGTTAGTTCCTTTTTATTTTTTTCGTATTTATCTTCTCGTTTATTCATATTTATATCTCCTTATATATAATAATACCTATAAAATGATATTTTGTCAATATATATTTCACGTTTCTAGTTTGTCTAGTCAACTACCCCTTCCTAAAGGGAGGGGCTTGCAGTTTCTAAACTGCAACTTTACCTGCATCAATGGAACCTGCCTGTACTAAAACGCAGTGCGTCTTCTTACAGGTCTTACAGCATCCTCCGCAGGCACTCTTTATAGGTGTGAGTACTTCCGAAGCGGAAGTGATTTCACCATACATCTTTATGTTCATTGATGCGTTCACATCACGGTTGTTATGAGCTCCGCATTCAGGACATACATAATCATAAACAGACAGGTCTTTTGTCACAGGGTTTCGGTATCCGCATATGTGGCATATCTGTGAAGACGGGAACCACTTGTCCACCTTAACGAACGTCCCCAGATGTTCCTTTGTCTTGCGTTCGAGCATTGTTCTGAACGCACCGAACCCGTTATTCAGAACCTTCTTCCCGTGGTTCATGCGTGCCATATTCTGCATATTTATATCCTCTACGGATACAATATCAAAACTGGACGCTATGCGAAGACTCTCTTTTTCCTGCCAGTCCTTCAGCTGGTTCGAGCACTTCTCATAGATACGGGCAATCCTCATATGGAGTTTCCTGTGGCTGCATGAATCTTTCTTTGTCTTTGCAAACTTACGGTTAAGATATGCAAGTTTATTAAGCGACTCCAGATACCAGTTGGGGAAGTTGGTTTTCGTTCCGTCGCTGTATACTGCAAAGTCTCCATGAAAACTCATATCTATGCCTATATCTGCATTGTGCATTTCTGATTCAGTTATTGCAGGTTTATCATATTCGGTGAGTATTGATACAAAATATTTTCCGGTCTTGGTTCGTGATATACTTGCAGACTTTATGGTACCACAGCAGAACCTGTGGAATACGGTCTTGACATATCCGAGTTTAGGCAGTTTAAGACCTTTATGTTCAATTCTTATCGAATTTTTTATACAATTGGTTGTGTATGACTGTGATGAACTTTTCTTTGTATGGAACTTCGGGAACTTGTTCTGTTTACTGAAAAATCTCCTGTAGGCTGAATTAAGGCTCATCTGTGCATTACACAGCGCAAGCGAGTCAACTTCCTTGAGCCATTCAAAGTCTTTCTTTAAGTATGCAGGGGATTTGATACTTGACTTTCCCGTATCTTTATACTGCTTCATACAGTCGGCTAAAAGCGTATTATATACAAAGCGTGCGGAACCGATAGTCTTGTTGATTAAGACAGCCTGTTCCAGCGTCGGATATATCCTGTATTTGTACGCTCTGTATCCCATTATTACAACCCTTTCCTCTGGTTCTCTACATATTTTATGAGTGTATCAAGAGATACATTTCCTGAAGTGGCAAGATAATAACTTGGAGACCAGAATGAATCACCCCACAGCTTATCTTTAAGCTCTTCACTGAATTCTTTCCGTAACAGCCTTGAAGAACAACCCTTTATAACATTTACAAGTTTAGGCAGACTAGTAGACGGGTTTGCCTTAAACAGAATATGAACATGATCCGTACCGCACTCGATGCTTACAACCTCCTCTCCGTCTTCCTGTACCAGACGGGTTATTATATCCCTGCATTTGTCTGCCATTGCATCAGATACGAAAACATCCTGTCTGTACTTCACTACTATGATAAGATGATACATAAGTGAGAATACTGCATTTCCTGATGACTCAAGCTCTTTATTCATTTTTGGTTTCCTTGTAATTAATATAACCAATTGTATCATTATAGTCAATACCTGTTATGAATATTTTATTCACTTTTTATACCCCCACCTGAAGGAGGGGGATTTCTTTTATCGTATTAAACATCCTTC
>JALOBO010000261.1 GCA_023228225.1 Clostridia bacterium
ATTTTAGTGCCATCGGCTATCGTCAAAACGCCATCGGCTATCGTAATCGGGTTTGGTTCGGTTGTATTGGTGTATGCCTTGACATCAATTAACAATGTTCCCCATTTAGACAAATACCAATTATTTAATTCTAATACATAATAGGCGTCTGTCCCCGTGCCAACTCGTTCGCACTCGTCAAATCGCATTTGGCCATCGCTTCGTTTGGCAACCGCAACAACCGCCGAATAATCGCCTAGTGTGCCCACATCGGTAAAATGAAAATGGATTTCGGTAGCAAGGTGCGCCCCTGTCCCGTCTTCCCCAACCATTGTGATTTGTTCCCCGTTAATATCACGAGGTTTCCTGTCTGCCCCGTAATATATGTCTAACGCTTTTGTATCCGTAAAGCCCATATAATTACCTGCCTGTTTTTATCTACTTATTATTTTAGCACATTACCATTATTGTAAGTTAGATTTTCCAATTATTTATATTTATTGGTATTAAGGTATTGCTTGTATGATTATAGTAATTCATAGCAAACAAGAACTTTGGCGTTGTCATTGTTGAAGCACTTGAACAAGCGTATATGCCAATATGTTTGCCAGTTAGCGATGTCGTGTTATTCGTGCTTGGGTATGCTTCAATTAACTCGAATATGTAATCGCTAGTCGTTCCCGTAGCCACACTTACGATATTATCATATTCATCCTTGCTTTCATCAACAAATAGCGTTTGCCATAGTTTCTCGGCATTTTCAACACTAATTGGTATATCACTAATAATGTAATAGAAATGGGCTATATTAAGTGGCGATGACCACTCCATAGCAAATGGTTCTAATATGTCTTCACCAACTTCGATGATTGCTTTCTCGTTTGTGCCACTATTAACCTCGATGTGATATTGAAACACGGGTATTTCGTAAGATGATTTATCGTAGTCGGTTTCGTCTATATGAACCGCATAATAACTTATTATAGATAAAAATGTTCCACTTGATAATTGTGGCAAATCGTAATAATCGGCGTCAGTCATACTTGCTTTATAACCACTATCAACTATCCACAAGTCAATCCTTTTTAATTCGCCATTCGCGTCGGCATATCTAATTGGTGCTTGAACATCTGTTCCGCTTTGTTGAACACCCATAATATAATTTTCAATAAAATCAACTCGATATGTTACATTACGAACAAAATACATTCGGCTTGTTGGTGCTATCAAATAATCAATCAAAACATCGTCATTATTATAGGAAGCAAACGCACATTCAAACAAATGGTCTATCCCGACATTGGTTTTATCATCAAAAACTAATGTGTCATATGACGAGTTCATATAGGGCGTGTCGTGGTGTTGGTCGCCATTATCAATGCCTATCTCTAAATAATCTTTATAGATTTGAACCCTTGAAACAAGGTTTTTATCGGGAACGGCGTAGGTTGCTACATCGGTATCGGCACTTACATTTTCATCACGGGCAACCTTGTCCCTTGTTAGAGAAAACAACACAAGATATTTATTGACATAACAATCTATTGACCTTTGCCCTATCACATAAACACGATTGTCTTTTACAACTTTTTCCCCACACTTGTAAATATTTTCAAAACTTGTGAACTCTTTATATCTCGTTAGTGTTTCCGTAGCACTTTCGTTAGCATACGCATTTATCAACTTGCTAACGCTATACCCATCAAGCGTTGTTCCACTTTGGTTGTATGGTCTTTCGTCTTGTGCCTCGTCGTCGTTGTCATAAGATAAAACAACATCGCCAATAGGCAAGTAAAACACACGATAAAATGTTTTGTAATGTAGCACATTATACATTCTAATAACAAGATGTGCGGTATCACTTCCAGTAGCGGGGACACTAAATAATTCATAATCGCGCATTGTATTTGGCGATGATGTGTATGTTATCGCCTTTGCTATTTTTATATTGGTTGCTTTGTCTTCCCAAGTAAATGCGTGTTCTTGGTCGTGGTTTTCCATATTGGTTGGATCGGTTGTTTCAAAATCTTTTGGCGATAAAACAGTATAGTCGTTTTCCCAATCATCATCAGCGCCGAACACACCAATAGTATATTCGTTTGGTATATCACTAGACGCGTTTACATCATCGCTATCTATAAAACTAAACGATCCTAATTGCGATATAATAAATGTTTTCCATTCGTCGCGCGATAGATTATTATATGTCGTGGTTGGGGCAACGCTTTCGCTTAATAAAGCCCCAACGCTATTTCTTATTTGTTCTACTATGACGCAAGGTCTTAATATTTGAACAAATGCTATTTTAGCAATTTGTGATGGTAGCGGTATAATTGCTTTGTCGCCATCAAACTTTGTAGATGTGTTATCAATTCCGTGAATACCAAATGCGTTCGGGTATAATACATACTTGCTATTCTTAACATTTTCAAGCGAACTATAAACCCGCGTCATATATTTATCGCTATTGCTTGTGCTTTTCCGTTGAACACTTGGGAATATCGTATCAATATTTCCTAATGGAACGCCATAGCCATATCGTTGCTTGAACCCTAGATGAAAACCACCACTATACCACATATAAGGTATCGCATTAAACGACTTACATAGTTCTTTAATTGCGGTTGCTAATTGATAGTTCTTGTTAAACGAAAAGTATTTAGCCATTGTATCTTTATCGACAAACGAATAATTAGCCCAAGTAATCGTGATAGATACTTTTGCTATATTAAACAAACGATTAAATGCTTCTTCTAATGTGTATTTGTTTGCTGGAAACACGCAACTAGGAACACGCTTAAATGAAAAGTATTCTAGCACATCGCCTAATTGTAATGTGTGCTTGAACATAGCGGTATCGTCATCTTTCCAACCAATAAACTCGCAATCGTCTTGCTTGATGATAAACCACATATCG
>JALOBO010000262.1 GCA_023228225.1 Clostridia bacterium
AGTGTAAATAAAGGTATTTATATTGAAACTTTAATGTAAAATATTATACATACCTTTTTATGTTTATAAAACAAACATAAAAATACTAAATGGTAAAATTAATAAAAGGTATCAACGATTTGGCTACATTACGACCGGATTTAGCATTACAATGGCATCCGACAAAAAATGGAATATTTACGCCTGAAATGTTTACGATTGGGTCTGAAAAGAAAATGTGGTGGCTTTGCCCAAAAGGTCATGAATGGGAAGCAATCATTGCAAACAGGTCAAATTGCGGTAGTGGTTGCCCGGTGTGTGTAGGAAAACAAGTTTTAATAGGATACAACGACTTGCCAACAACAAATCCAGAATTAGCATTACAATGGCATCCTACGAAGAATGGTGATAAAACACCTGAGATGTTCAGCAAAGGTTCTGGTGAAAAAGCTTGGTGGATTTGCCCCTTAGGACACGAATGGGAAGCCCAAATATCTAGTAGGTCACAAGGTAATGGTTGCCCTATATGTTATGGACGTCAAACTTTAGCGGGATACAATGACTTAACAACAACACACCCACAACTTGCAAAGCAGTGGCATCCTACCAAAAATGGAACACTTACACCCGAAATGTTTACCAAAGGCTCTCATCAAAAAGCATGGTGGGTTTGTCCAAAAGGTCACGCGTGGCAAACAACGATTCACGAGCGATTAGAAAGTGGAGGTTGTCCGATTTGTTCAGGACATCAAGTTTTAGCAGGATTTAACGATTTAGCAACAGTAAATCCACAATTAGCAAGTGAATGGCATCCGACAAAAAATGGCAATAAAACACCAGATATGTTTACAAAATATTCAAACGAAAAGATGTGGTGGATATGCCCAAAAGGACACGAATGGCAAGCAACAATCACCAATCGTTCGAGTGGTAGTGGATGTCCAGTATGTTATTCAGAATCACAAACATCGTTTCCAGAACAGGCAATCTACTATTATCTTAAACAAATTGATGATACTGTAGAAAACAGAAAGAAAATTAACAACAAGTGGGAAGTAGATATTTGGATTCCGTCTAAAAATACAGCAATCGAGTATGACGGTATATATTACCATGTCGGTAAACAAAACGAAAAAAGAGAAGCTAAAAAGAATATCTATTTACAAAAGCAAGGAATTAAATTAATTAGAGTGAAGGAGTCATCGGATAAAAATATTAACGTGTGCGTTAAAAACAATCTCATCACATTCTCTATAAAAAACAATTATTTTCAATTGAGTGATGTAATCAAAGAATTAATTGTGTTGGTGTTCGATGATGTTCAACACGATATTGCTATCAATCGAGATAGAAATAGTATATTAGAGTTATTTAAACAGGAGTGTTTAAAAAATTCGTTAGCGACGTTGCGACCAGATTTAGCGTTAGAGTGGCATCCCACAAAAAATGGAACGTTAACACCAGACATGTTTACACAATGGTCGAATGAAAAAGCTTGGTGGATATGTCCTTTAGGGCATGAATGGGAAGCTAGAATTGCTAATAGGTCAAAGTGCGGTAGTGGTTGCCCCATTTGTTCAGGGCATAGTGTGTTGAAAGGGGTTACTGATTTATTAACAACTAACCCAGAATTAGCTAAAGAATGGCATCCAAGTAAAAACGGAACGTTAACTCCTCAAAACGTAACTCAATATTCAGGAAAAAAAGTCTGGTGGATTTGTCCAAAAGGACATGTGTGGCAAGCAACAATTGCAAATCGTTCAAAAGGTAGTGGTTGCCCTATATGTTATGGGCGCCAAGTGTTATCTGGATATAATGATTTAGCAACAATAAACACCAAACTCGCAAAGCAATGGCACCCTACAAAGAATGGAACGTTAAAACCAACAGATGTAACACAACATTCAGGTATCAAAGTATGGTGGATATGCCCTTTGGGGCATGAGTGGGAAGCAAAAATATGTAGTCGGTCAATCGGTAGGGGTTGCCCAATTTGTGCTGGAAAACAAGTGTTGATAGGTTACAACGACTTATTAACAACAACCCCCCAACTCGCAAGTGAGTGGCATCCGACTAAAAATGGTAATTTAAAACCAACTGATGTGACACAGCATTCGGGAAAAACAGCATGGTGGATATGCCCTAAAGGGCATGTGTGGCAAGCTACGGTAAACACGCGGTCAAAAGGCATGGGTTGCCCGGTGTGTGCAGGCAATCGAGTGGTGAGTGGGTATAATGATTTGTTAGCAACTAATCCAGAATTAGCGTCACAGTGGCATCCTACAAAGAACGGTGACAGAACACCTCGAATGTTTACTAATCGCTCTAAAAAGAAGGCGTCGTGGATATGCCCAAAAGGGCATGAGTGGGAAGCAACAATATCGAACAGGTCAAAGGATGCGAGTTGCCCAATTTGCAAACAATTAAATTAAAACATGGTATTTCGGTTTTTCAATAATTACATTTAAATATTAAGAAAATGTATAAGTAACATATATGTTTGGTAATTTAAAATGAAGTGTGTAAATATCATTGTGTTGCTTTTATTAATAATGAGCGTTTTCGTGATACCCGTATCTGCATATGAGCCGCCAGTGTCCCCTACAAACGTGCCAGTTTTCGACCCGTATACGTATAACGTTACTGCTAGCTGGATTAATGACGCGGGCGACATCGACGCATGGTTATTTATAAACTCTTTAATAACTCCGTATTCGGCAATTTTTGGGCAATGGATATATATTATCATATATTCCCTTTATTTGTTTACTGTCTGGTCTAGAAGTAACAATTTAATATTAATTTCCTTAAGCATCGCAGTAACATTACCTCTCTGGTATTCTTTATTTCCTATCACCACTTGGTATTTACCTGTTACGATTTTAGCATTAGGAATAGCTAGTATGT
>JALOBO010000263.1 GCA_023228225.1 Clostridia bacterium
ATATTCAACTCCGCCACTTGTAGATTTCGGTTCCATAACCCAAACTTCATCGAACAGCGTTGGAATGACAAGTGCACCCTTACCAGTAGTCATATAACGAAAGCGCACCTTTCCACCATCAGACTCGTCACAAAATGTTTCGAGATGGCCTGTGAGAATGAAGTCACAAGGCAGGGACAAACACTCGTAGATTGAGTTCTCAATGGCTATCTTTTGTGGCGTATAGTCCTTGGTGAAACGAGGTGCTGTTCCAGGAATACCAGCCTTCTTAAGTATGCTATTCATAATAGCCTTTGACCACGAAGTTGAGCTATCTAGGAGGTAAGTCCCGATATGGTTGAAGTAGCCTTCACGAACTCGACTGGTCATTACTGCTTTCCATTCAGTAAAAGCGAATGGCTCCATTGGTTTCTCACTCTCATAACGTGAGTCGACAATTATATCTCCTTTTTTAATCAGATCTTCCAGACCTTTAGACCCACCAGGATCGAATGAGTCAATATGGATTGGCTTACGAGCCGTTCGAGCCAGGAATGTTTTTCCTGATCCCATCTCACCAAGGAGCAGGAGGTTAAATGTTTGTTGACGAACATCGGTTTTGTACTTCTCTGCCAACTCCTTAGCCATTAGTTTAGCATTAAGAAATGATTTGTCTTCTTTTTCAGTCAATTAGTCCACCTTCCTTATATGGAATATCTATTTCAATAGTATAATAAGAATCACTACAATCTAAAATATTAAACCTTATAGAAATAGTATTATCAATTTCATTCGGTATGCCTATATCTACTACTCTAATATGATAAAGACCTTCATCTTCTAATCCAAGTACATTACTCATTAAATACCTTTCATTAAAGTTTAAAACTCAGTCTTTACTTACACGCCGTTTATAAGCTTGACTATGTACAAAAGCATGACAGTTTTTACATAACCATACTACATCATAAGGTTTTGAATAGTCTCTATGATGTCCTTCAACCATCCCTTTATTACCACATACCTCACAAAATTCTGGTCGATCAATTAGGCCTAAGTCTATAGCTTGTCTTATTAAATTTTTTGCTTTAGCTTTATGTGGTTCTTGTGTATAACGCTTATACTTAAAACCAAACAAACGTCTCATTTTATGTCTAGTATTCCTACAGTTTTTACAGAATGATGTCCTATTATCTGACTTTGAATAATCTTGTGCAAAAGCTGTTAATGGTAATATCTTACCACAAGATGGACACTGTTTCACAACAACACCATCTATTATTTTTACTTTCACAAGTGGTCTACCCTGTTTAATACTGTGCATAATTATTCCTCAACTACAATTTAAATGTTAGTTTTTCATCATCAGATATTCTTGAGTCCCAAAAGTCAACCTTAAGCCCCATCGGTGGCTGGAATGCTTCACGAACAGGGTTAGCCCAGGCCAGACAGTAATCGTGGTATGGACAGCCAAAGTACTTGGTGCATGACCTTGGATTCATTGGAAATGCAGTCATGACTTCATCACTGTCCTTCGCATACTCAAGCTTAGCATAGTCATCTTCCATCTGTTTAAGCCAAGTAACTGTGTTAACTTGCCAAGCCTGCATTTGGCTTTGAGTCTTCCAAATGGGCAAGCGTTCGAACTCAAACATATGAGCCTTAGTCTTTTTAAAAGCCAAGCCATTAATCGTTACACCAAGCACATCTTCAGGATTAAACAAACAGTACAATGCATGAGTATAGGTTCCAACTTGAACGCCTAATGGGAAGTCATCTCGCCATTGACGAGAGAATGTTCCGCCTTTAGTTTTATGTTCCAGGGAAAAAATCTTACCATCATTTAGCCGTTGAAGAACACTATCCATTTTAAAGTAGATATCATAATAGCCGTCAATTGAGACTACACCACTGATTTCCGTGAGTGGCTTACCATTAATAGTCATGACACGATACTTGTTAAAGTCACCTGCGTATATTGAACAGTACTGTTTGATCATACTTAAAAACCGATCAGGAGTCTTCGGATTAAAAATTTCATCAGTAGCCTCATCAAACTCAAGACGATAGTACTGATTGAACTTCATCCATGCATCAATGATGCTTTCGTCAGAGTATCCGTTAAGTAAGATGTGTTCCATAGCTATGTGAACCGCAGCACCAAAGTGCAAGTGATTATTCGGACGATCGGGACGCCAGCCAAGTACGTAGTTAAAAAAGAACTCACGTGGGCAGTCCATGTATTGCTGGAGCTTCGTACTGTCTGTGACATTCCAGGTTTCATCAGTTGGAATAGGGTAGTTATGATCTGTCAGTACATCCATGGACTGGCTCCTTTTCATTAAGGAAGTTATAAAATCTCATAATCTCATCAGCTTTTTCCACATTAGACTTTTCCTTCAGCAAATCAATGAGTACCATAAGGACTACTTTCTCATTAGCTCCTTGGGAAATTAAGGAGTAGACCTTTTCACGAATTCTACTGTTCATCATAATCCCTTCTTATAAAAGGTTTAGCATCAACGCCTGCTGGAATCACCTTATGATTGCCCAATGGAAACCATCCGTTAGCTTGATGTGCTCTGCGAAAGGCTTCTTGTTTTGGCCAGCAATAAGGGCTTAAGGTAACGGCCTTAGACTTTTTGTGAGTAGCAATGATCTGGAAAAGGTTAGTCATAATCACTCTCCTTCAATCATAATAATGCGCTCCTCATAGTGTGCTTGCTTGAGCCTCGTTGAGTATTGATAAATGAGCAAGTTCAACCTTCCATGAAGTACAGAAAAGATTGAACAAGCAATCATTCCCATAATGCTCAGACCACTTGGCAAGATGTAGTCAGTTGGTTTAGAATTTTTAAGAATCTGATAAAACTTACGGTACATCTTGCTGGTTGAGGT
>JALOBO010000264.1 GCA_023228225.1 Clostridia bacterium
AATGGCTTCTCATACATAGGCCTAAGCTACTAGCATGCCAATACATTGATTCGTCTGGTTTTGTATTATAGTATTTTGCTTTCTTTATAAGTCTTTTGTTGTATGCTTCTAATACTATTTGATCTACTTTTTTATATTGCATTCTTTTAATTTATTTAAAGCGCTATCTTCTATTTGTCTTATTCTTTCCCTGGTAAGATGTAGTTTGTTTCCTACCTTACTTAATGTTAGCATACTATCTCCCAAAAGTCCATACCTGTTCAATATTACTAAACGCTCTTTTATGTTAAGTTTAGAGAATGCTTTTATCATTGCATTTAATATCTCTATATCTTTTATTTTATTATTTGTCATTCTTTCTTAATGTCATTCCTACATAATCATTTGGAACAGTAGCTGGTATTTGGTCTTCTTCTGTGAAGTAAACTTTATCGCTTTCCCAACGACCATAGAATGACTTGATCGCATATTCATGTATTAAGAATCTTTGCGCTTTTGTAAAGTTTTTAACCTTGTTGCCTACCGCTAATACTTCTGCAACGAACACATGACCTGGACGAATTGCTACATCGAAGCATGTATCTGACAAGACTATTCCGCTCTTTGTTTGTGGTGGAATCCATTTAAATGCAACAAGATTTCCACAGGGTTTTATTTTATTTGTAAAATTTTTTAAATCCATTAACTTGACTTTTTAACTTTCTGATTATACTTCTATACTATATTAAATATATTAATTTGTCAAGTAACTAAAAACCCACAAGTTGTATGTGGGCTTAAAGTGCTTATTGAATTTTGTATATTTTATTATTACAGAACACTGTTCCGTTTTTTATTTGATATACAAATGATTGAGTTTTCTGATTAGGCAATAAATATACTAGGGCAAACCCATTAATCCATGCTGAACTTCTGTTCTTCATGTAAAAAGGATTCACATCTCCTAGGCAAGGAATAGTTATTGCTGTGTGGGGTGTTTTATTTACTTTAGTTACTACAGTTGAGGATGCTGATGTATGTAAATGTCCATACATTAAATTCATACCATACTCGTCTGCATGTTTTTTGGGGTGGCTAGATCCGTGATGTTCTCCGTGAAAGAACCCTAAGTCTCCAAACTTGAATACATCTAGGTGTTCATATATCTTTGTATTTAATAGATATTTACTAGGTGTTAGAGCATCGTTTATTGCATTGTAAAGAAAAGCGCTAGAGCTTTTTTTTAACTTATACAATACCTTATCTGCTCTCTCTCCGTCGTGATTACCTAAACAAAAATGTCTTTCAAGATCTTTGTTATCACAAGAGTTACATAAGTCTTCCCACAAGTCTCCAACTATAATCCATTCCTTTACAGTGTCTTCAACACCGTATTCTATATTTTGTACAGAGAATCGTGAGATGCCTTCACAGTCTGGAAAGTCTCCAAGCCCAACCATCAAGTCTGGCTTTAAGTCTTTCGCTATCATTGATACTAGTTTTAAGTTTTTTAAAAGAACTTTGTTGTTGTCTTTTTTGACATGCCAATCTGCTGTAACCAAGGCAAGTTTAACTTCCTTTGGTCTATCCACTTACTATTTAAAAACTGTTTTCAAAATAGTTTTATATGTTAAGAACGCTGTTCCTAATACTAATGCCGCGAATTGAACACCGTCTTCTGTTACTGACTCTACGTCTGTTAGAGCATAGAAGAGTGTTACTACTAAAACTAATCCCAAGCAGATTAATCTTTGAGCTGTTTTGTTTTGTGCTATTCCTGGAAATAGTTTTGTGATCTCAGTTATAAGAGATATTACCATTCCAGAAACTATTGCTATATCTATCATGATTTTATTTTATATTATTTATTTACTCGACCTTTTACTCGCTTAATAATTTCTCTACTACACGCAAATCTATTTTGTGTAGTACAGTTTCTCCTCCGATTTCTCCAGTAAATGTAATCGTATATACACCTATATCTGCTGGAACAAAGTATGTATACCAGTATCCATTCTTTCTTTTATTTAACGATCCTGACTGTACAGATGTTCCAGCACTATTACTTATATCATAACTTGGTGTTGTGTCTGGATCAGTTGATACACCATTTAGATTTTTAAAATCATGTTCAAGGTATACTGTATTACCTTGTTGTGTTTCTTTTGTTGTATGAAGCATTTTATTGTTTTTAAATTTGTCTTATGTTGAAATCCCTAGGCATTCCTTGTATGGCAAAATGTCCAAGAATTCCAGGTGTTTCTAATATTGTATTAATAGATATATTTGAAACTAATCCTTTTTCTAACAATACATCTATCGCAAATACCTTAATGCCAGATCTTTCAAGTGTTGCCTCAACAGATAATGATATAATTTTACCTGCTTCAAGCATAGCATTTATAGATAAATTTGTCAATGATATTTGTTCTAGTAGGGCTATAATAGCTGCTACTTGTGCCATCTTTTCGTATTGTAATGTTGTTGTAATTGCAATACTACTGTAAAGATATCTTTCAAGTAATGACTCTAAAGATATTTTTCCTGTCTTTATTAATTCAAATAATGAATCCAATGCAACGCTATTATAATTTTCTCTTTCTGTTGTAGCTCCAGTAGCTAATATTTCACCCTTCATTGCTTCAATTGTTGTATCTGTAGAAAAAGAATTATTTGATATCTTTTCAATTAGAGATCTTAATGCAAAATTATCAAAGCTTTCTCTTTCTGCAGTTAATCCAAGCGAAAGCGTCTTCGCCTTAATTGCTTCAGCAATTGTCTTTACTGCTAATGGACTGTTTGAAATATTTTCTATTAATGTATTTATACCTATAGATATTTGTTTTCCACTTTCTAAACTTGTCACTGTTGCAATACCATTCCTTTTTAATAACTCTA
>JALOBO010000265.1 GCA_023228225.1 Clostridia bacterium
TAAACCTAAATGAATACTCTTTTATATTATTACGTCTAATTATATATTATGCAATTAAAAGATTTGCTTAGGACGATTGAGATTTCAGATATGTTTTTTACTACTGTATATCAAAATAAAACAGTTAACGATGCTGAAATTTACGTAAAAAATATCAAATATGTGTTTTCAAAAGAAAATGATGAAATTTGGTCTGATGCGTTGCATGCAGAAATTATAAGTATTGATTGTGGTGTAATTTTATTTGATAATGTCGATTGGTCTGATTTAAATGTGTTTATACGCACATTTGATGATAAAAATTAATTTTTTATTTTGTCCATTTTATATAAATATTATTAGCACTGTCTTTTGGTCTTGTTTTTTGTGTTAATGTTAAGATGTCCATGAAATTAATAATTTCTTTTTCATCGTAACTTTGTTTTGGGTCAAACTTATGCTTAAAATTTTTATTAAATATATGTATTTTCCATTCAATTTTATCTTTTGTAACATGTGGCACAAATTCTCCAATTTTATTGTTATTTACTAAGTTATTACAATAATTTAAATCTTTTACGTATAAGTCATATCTGCCATTCTTTTTTAAACTTGGTTTCATAGTAATACATTGAGCTTGTAAGATTTAAATGTATTTGTTTAAAAATAATATTATGTTTATAATTTTTAAATTTATTTGAAATTTATCTGTTACGCGCATAACTAAGATGTGTTTAAACATACAATCATCCGTTAATGTCTGAATTAAAAAAGACAGCTTAATTTTATTATACATACTTTTTTAAACTTTTAAAACTAATATATAAATACTAAATGGTAAAATTAATAAAGGGTGTCAATGATTTAGCAACATTGCGACCTGATTTAGCTTTACAATGGCACCCAATAAAGAATGGAACCCTAACACCTCAATCGGTTACTTGCGGCTTAAACGTAAAAGCGTGGTGGATATGTTCTTTAGGGCACGAATGGGAAGCCAGAATTGCTGATAGGTCAAAAGGTTGTGGTTGTCCAATTTGTGCAGGTCAAAAAGTATTAATCGGATACAACGATTTAGCAACAACCAATCCAGAATTGGCAAAACAGTGGCACCCAATAAAAAATGGAGATTTGAAACCAACTAATGTAACATAATATTCGGGACAAAAAGTATGGTGGGCGTGTGTTAAAGGGCACGAGTGGTGTGCTACAATAAACGACAGGTCGCGGGGTAATGGTTGCCCAATATGCGCATCAGAATCACAAACATCATTTCCTGAACAAGCCATATATTATTATTTAAAACAAATCGATAATACTGTGGAAAATCGAAAAAAGATTAACAATAAATGGGAAGTGGACGTTTGGGTTCCATCTAAAAATATTGCAATAGAATATGATGGTTGTAGATATCACAATGGTAAGAAAAGTAAACAGAAAGAACAAAAGAAAAATGAGTATTTAAAAGATTGTGGAATTCGATTAATCAGAGTAAAAGAATCAGCAGATAAAAATATTGAAGTATGTATTGAAAAAGACATTATCAACTTTTCTATAAAAAATAAGTATGTCGACTTACCTGAAGTTATTAATAAGTTAATAAAAATAGTGTTTGATAACATTCAGTGCGATATTGACATTAATCGCGATAGAACTATTGTGCTGAAGCTATTCAAACAAGACTGTTTAAACAATTCTTTAGCGACATTGCAACCAGAGTTAGCTTTACAATGGCATCCTATAAAAAATGGAACACTTACTCCAGACATGTTTACACAGTGGTCAAATGAAAAAGCTTGGTGGATTTGTCCTTTAGGGCACGAATGGCAAGATACTATATCGCACAGGTCTGGTAAAAGGGGTTGTCCTGTTTGTGCAGGATATCAAATTTTAGTAGGGTTTAACGATTTAGCAACATTACGACCTGATTTAGCTTTACAATGGCACCCCACAAAAAATGGTGATTTGAAACCAACTGATGTAACACAATATTCAGGGAAAAAAGTATGGTGGATTTGTTCGTTGGGTCACGAATGGCAAGCCACAATCGCTAATATGTCAAGGAGCAATGGTTGTCCAATATGTTCGGGGCATCAAGTTTTAGCAGGTTATAATGATTTAGCTACCGTAAATCCAGAGTTAGCTTTACAGTGGCATCCCACTAAAAATGGAGATTTAACTCCGCAAATGGTTAGAGCACATTCTGGAAAAAAAGCGTGGTGGGTTTGCCCGTTAGGTCACGAATGGGAAGCTCAAATCAACAGTAGGTCAAATGGGAGTGGTTGCCCAATATGTTCAGGTAATAAAGTGTTAAGGGGTTACAACGATTTAGCTACAACAAACCCAAAACTAGCAAGTGAATGGCATCCCACAAAGAATGGTGGTAAAACACCTGAAATGTTTAGTGCAGGCTCAAATGAAAAAGTGTGGTGGAAATGCCCATGTGGTCACGAATGGTGTGATACAATAAGTCATAGGTCGTGTGGTAGAGGGTGTGTAATGTGTTTTAAAAATAAGTGTTTTAAATAATAATTTTTAATTTGTTATTCGGCAAAGGGTAGCCATTTGCCGGTTATTAATTGCATTGCCGCGATTCCTGTAATTAAAATAAACAACCCTTGTACGATGTTTACTAACATATCGGGCGCGCCCATGTAACCCAACATATAGGGGATAAAACCAACACAGGCTCCAATTAATAAAAAGAATGCTGAAATAGCAGATGATGCCAATACACCAGTATTGGCGATATTATTTACAACATTTGCCACCGAACTCGTACTATCACTCCATGTAAATGAAGTCAAACTTGTACCAAATTGCATGATAGCCGCATCTAATGTATCATCATGTGGTAGATTTATAACACTCGCCGCACCTTCGAGGAAAATGCCATC
>JALOBO010000009.1 GCA_023228225.1 Clostridia bacterium
ATATAAGTTTAATGAATAATTTTACACCTGACCTTAACCCGGTCAGGTGTATTTTTTTACCGTTTAAACCGAATCTTTTTAACAAAGCATATTTTTAAGTGCGCCTTTTGTGACTTTGCAAGCGGATTTAAATTAATTAATAAAACATTTGCTTATTATTTTTTATTGCTCTACAATTTCATAAAAATAAGGAGAAAGTATATGTCAAATTTTGAAATACTAAATATTTTTTCAAAAATCGTAAGTAGTGTAAAAAAATTTAAAGATATTAAGAAAAACCCAGAATTACGCCCAGTTTATACTAAGTATGGCGTGCATTCAATTATTTATTCTGTACTATCCGTACTTTCTGTTTTAACAATTTTTTTAACTTCGGGATTACAAAATATGGAAAATCCAGTACTTGCATTTTTTGGTTTGCTTTTGTTAATAGGCATTTCTATAACATGCCCTATAATTTTTTTTATTTACTCTTCAAGCAATATTATTATGCAGTTAAGTTTGAATAAAAAAGCAATCGGTTTTATAGCACTTGCTGTTATTATTTTGATTTTACCAATAATATATTTAGTTTTGTCTACTGTTCTGCTATAATATCATTAAACACAGTATTTTTTAATATAGGCATAAAATTACAAATTAGGTATTGATTTATCAAAGTTTAAATGATATAATTAAATGTATCAAGATACCTTTTTATTAAGGAGAAAAAATATGCCAGTTAGTAAAGAAGAAAGAGATAATCTAAACGCTATTAAAAAAGTAAATGAAATTGCTTTATCAAACATTAATTTAGAAAAAGATTCTGAAAATTTGTCGGAAGCATCTTTGTATGCTAAAAGTATGTACAATAACGGTTATACCACATCTTCACTTATGGGCGATGCTATGACTAAACAGGCCGCTTTAAATAAAAATGTTAAAGAATTAAGAAAAATGTATGAATCATACAATCGTTTTAATAAGGAAGATTATAAAAATATTTCATCAGTTATGACTTTACTTGGTAAATTAAAAATGACAGGTGAAATCACAGACCAAGATAGATTAGCAGTAAATAATATTGTTGATTCTGAAAAGTTTGATTTTTATCTTCAATATTCAATTGATTTATTAGACAAGCAAAAGGCGTTAACAGGTTCACTTGCTGAAAAGTTTATCACAATGCAAGATGCTTTTGCTGTAACACAATATAGATTTGTTAAAGAAGAGGGGTATATAGGAAAAACTGCTAGTGAATTAACTAGTGGAAATAAAAAAAATATTGTTGCACAATCCTGTGCTCCACTTTTTGAGTATAACGAATTAGATCACCAAGCGGATAAAATAAAAAACAAATATATTTATTCGGATTTAGCGACTTATAATTCGTCTATAAAATTTTTACCAGTTGGAACAATTAGGCAAATTGTAAAGGATTGCAGTAAAAAAGAATATGAACATGATCCAGACACTTTAAATTTGGTTGCTAAATGCAGTAGTTATATTGAAGAACTAAAAAAAATTAGCAATATGAAAATAGAAAATAATACAAAGAAAACCAGAGAAGATGGCACAAACGTTGTTGCATTATTAGGCGAAACGCCACTTTTTGCCGGCAATAAATTTATAAAAAATAAAGGCAAAATAAATATTAACACACAAGCCAGTGGAAATATAGAATACACGCTTTATGTAATGGAAGGAATAGCAACCGCTAAGGCAGAAGATAAAATGAGTATGAATGCTCATTTTGATAGATTTTTGGATTCTTATGTAAAAAACAATCTTTTGACTAGCAAAGACTATATAAGAGATGCAATGAAAATTCGTAAAGCAATTAAAGCAAATTTTAAAAAAAATAAAAACATAATGACAGCGTTTATTGCATTAGACAATTTTAAAGAATTAGTTCTCGCTTCTCCGCTTGATGAAGAAATGAAAATAGCAGTATGCAAAAGTATTGATATTCAATATACAAAAAAAATTGCAGAATATATTGACACTAATCATGACTTTATAGAATTTGAAAAAAATACAAATATGTATTTTTCTAGTTCTTGGGTCCTTCAATTTTTGGCTAAGGAAAAACTTGAAAATTCAAAATCACTTTATAACGCCCTTGGACTAAGTTCAGAAAAAGTTAACGAAGAATACAAAAATATTTTACGACAATTCCCAAAAAATTTAGATGATAAAACCACAACTCCGGCTAGTCTAAGCAAACGAAATATGGAATATGTGGGCATTAATTATGCAAATGAAGAATATTCCAGAGATTTCTTAAAGTTTTTAAAGCAAAACTATGCAAATGATGAGGAAGTGCAATCCGAACTTAAAGAATTAGCGCAAACCACAAATAATATTGTTGATTCATATAATATTATTTCACCAAATAGCAGAAATAATTTAAAAATAGAGAAAAACTGGTTATCCGCAATAGCAGAAGCAATTCCTTATAATGAAGAACAAACTAAAAAAACAACACAACCAGAAAAAGTAGATGCTGAGTTAATTGAAGAAGTTAAAACAGAACCTACATTAGATGAACCAGTAGAAAAAAGCGAAGAACAAAATGTTGATGAAATTGTTTTAGATGGTAAACCAGAAATTAAAAATACTACAATTTTAGAAGCAAAAATAGTAGATGACAATAAAGAAAAAATACTTACAGCACTATCACAGGCAAAAGATGATTTACTAGAAAATAAAGCAATAACTGAAAACTATATTTTGCAGTATATTCAATACGCAGAATTAAAAGGTTTATTAGGAAAAATAGACAAAATTAATGCCGAAAAATTCTCTAATTTATTAAGTAATTTAGTTTATAGTAATGAAAATAGAAAGGAAATTTTAAAAGAAATTAACGAACTTAATGATTATTATTTTGCTACTCCAAACAAAGATGCAGAAACCAATAGATTTGGTGCATACTTAGTTACAACATTTGGTTGGATTTCTTCGGAAGAATTAGTTGCAAAAAGTGAAGAATATTGTGATATTGCTTTGGATACTATCTCAAAAATGAACAGTGAAAATGATTTAAGGGAAATACTATCTATAATTGAAATAGATATTAAAGAAAATTCACAAAAATCTTCAAAATTTATTACAAACTATAACAGAGTTGTAGATGAATACAATTTATATGCAGAAAAAGATAAAAAGCAACATATTATTAGCGTGGACAGTACCGCCATTACTAGACTTTATGAAACAATAAAGCAAAATGTAAATAAAGTTTCTGTTTTAGAAAAAGAAGTTGCTGAGTCTGAACCTGCTTTGCCAGAAGTTAAAACTGCGCCTATTAAGCCATCTGTTACGCGCATTATTCAACCCCTTGTTGTTAAACCTATTATTGTACCAGTAAAAAAAGAATTTAAAAAAGATATAACGGTAGTTGATGGCAAATCAATAAAAGATTTTGCTATCACAAAAACATTAACCGCTATTAAATTGCTCAAAAACAACTTAACAAAAGAATATAATGCATTAGAAGAAGAACGCATTATGGACCAAGCAGATAAAAAAGAAAAAGTAGCAAATTTGAATTATATAAGCACAAAAATGTCCACATTAGATGTCGCTATTAAAGATTTTGAAAAGTTTAAACGCACTTATAAAAGTGATGAAAAAGATGCAGAATCAATTTTGTTAAGTTGGCACAATAATTCTAATCTTGATACTTCTAAAAAAAGTGTATATTCTACTCTTGAACATTTAGTGAGCATTATTGACAGAATGGCGGAAGTAATAGATGCGCATCAAAAAACTACTAATGACGGAAAAGTTAATGAGGAGTTCTTTAAAGACTTTCCGGAAGGAATGAACAACAAAGATTATATTGATGCCTACATTATCGGAGTTACTAATGGTAAATTTAACACATTTGATAGGTATATCAAGCATTATGTTAGTTTAAAAATGTGTGATATAAGCAGTAAAAATAAAGAACAAGAAATATAAGATTTGCGAGGTAAATATGGATATTTTAGAACAAAATATTGAGAATATCAGTGATTCGATACTAAAAAAACTAATTGCTTTTAATAAAGATTTTGGAAAAAATGAATTAGTAAATCTTGCAACTTTATTTCAAAATTCCGCCGAATTAGATGATACAACTACCGAGGAAGTTAAACAGGCCTATGCTATTACATTAGATAAATTAGACTCTATGAAAGAAGAGGATATTACAAGACTTCGCCAAGAATTATTGGCTTAACAAAAAAGTCCGCACTCTAAAAAGTGAGCGGATTTTTTTATATATTATACGCTTTATTTATTTTTTAATAAGTTAAATAAACATATTTTGTGACTAACTAAATTTTGCACTTCGGTCATTGCAACACCTAAATATTCACGCGGGTCTATGCATTCTGGATTATTGAATAAATATTCCCTTATTGTAGCAGTAAATGCAATTCTAAGGTCGGAATCTATATTTATTTTGCAAATTCCAGTTCCGATTAAACTTGTAATTATACTTTCTGGAACACCTTTTGCCTTTTTTAATTTACCACCGTATTTATTTATTTTTTCAACTAAATAATCTGGTACATTTGAAGCGCCGTGTAATACTAGCGGTAAATTTGGCAGTTTATAATGTATTTCTTTTGCAATTCCCACTTTTAAATTTGGTTCGCCTGCAAATTTAAATGCCCCGTGTTTTGTGCCTATTGCTATGGCTAAACTGTCTACGCCGGTTAATTTTGCAAATTTTATTGCCTCATCGCTATTGGTATATAAACTGTTTTCATCTATAACATTAACATTATCTTCAATTCCGGCAATAGTCCCGATTTCACCTTCTACCGATACATTAAATTTATGTGCATAGTCCACTACCTTTTTAGTTAGCGACACATTATCATTAAAAGTTAAAGAACTACCATCTATCATTACCGAAGTAAATCCGTGATTTATTGCATTTACGCAATCTTCAAAAGTTTTACCATGGTCTAAATGTAGTGCAAAGTTAACAGTGCTAGTCTTTTCGGCAGTTTGCACTATTGCTTGTAAAAAATCAATCCCAGCGTATTTAATCGCACCTAAGGATACTTGAATTATAACGGGCGAAGCCTCTTTTTCGGCGGTGCTAATCACTGCTTTAAATAATTCTAAATTATTTACATTAAATGCGCCTACCAAATAATTTTTTTGTAGTGCATTATTTAATATAATTTTTGAAGATAATAAAGGCATATACATTCTCCTTAAATTATAGTAACTATTTAATTATATAGCATTTATTTTCTTTTGCCAAACAAAACATACTTAATCATTTTGTTTTTTTAAATAATTATAGTATTATTAAAATAGAATATACATTGGAGGTTTTATATGGATTATTCAGTAGTAATTCCCGTTGGTAAAACTAATAAATACTTGCAAAAATCTTTTGAGCATATTAAATTAATTATGCAAAAATACAGCAGTAATACTGAATTTATTTTTGTTAATGACTCTTTAAACTTAGAATGTACAGAAGTACTTAATAAAATTAAAAAAAATAACAAGTCAATAAAATTAATAAATTTGAAAAAACCACAAGGCGAACAAATTTCTGTTACGATTGGCATTACGGAAGCACATGGTGATGCCGTAATTATCTTAAACTCTTATTTACCGGAAAATTGGAGTATGATTGAATACGCAATTGATGCTTATAAAGCGGGCAATTCTGTTGTACACGGTAGAGTGATGGGTAGTAAATTTAAGGAATTTATTTTAAAAATTGAAGACAAAATAATTGCCGAATTTATAAAAATGATTGGTGTTAAAGAAAAAGTATGGTATAGTGCGGATATAGAAATTTACAGCAGACAAGCCATAAATATTATGCTAGAAAACCTTGATAAAAATAAGTTTTTGCGAAATGTCAATATATGGAAAGAAATGGATATTAGTTCATATTATTTTGAATATAATGCAAACAATTTAAAATCAAAATCTAATAATGAAATACTTATAAAATATGAAAAAAGTAACCGCAAATTTGAGAAAGGCAACAGTTATTTATTGTCGCTAGTTATGGTATTTTTAGTTGCAGTTAGTATTTTAGTATGGCTTATTCTTTTTAGTGCAGGATATAACTTTGTTGATACGGTATTTAATTTAATATATTGGGTAATGATATTGTTTTTGGTTATTATAACTTTTATGGCGTATGTAAAACATTTGATAAACGCAAGGCTAGGTAGGTCATATTTAAAAGCCGAACTTGATAAAATAGAATAATTTTAAATTAAAATTAAAATTTTGTTAATACTATTTTTGATTAATAAATGAGGTATTATGAGAGAAGTAGAAATAAGTAAACTTGCTAAGGCTATTGTCAATTATTCTTGCAGAATAAAAAAAGATGAAAAAGTTTTAATTGAAACAGTCAGTACAGGTGCTGATTTAATTAATGCGTTAATTAAAGAAATTTATAGTGTGGGTGCGTACCCGTTTGTACATTTACAAGAAGAAATTATAAACCGTGAAATTATGCGTGGCACTGATTCTAAACATAGTGCATTAATGGCGGAATATATGAAACCTTGTATGAGTAATATGGACGCCTACATCGGTATACGGGGTGGGAAAAACATTTATGAACTTTCCGATATTAGCCACGAAAAATTAGATGCATATAATATAAACTATTCAAAGCCTATTCATCACGATATTAGAGTAAACAGAAAATGGGTAATCTTAGAATATCCAACCGCTTCTATGGCAGAGCGAACTGGTATGAGTACGGAAAAATTTGAAGAATTTTATTTTAATGTGTGCAATTTAGATTACAAAAAAATGACCAAAGCACTTAAAGCACTCAAAGAAATTATGGAAAAAACCGATAAGGTGCATATTGTTGCACCTCAAACCGACTTAACTTTTTCAATTAAGGGTATAAACGCAGTAATTTGTACCGGACAATGCAATATTCCAGATGGCGAAATATATACTGCACCTGTTAGAAACAGCATAAATGGCACTATACTATTTAATATTCCAAGTGTCCATAGCGGTTTAAAATATGAAAAAATTAAACTTACATTTGTTGATGGCAAAATTGTTAATGCGGAGGCAAATTATTCAAAAGAAATAAATGTTGTTTTGGATACTGATGAAGGAGCAAGATTTGTTGGTGAATTTGCGTTTGGTGTAAATCCTTATATCAATATACCGACTTACGATATTTTGTTTGATGAAAAAATGATGGGATCTATTCATATGGCTATGGGTGCTTGTTACAAAGATGCTTATAACGGTAATATATCAGCAATTCATTGGGATTTAATTCAATCGCACACAATTAGTAACGGTGGTGGCAAAATTTATTTAGATGATATTTTAATTAGAGAAAATGGCATATTTGTTCTAGAAGAGTTAAAACCGTTAAATCCCGAAAATTTAAAATAAACATTTGCCAAAAATTTGGAATAATGATAAAGTATGCTGAAATTAAAAAGGGGGAGTTATAGCAAATGATTAAAATTGGTATCAACGGTTTTGGCAGAATAGGCAGGCTTATTTTAAGAGAATCCTTAAATAGAAATGATATGGTTGTTGTTGCAGTTAATGACCCATTTATTGATTTACAATATGCAAAATATATGTTTATTTATGATAGCATTCACGGGCAATTTAATGGTTCGTGCGAAGTGATTGGCGACAAATTAGTTATTAACGGTAAAGAAATTGCATTCTTTGCAGAAAAAGAGCCGAACCTTATTAATTGGAAATCAGTCGGGGCGGAAATAATAGCAGAAGCCACAGGTAAATTTACCATTTATGATGATGCCGCAAAACATTTCATTGGTGGTGCTAAAAAAGTAGTAGTAACAGCTCCGGGCAAAAATATGCCCATGTTTGTTTGTGGCGTTAATGATAAGTTATACACAAAGGATATGAAAATTGTTTCTAACGCAAGTTGTACTACAAATTGTCTTGCTCCGCTTGCCAAAGTTATTAATGATATATTTGGCATTGAAGAAGGACTTATGACCACTGTACATTCTACAACCGCTACACAACTTGTTGTAGATGGTCCGTCAAAAAAGGATTGGCGCGCAGGTAGAGCCGCATCTTATAATATTATTCCAGCAACCACGGGTGCCGCCAAAGCGGTGGGCGAAGTAATACCAGAACTTAAAGGTAAACTTACGGGTATGTCATTCAGAGTGCCTACACTAAATGTTTCGGTCGTAGATTTGACTTGTAAATTAAAAAAGCCTACAACTTATGATGAAATTAAAGAAGTAATCAAAAAGTATAGCGCGGGTGAAATGAAAGGAATATTAGCGTACACCGAAGATGATGTAGTATCTAGTGATTTTATTGGTAATTCAAATACATGCATTTTTGATGCAAAAGCCGGTATTATGCTAAATCCGCAATTCATAAAATTAATCGCTTGGTATGATAACGAGTGGGGTTATTCTTGCAAAGTATTAGATTTAATAAAAATAATGGGAGTTTAATTTTCGCTTGTCTAACGGACAATAGAAACTAATAGAAACTTAGTGAAAAATTTAATATGTGTTTTATTTGAATGTTATTTCAAAAAATCAGAAATATATAATTTTTATATTCTGCTTCCATATGGCAAGCGGAATAATATTTGACACAAACGCACTATGCGGAATAATATTTGACACAAACGCACTATTTTGATATACTAATATTCTAGGAGTAAAAGTATGATAAAATGCCCGAGATGTAAACAACTAATAGACTTACATTCTAGCAAATGTTCTAAGTGCGGGCTTAAAACAACTCAAATTTTATTAGCATCAAATAAAGAAGCGGTAAAAGTTTTAAAAACTAGACGCAAAAATGAAAATGCACATATAAAACACATTAAACAAATAGTAAAACCATTAGATGAGCAGATAAAAGAAACTAAAAAATTATACAAATTTGCTGAAAATGAAAAAGAAAAAAATGCTCTTGCATATAAATTGAATGACCTTAGAATTGAACGACATAATACTATTGCAAAAATTAATCGCGAAAATTATGAAGCGATTTATTTTACAACTTTAATTCCTAGTGATATATCAAGAAAAAAATTAATTTTATATGTTTGTTTGCTTGGTTGTTTTGGCGCACATGCTTTTTATGTAGGAAGAATGTGGCGTGGAATTATTATTACAGCACTTTGGTGTGTGTTTTTAATTGGATTTTTCTATTTTCAGTACTTCACAATAAACAATGAATTTTTGGTATATTTGTTTGGTGATATTTACACAATGAGTGGAGCGGTTGCGGTTATTTTAGTAGTTAATGACCTTATTAGAATTTTATTAAATAAATACAAAATACCTGTAAAAATTCCGCCAGAAAAATAGAGGTTACATGAAACAGACTGTTGTTGTTGGAATGAGTGGTGGCGTTGATTCATCTGTCACCGCATTATTATTAAAAGAGCAAGGCTATGAAGTAGTCGGCCTTTTTATGAATAACTGGGACGAAAAAGTAAATAGTCAGTGTACAGCAGAAGCCGATTATGAAGATGTAAAAAGAGTATGCGGAATAATAGGAATGCCATATTACACTGTCAATTTTCAAAAAGAATATATGGACAGAGTATTTACTGATTTTTTGGAAGAATACAAAAAAGGAAGAACTCCAAATCCCGATGTTCTTTGCAATCGTGAAATTAAATTTGGACCTTTTTTAGATTTTGCCAAAAAAATAGGTGCGGATTATATTGCAACAGGGCATTACTCGGGTATATTACACACTCCCGAATATTCATATCTTTTAAAAGCCTTAGACCAAACCAAAGATCAAACATATTTTTTAAATCAACTAAATCAAGCACAGTTAAAAAATGTGCTATTTCCACTACAAAATATTATGAAAACTGAGGTAAGAAAAATTGCGTTGACACACAAACTATCTACTGCCACAAAAAAAGATTCAACAGGAATTTGTTTTATAGGCGAGCGTAATTTTAAAAACTTTTTACGAGGGTATATTCCCGCTGTACCAGGCGAAATTTGTACAATGCAAGGTAAAATTATAGGCGAGCATAGCGGACTTATGTTCTACACTTTGGGGCAAAGACGCGGACTAAACATTGGCGGTGTAAAAGGCGAGCAAGAAGGGCGTTGGTTTGTAGTTAAAAAAGATTTACAAAATAATATACTATATGTTTCAAAGGGCGATGAAAGTATTCTTTATGGGGCGGGAGCAGTATCTTATAAATTTAATTGGATACCTTGTCCACCAATCGATACAGAATTTGAATGTACTGCAAAATTTAGATATCGCCAGACAGAGCAAGATGTAAAAGTAAAAATTTTAGATAATCGCATAGAAGTTGTTGCCAAACAACCTCAGCGTGCAATTACAGAAGGGCAATGGGTCGTGTTATATCAAGGCGATAAGTGTATTGGTGGCGGAATTATTGAAGAAAGATTATAAAAAAATATCTAAACTATGTACAAATTAACTAATCTATGTTATAATTTGTGAGAAAATTAACTAATCAAGGGGTACTAAGACATTGGAAAAAGTAGGAATATTAGAAATTTCGGAAAAGTATGTTAAATTAATGATGGCAACGGTTACTGACAACGGATATTTTGTCGTTTCCGATGAAATTGAAAAACCATTGAATATAGGAAAACAACTTTCCGAAGATGGAGTTATAAAATCAGGTGAAATAACTGATTTAGCAAAAATATTAAAACTTTACAGAAGAATGTGCGAAATAAACAAAATAACAAAATTATATGGGATTGTTGCTTCTTCAATAAAAAATGCAAAAAATCAACGCAGTTTTATAGAAGAAATTAATGCTTCCGCAGGTATTAACTTTAAAATTATTACCGAAACCGAAGAATTAAATTATATTTATACAGGTATTATTAGGACTATGGATATTCCTAAGGGTCTTATTATGCAAGTAAACGATAATTCGACATCATTTATTTTATATAACCGTCGTAATATTTTAGCACAAGAAATGCTTCCGATAGGTGCTTTAACACTTAGCGAAATGTTTGGAGATTGTGGTTTACAGCCACAAGAGCAATGTACTAAAATTAAAGAATATTTTATTACAGAATTAAAAAAACTTGAATGGTTTACTCAATTAGAACCGGATTACTCCTTTATCGGTGTTGGTGATATCTTTTCCGATATGTCAAAAATTAGTCGAAAAGTTAGAAGATATCCGCTTGATAAAACACACAATTACAATATGTCAAGTATTGATTTTAATGCGGTTTATGATATCATAAAAGTACTAGATTTAGATAAAGCCAAAAAATTAAAAGGTATTTCCGAAGACCGTGCAGATACATTTGCAAGCGGTCTTGCTATGATAAAAGCGGTTTTAGAATATATTAATATAGAAAATATTTCTGTTTCCGCTTACGGGTTACGCGAAGGAGCGTTGTTTAATTTTGCTTCTCCAAGTTTAATGGAAAAGCCGATTAATGATGTTTTGGGCGGTAGCCTTGCCACCTTAGTTAAGTTTTATGAGGGTGAATTTTCTAATGCTGATAATGTGTATAATTTATCAATAATATTATTTAGACAATTACGATTACTACACAAATTACCGCGTGGTTATATAAAAGTGTTAAGAATTGCTTCAAGTTTGCATGATGCAGGTTTAAGAATTAGCTATTATGATCATCAAAAAACTTGTTATAATGTAATATTAAATTCAGATATATATGGCGCTACTCATCGCGAAATCATACTTGGTGCCTTTGTTGCGTCCTCGCAGAATTCTGATGATTTTAATGTTTCGGAATGGGTAAGATACAAAGATATTATATTAGAAGAAGATTTAGAGGCAGTTAAAAAATTAAGCATTATTATTAAAATTGCCGAAAGTTTAGACAGGACAAGCGCAGGACTTATTAAAGATATAAATTGTGATGTTTTGGGCGATTCTGTTATAATGAAGACAATCGTTGATGAAAATAGCGATGCATCAATTGAAATTATGGACGCTACATTAGCCATGAGTGATTTTAAAAAAGCATATAAAAAGAACCTTGAAATACTGTAAAATAAAAAATTAGATTTTAGAGGAAATTGAATATGGCACTTTTAGAATTGGCAATTGAATTAGGAGCAAGTAATACTGTAATCTTTAAAAGGGGTAGCGGTATTGTACTTAGGGAGCCATCTTACATTGTGGTAGATGATATTAATCACCCAAACACAGCAATTGCAGTAGGTTATGGCGCTAAAAAAATGGTGGGCAAAACATCTGATGATGTATTTGTTGTTAATCCTATTAGTGAAGGAGTTATATCTAATCCGGCTGCCACAGCACTTATGCTTAGAGAGTTCTTAACAAAAGTTTTAGATGGCAATATTTTTAGAGAACGCATTAAAGCAGTGCTGGTAATTCCTTGTGGCCTTGAAAATAAATCTAAAAATATGTTGCAAAGACTTATGTTTAATTTAGGAATTAATGAGTGTTATTTTGTTCCATCTCCGCTTGCCTGCGCCGCAAACTTTACCGATTTACAAAATTCGGGTTTATCGGCTGTTATGGTAAATATTGGTGGGTCAGTTACTGATATTGCGGCTGTTAACAATAATAATATTTTATACGGATTTTCTATGTCAGTTGGCGGAAATCATATGGACGAAGCAATTTGTGATTATGTACAAGAAAATTTTAAAGTATTGATTAGTCAAGTGGTTGCTGAAAAGGTAAAATTAGAGGCAGGCAGTTTATATGATAATGATGGTGCTAGCGTTGAATTTAGTGGAGCAGACAATGAAAATAAAAATCCACATGTTGACGTTATTTCTGCATATGATATTAAACAAGCGGTAGAACCTTTTTATGATATGATTATAGAAGGTGTTGAAACAATTATTAATAAATGTTCGCCCGATGTGGTAAGCGATATTGCACAAACCGGCATTTATGTTTGCGGTGGCGGTGCAAATATTACAGGCTTAGATACATATTTTGCAAAAAAATTATCTTTACCTGTACATATTTCGGAAGAACCTCACAATGTAGCCACAAGAGGACTTGGTAAATTACTTTCAAATCCGGAAGTACTAGCAAAAGTTATAAAGAAATAGTAAATTGATTTAGATTATAATAACTAAATATTCTTATTTTATTATTATGCTTGCAGTAACCTGCAAGTTTTTTTGAAATAAACAAAAAACGATACTATTATTTATTTTTTGGCAAAATAATATGACTTATTGCTAGTATTAGTATTTATTATATAAGTAGATTATAATTTTGGGGGTGTTTATGGCACGCAAAATTGTGCTTACCAGTGGTAAAGGTGGAGTTGGTAAAACTACAATCTGTGCAAATCTGGGTGCTACGCTGGCTTCAAAAGGCTTACGCGTAGCATTACTTGATATTGATATTGGGCTTAATAATTTAGATGTTGTAATGGGCGTAGAAAACAAAGTCGTTTATGATATTGTTGATGTCATAAGTGGAAAGTGTCGTGCAAAACAGGCACTTATCCAAGATTATAAATATCCATCGCTTTATGTTATGCCATCTGCCCACACTTACCTAAAAGAAAGTATAACAGGAGAACACATAAAGATTGTTGTAGACAACTTGGCGGAAACTTTTGATTATGTGCTTATTGATTGCCCCGCAGGTATTGATTTAGGCTTTCATCGTGCGGTTTCTGCGGCAAGTGAAGCGATTGTTGTTACAACTCCACATATTTCTGCAATTCGCGATGCTGACAAAGTATTTACAATATTAAGAAGTTATAATTTGATTTCTACTTCACTGGTTATAAACCGAGTGCGTGGGGATTTAATTTTAGAAAAAGAAATGCTCTCAGTTGATGATATTTCTAAATTATTAAAAGAAAAGTTGGTAGGAACAATTCCAGAAGATGATGAAATATCTACTATGATTTTAGAGGGTGGCACCATTAGTAGAATTTCTGAATGTCGTATGGCATTTGATATGCTTGCAAACAATATTCATTTTGGTACAGATTTAATTTATGATTGTACCCATAAATATAAAGGCATTATGGGAGGGCTAAGGCGTACTTTAAAACGGAAAATTTAAATTTATTTTATATTATTAAGGAGGCTTATAATGCTAACAGCAAAAAACACGCAAAAAGGTGTAAATAGACTAAAAAATGTATTGCTTTCAGATAAATTTACAAATCCGGAAAGACTAAATGAAGTAATTAAAAGCGACATTTTGTATGTGCTTAAAAATTATATGGATATTGATACCGATGATATAAAACTAAATTTCACTCTTAATGATGATGGCAATTATCAGTTAAGACTTTCAGCCTCGTGTAAACGACTAAAACTTTTGCAAGCAATTCTTTAATTCCGCCTGCCTAACGGTCAAGCGAAAAGTATCACCGCCTAAAATTAATCTTTTTTTTATTTGTCTTAAAACAGAACGCCTATGCAACCACAGGTGCTATCGGCAACCTTTTTTAAGACAAATATTCCAAAAATCTTTAATTTTATGCTACTTCACTTTTCTATTGTAAGATACAGAAAAGAACAAACTGTTGTCAAAATAGTTTGCGTAAAATGTGCAGTAGTTTAAAAATTCCTAACTTTATGCTATTTCAATTTCTTTCATAACAATCTTTTTTAAAATTCATTCTTATTATGCAGATATATTATTGTATTAAATCTCATATCTTCTAATATGAGGTCATTTATATGAAATATGATGGTTTAAATGTAGTACAAGCACAATTTAGAAAAATTGAAAAAGTTAAAGTTGAACGTAATAAATTTTTCAATTTTATCCTATTTCAAATAATAATTTGCTTACTTTCAATTAATATTTTTAGCGTGCTTGGAAAACTGGATTATCCATTTTTTAATAATTTAAATGCTATACTAAAAGCAAGTGTTTCGGCATACCCCGGAGATACTTTTACTAAGGAGGAAAAAATCAAATTTGTAGCACAGTTTATATTTGGCGATGCATTATATGTGAGTGGCAATAGTAATATTGAATTTAGCCTTCCGCTAGATTCTGATAATATTACGGTGCAAAACGGAATTGTAAAAATTTCCGTTACAAGTTTTAGTTTGGTAAGCGCCACAGAAGATGGGATTGTATCCTCTGTCGGTAAATCTGGTGATATTAAATTTGTAGAAATTAAACACACAAATAATATTAAAACAAGATGTTCGGGTTTTGATTATGTTGGTGTAGCAAAAAATTATATCACGCCGAAGTATTCTCCTATTGGTACAATAAGTGAGGGGGTATTAGAGTTTAGCATTATATATAAAGGTAAAACTGTTACAGATTTAACCATAGTAAATGGCGAATTTGTATGGTAAAATTTAAATTTCACCCACTACTATTAGTTTTTGCCTGTGCGTTTATTTATTATGGATACGGATTACTGTTGTTAAATTACCTTGTGGTGTTATTTATACATGAATTGGCACATGCCTATATAGCATCTAAATTAGGCTACACATTAAAAAATGTAACGCTATTACCTTATGGTGTGGCGCTTGATGGCAGTACCGCTGATTTTAAGGTGAAAGATGAAATTAAAATTGCTGTTGCTGGTCCGCTTATTAATATTATAATAGGTGTGATTTTTCTTGCGGGTTGGTGGCTTGTACCAGAAATTTATTCTTATACGGCGGATTTTGTGTTTGCTAATTTTGTAACCGCTGGATTTAATCTTTTGCCAGCATTTCCGCTTGATGGTGGAAGAATATTACTTGCGATGTTTTCCGCAAAATTTGCACGTAAAAAAGCATACAAATTTGTAAGAATAATAAGTATTATATTTGCGTTATTATTTGCAGTTTGGTTTGCTGTTTCAATTATACTATTAAATAGTATTAATTATACTATCATTACTGCTTGTATATTTATGTTTTGTGGAGTGTTGTATAAAGATAAAACAAGTGTATACACGCGAAATATGTATTCTGATAAGCAAAAACTGTTAAAGATGGGTATGAATGTGCGTAGTGTGGCAGTTGACAGCACGGTGCGATTATACGCCTTAAATCGAATATTACACAGCGGTTATTATAACACTATTTATGTGCTGGATTATAATTTGAAACTCAAAAAAATATTATATGAACACGAATTAGAACAAATTTTTTTAAATAATACTTCTGATACCGAAATAGGCGAAGTTGTTAATGCGTTATAGAATAAACAAACAAAATCACTTGTTTTATAAGTGATTTTTAGTATTGGAGCTAATGGCGCGAATCGAACGCGCGACCTGCTGATTACGAATCAGCTGCTCTACCAACTGAGCCACATTAGCATATTTAAATGCTTTTATAAGTATAGCAAATTACGCTTAAAAGTCAAGAAAAAATACATTAATCAAATTTGTAATTTGTCAGGTAATTTTTTATGGTTATGAATTTTATTTTTTGGCTATAATATTAGTAGGGTATAATATGAAAAATGTTCCTAATATTTTAACTGTAATTAGAATTATTATGGTTCCTATTTTTGTAGTGCTGTTTTTTTCGACCTCTACTACTATTGCAGCGGTAGTTTTTGCATTAGCATGTTTAACAGATGTTGCCGATGGGTATATCGCACGAAAATTTAATGCCATTTCAGATTTGGGAAAAGTATTAGATCCATTTGCCGACAAATTCATTAAATTAACCGCTCTCTGTTGTTTAGTAATTAAAAATTTAATACCTGCATGGATATTTTTTACTATGCTGGTGTTTGATGCTGTATTTATTTTCGCAGGGGCTCTTCTTTATAAGAAAAAATTAGTAATATCAAGTAATATTGTCGGTAAAGCGGGTGCACTTTGTGTTACGGTGGCAATATTTATTAGTTTTTTTAAATTTCAAGGCATTAATGAAATTATTTTTTATATCTCTATCGGCATAATAATTTTGTCAACTTTTATTTATGGCTCGGAATGTATTAATAAACTTAAAACTAGCACTACAACCTCAAATACTGCTATTAAAATTAAAGATTGACATTTTTACATTTGTAATATATACTTTAACTAATTAAGGAGTTGGAGTATGTTTAGTTTTTTAGCATTAAATATTACTTTTTCAAGTGTAATTGAATATTTAAGTCAACCTTCAATTACGGTTGCTATTATTTGTGGCTCGCTTGGGTTGGGGTTTGCACTTTTATCAAAAAAAGTTACAATCGCTGTTAGAAAAAAAGATAATATTGAAAATGATGATTCAATTTTGCTATTTATGCGTATGCTGGGCTTATTGCTTATCATCACGGCAATTTTTTCAATTTTATTTATAAAATAATTTAATCCACTTATAGATAACACATCAAAAGAGTCGGGAGTTGCCCGACTTTTACTTATTAATTATATGATTTAAAATGAAATTATTCATCTATTAAAGTTTCAAATATATTTTCAAAAATTTCGGGGGCTTTGTCGTGCCATTTTTTTGCGATTATTTTTGCAGAATTGCGACTTTGCGTTTTTATTTTAAGTTCTAGCAACGGAGTGCTTACGCGGGGTTCAATTATTTTTAATATTGCAGTGTAAGAACCGTCCTCATCATTTTTTTTGAAATCACTGACATATTCTTGCGACCGTTTGTAATTCATACGGTTTTCTTTGGCGTAGGAAACAATGTCTTCACGCAAACTGGCGGGTATTTTTAAGAAAAATTGTGCAAGACAATTCATACCTGTTTCATTTAAACCATAATATGTATTATCAGGCTCAGTGCCGGAAGTCTTGTATATAAAATTTGATTCTAATAGTTGCCAAATAATTTCCTTACAATCCATATAATTTAGCCAAGAATTGCGATTTGTGCATATTTCAAGTATGGAATTTTCGGTCAGCGGGATTTCCATTTTTTCAAGCATAAATAGCAATATTAATTTATTTACAGTAGAATCTGATACAAAGTCCACAACAACACTCCTAAATTTTTACTAATTAAATTTTAACACTATTTCGTAATATTTTCAATCAATTTTAATTTTATTTGATAAATAAATATATATTTATTTAAAAACAAGAGTAATAAAACAAAAATAAGACAAAATTCGTTTACAATAATTATTTTATATTGTATAATTTATCAGGAGATATTTTTATGATACCCAAACAAGATTTAGTTGTTATTAAAAATTTTTGCAATAGTTGCGATGATATGGTAAATGGCAAGTTTATACTGGTAGATGTTAAGATTTCAAAAGTATTGAAATGTGTAGCGGCTTGCCCGACCTTATATAAACTTATGGAAAGTTGTTTACGAGGTGTAGACCTTGTATCCGAATTTAGCAAGGCTATTGTTGGTAGTCCTGTTAGAAAAATGATTAAATTGCCTGAAAATAATAAAAAAGTTATTGCGCTTATTCTTGGATTATTAATTGAAATAGATAAAAAAAATATAGACTTACATACATTTTTGCATGAATATTACCATTCTATTGATGGTAGCAGTTCTGAGTATGCAAATTTTTCAAAATCTATGATTTTACCATTTAAACTTGCGGTATTAAATGAACTTGATCTTGAAGAAGACTTTGCACCTGAAAAATATATTGCTCAGCAAGTAGAAAGCAAAGCAGAAGGTGTACAAACAAATTTAGAAAACGAAAATTATATTGATGCCGACAAAAAATTTGAAACTATAAAAGAACTTGCAAATATTATTATAAAGCAAGCAAGTCAAGAACCAAAAATAAAAGTAGAAAAATTAGAAGAATTAAAAATTGTGCTTGATGCAATGATAGAAGGCGCAAATTATCAAAGCATAAAAGTAATAAGTGCTTTGTGGTTGGCATATACCAGCATTATAAAAAATGTGAAAAGTTTACAATCTGTGTCCGATAAATTAAGAGAGGCCATTGCTAATATTTATCAGTGAGATTTTCCGTCCACTTCACCAGTGGGTGGAACTTGACACCGTTTAAACGCAATCTTTTAATCCTTTAACCCCAAACAGAATCTCCTAGCGTATACGTACGCGTCGAAACCTGTTTGGGGTTAAATCATTTAAAAATCTTTGCGTTTAAACTACTTTATAATTCTATTTATGCAAAATTATAAGCGAACTGTAATTTTATGACTTTGCAGAAGTTATCTACATAGCAACCAAATTTTAATAATGCCTATTTCACTTGCCAAACATAGCGACTTAAAGTAAAATATAAAAAGAAATAAATGTTAGATTAAAATTAAAAGGGACAAAGATGAAAAACAATAAAAGCACAGTTATTATTACAGGGGCTTCTCGCGGAATAGGGCGCTGTACCGCCGAACTTTTTGCAAAAAATGGCTATAATGTGCTTATTAATTATTTAAACTCAAAAGTTGTCGCTGAAAAACTTGTACTTTCATTAAATTCTATGGGTTATTCCGCAGATTGCTACAAGGCAGATGTAAAAAATATTAAACAGGTAAAAGAAATGGTGGATTATACAATAAATAAATTTGGCGGAATTAATGTTCTTGTTAATAATGCAGGTATTGCACTGCAAAAATTGTTTTTAGATACGACTGAACAAGATTTTGATAATATTATTGATGTTGATTTAAAAGGTACTTTTAATGCTATTAAATGCACACTTCCTTTTATGACTGACCAAAAAAGTGGTAAAATAATAAATATTTCTTCCGTATGGGGCATGGTGGGCGGTAGTTGTGAAGTTGTGTATTCGGCTGCTAAATCTGGAATAATTGGGCTTACTAAGGCATTGGCAAAGGAACTGGGGATATGGAATATACAAGTTAACTGTGTTGCTCCCGGTATAATTGATACGGATATGAATAAAAATTTAAGTGAGCAAAATATTGCCGAATTAAAAGATAGCACTCCGCTTAGGCGAATAGGCAAACCAGAAGAAATTGCCGAAACGATTTTATTTTTAGCAAGCGATAAAGCAAACTTTATAACTGGACAAATTATTAGTCCAAATGGTGGATTTATTATTTAATTATTAAGGAGTTTAAATTGAAAGAAGAGAAAAGCATACTACAACAAATAAAAAGAAAAGTATCATCAGAACAATATATAAATGTGCTTGAAAACATTGAAAATATAGGTGAAAAAAAGGCTAAGTGTTTAGATATATTAAAATTTAAAAATCCTTTGCTTTCGTTTATTTTTGCTTTAATATTAGGACCTTTTGGTGTGGATAGGTTTTATCAAGGTAGGATTAAATTGGGACTTATAAAAATACTACTCACCTTGTTAACTGTGGCGGGTGTATTTATAATATTTTTTTCGCCTTGGAAAGTTTATTTATACTTACTAGGTAGTTGGGTTTATGTTTTGTGGGGTGCAACAATTAGTTTTGCATTTGCGTTTATATCGTGGTATGTGCTTGATCTTATAATTTCTACACATACTATCTTTGATGAAAATTATTATAAAATTATTGATAAACTTGAAGAAGCCAATGGAATAAAACAAAATGAAAAATAAAATATAAAAACCCGTCAAAAAATTACGGGCTTTTATAATTCATTAAGTACTTCATTGTTTCTAACTTGAATATTGTTTTCGCTATATTTCACAGTATTATTAAATACATTACTCTCTAAAATATATTCTTTTATATATATATTATTTTCTATTTTTTCTTTTATTTCGATTACATTTTTAAAACTTTCTATTTTTAGTGAATTATTATTATTTGTAATACAAATTGTAATTTTTTCAGGGTTGCATTTTACACCAGCATAAAAGTCTGAGGCGGTAAAATCTTGTGCCTTCTCTATAAAAGTTTGATTGTTTCGTATTATGTATGTAATATCTATATCTGTATATTTTAATCCGTAATGCTTAAATTCATCAGCATTTACACGCTCCCATATGCCTAATCTTTCTATGTTAACATTATAATTTTGAAGATTTAATGTTTTCATTTCAATAAAACATTCATTAAAGAGTTCGCAAAGTTCAAATAATGATTGCATTCCATATTTATTTAAATAATCATTAATTTTTATTTCCGCATCTGATTTTTTTAAAATATCAGTATCAAAATAATCTCTTAATGAATTAAGAGAATTTAATATTTCTACTTTATGTATTGCTTGTAAATATTCTTTTGCCATATTATCCTCATGGTTTTTGTCTATATTTTAATATGAAAAAAATAAGATTTTGGTTCACAATCAATACACATAAATTACTTGAAATATTTTACTTGTAAAAATTTTTTTGATAAGTAATATTTAGGTTGAATAAAAAAAGGGGTTGCAAATATCAATTGTATATAGTATACTAAACAGTAAATTTACTTGCCATACAGGTAAATTTATATGCCATCATAGTTTAGTGGTTAGAACGCCAGCCTCTCACGCCGGTAACCGGGGTCCGACTCCCCGTGGTGGTACCAAATCAGCCTGTACAGAAATGTGCAGGTTGTTTATATTTTAATCACGGGGAGTCGGACCCTGAGAGGGCAAAAAGCGTATAAAAAGTTGCTTGTAGCAAGTTTTTAGATTTTTGGTCAAGCCCGTAAGGGCGAAGACGGCACTTTTGCAAAAAGCGACTCCCCGTGGTGGTACCAAATCAGCCTGTACAGAAATGTGCAGGTTGTTTATATTTTAATCACGGGAAGTCGGATATTTAAAAATTCATATTAGTAACTATTTACAAAATTAAATCACTTGCGAATTAATAATATTTAAATTATACTATATTAAGATTAATAAATATTTAAAAAATACAAAGGATTATTTTTGTGTCAAAAATATTGAATTTTAGACCGCTATTTATAATATTATTGTGCATTAGTGCAGGAATATTAAGTGCAGGATATTTTACATACAAAAATGCTGATGACTCATTTATCATTGCGATAATTATAGATATAGTATTATTTATTTCTTTATTTATTTTTAAAAAAGGATTTTTTAAATTTGTGTTAAAACATAAATCTTGGGTTTTAACATTTATCCTTGCAGTATTTATTGGTTCATTTTCATTTTATAATTTTTATTGTAATTATCCAAATTATCAAGGAGAAGTTTACACGATATCTGGTACCACGACTGATATCGCAACTGAATATTCCGAAGGTACATTAGCAGTAGTAATTTCCAATGTTAAAATTGACAGTAAAAAAGTTACTGGTAAAATGTATGTTAATATTTATAACATAAATTCTATGAACGATTTTAAAGCGGGGACTAATATAAAATTTGAAGAGCAAGTTTACAGTTATAGCCTTCTTGATGATGGGGAAATTACCACTCAATTTTATAAAGATGGACTATATTATTACTCTTACACAAATGCGGAAGATTGTATTATTACAGTAGGTAGTTCTAGTTTTGCACAAAGTTTTAGACTTAAAATAAAAGAAATATTGTATGATAATTTGTCCGAAGAAAATGCGGGAATTGCATATGCTGTTCTGTTTGGCGATACATCAGGAATAAGCGATGCAACTGATAATGCTTTTCAAGTGGTAGGGGTTGCACATATTTTGGCTGTATCGGGCTTAAATATTGCCTTTATTTTAATTATATTGATTCCGTTATTTTCATTACTAAAAGTTAGAAAAATATATAAAGTATTGATATCTTCTATATTTATACTAGTATATGCATATTTATGCAGTTTTTCGCCATCTGTAATGCGTGCATCGGTGATGGCTATAATTTTATTATTATCTTCATTATTTGGAAGTGAATATGACCCTTTGTCTTCTCTTTCTATGTCGGGGCTTGTTATATTGACATTTGCACCAATGTATTTATTTGATGTGGGATTTTTATTAAGTTTTACTAGTGTGTTTGGCATAATTGTGCTTTATAGTCCAATAAAAAAACTTTTAACAATGATAAAATTGCCAGATAATATTGCTTCGGCTATTGCTGTTACACTAGCGGCACAAGTTGGGATTTTTCCAGTTATGGCACATTATTTTAATACGTTTTCAGTTTTATCTGTACTTGCAAACTTAATTATTGTCCCGGTATTTTCTTTAATTTTTATGTTTACTTTTATTGTATCAATTTTAGCACTATTAGTTTCCTTTTTAGGTCAAACATTAATGCTAACACAAATTTTACTTAATTTTTGCCGATATGTTACGGTACTTATGGCACAAATTCCTTTTATGTCAATAGTTGTTTATTCATTGGGTGTTTTAGTGGTAGCATATTATGCTATTTTGTTTGTCTATAAATATGTTATGATAGCACCTAAAATTAAGACATTTATTATGTTGGGCTTTGCATTAATATTTATTATTGCTGTTATAATATCTTATTTGCCCGCTAAATTTGATGAAAATACACTGCGATTATTAGCAATTGATGGTGAAAATTATTCTATTGTAACCACAGAGGAAGGACAGGTCTATTTTATAGACAATACTTATGGAAAATTTGCAGATGATATTGATAATATTAAACAAGAATTGTTAGATAGAAAAATTAAAACAATTGATGCAATAATAATATCAGGACTTATTGAATCAGAATTATCAATAATTAATAATTTTGCCGAATCAGTAAACGCCGAAACTGTACTTATTCCTGAAATTGATTTTGTGCAATCTGCACAAACAATTTTATATGGTAAACTAGTATATTTAACACGTGAAGATTTATTTAACAAACCTAGTTACAAAAGCGGAATAACTTTATATTCTTATTACGATAATGACACACTTTGCGGTATTACAGTGCAAAGTAAATATCAAAATATCCTGTTTGTTAATCACGAATGCACTATTACTCAAATTACTTTTATTTACAATTCAATCAATTTTGATGTAGATGTTATTTGCACCAAAAAAATAACAACAGCAATTTTATCAAAATTTAGCACTGTAAACTATTATGTAGTAAATGAGACGTGCATTCAATATGAAGAAGAAAATAATATTTATGACTATACTACTTTGGGAAGGTTTACTTTATTATTAAATTTTGATAGAATAATATTACAACACTAGGAGATATTATGAAATTTGCTGAACTAAAAAATAATTTAAAGAAACAAATTCTTTCCTGTTACATAATTGTGGGCAACGATGCATATTTATGCAATCATTCTTTAAATCTAATTGTGTCCTCAGCGGTAAATAATGTGCCAGAATTAAATATCACAGAATTTTCTGCCGAAAATTTGGATCAAGAAAGTATTATATCTGCTTGTAACGTAATGCCATTTATGAGTAAAAAACGCTTAGTAATAGTTAAGGGTGATATTAAAAAGGGCATAGATAAGACTTTACTAATAAAATATTTAAAAAATCCTGCTGAAACTACTTGTTTAGTATTTTTTGCGGGCGAAAGTTTGGAAGTAAACGATATCGGCAAATTTGCAGAAGTAATTGATTGCAACAAACTTGAAGAAAGTTTGCTATTAAAATGGATTGAAGTCGCAGTATCTAAAAGCAAAAGTATTATACAAAAACCAGCCGCAGAACTTCTGATTGAATATTGTAATTACGACTTATCCCGAATAAGTAATGAAACCGAAAAACTTATTAGTCTTGTACAAGATAGGGAGATTAATGTTAGCGATATTGAATATAATGTAGTTAAGGATTTACAATACCAAATTTATGAATTTACTAATGCATTAATAAAAAAGAATGCTGACAGAACGTTTGAAATTAAAGATAGTTTGATATCAAAAAAAGTGGCACCACAAATTTTATTAATTTCGGCTTACACACAGTTTAGAAGATTATTGCATATTTCACTGTCATTAAGTGCTAATAAATCTATACCTGAAATTGCAATATCACTTAATATGAAAGAGGGTGCGGTTAGGTGGGCGGTTGCGGACATTAAAAAATATTCGCAAATAATTTTAAAAAATATTGTTGATATGTGCACTCGTGCTGATGAATTTGTTAAGTCTGGCAAAATGTCTGATGAAAATGCACTTGATTGGCTAGTGCTTAATATTTTAAATTTTTAATAATATTATAAATTAAAAAAACAACAAAAAACAGAGGGCACCTCTGTTTTTTGTTGTTTTTTATGTTACAAACTGTAAAGATAGTCTATTTCATAATCTTTGCCTTCTTTTAAAATTTTTAAGTTGGGACAATTATTAAATGCAGTAGGGCTTATCGTTTTTACGGTTTGAGGAATAAATATTTTTTTTAATGCAGTGCAATTTTCAAAAGCGGAATCATCTATAATTTTCACACCACTATCCAATTGAACGGATTGTAATTTAATGCAGTTACAAAATGCTTCCTTAGGAACAATTTCTATGCTTTTTGGAATTTTTACGGTTAATAATCCAGAGCCAGCAAAAGCACGCTGTTTTAAGTATTTTATAGTTTTTGGAAAGATTATATTTGTAAGTCCGGCACAATTTTCGAAAGCGGAATTGCCGATAATTGATATTCCTTCTGGTAAACGCATTGATGTTAAAGACCAAATCATTGAGTTTGCAAACGCATAATCACCAATAGAATCTAGTAAAGTTGTATCAAATTCTACTTTTTGCAAATTACCACAATTATTAAAAGCAAGTTTTTCTATTTTATTAACGCTTTCGGGAATATTAATATTTTTTAAAAACATCATTCCGCTAAAAGCACTTTCAGGGATCCTTTGGCAATCCAATTTTTAATTTGATTTCATTAAGTTTTGATGAGCAAAACGCAAACGCTTCTTTCCCTATGAATCTAACCGATGCGGGAATATTTAATGATTGTAAATTGGTACAACAAAAAAATGCACGATTGCCAATATCTACAAGCCCATCATTAAGCAGTGCGTTTTTTAAATTTGAACATTCAAAAAAAGCAGAATCTTCTATGCTAATTAACTCGGAAGGGAAATTTGTATTAATTAAATTTGAACACCCTAAAAAAGCATATTTTCCGATTGTCTTGGTATGCTCAGGAAGGATTATATTTTTTAAATTTTTTAAATTTTCACAAGCGTGATCACAAATTTTTACTATTGGCAAACTTCTTAAATCATCTGGTAAACAAAGGTTATCAGGACATTGAGTTATTTTAGTAATTTCTATTTCTTTGTTTATAATTTCAAAGTTCATTTCAACAAAACTATTTTTATAAATCATATGCTGTCCTTTTTATTAAGCGATAAATTATTATAACATAAATTATTTAATAATACAATACGAAAAAATCAAAAATTAATATTTAATCTGAATTTTTTAACCTTTATTTATATTAAAATTTCCGCCACTTAAATATGTGAACGGAAAAAATAAATTTAAATAAATTCTTGTTTAAATTAAATTTTAAGAGAAATTTTTAATGTATCAAGTTTTGCTGATAATGTGGCTTTGTTTCTTGCTGCATGGTTTGCGTGGATAGTATTTGATGAAACGGCAGAATCAAGCACTGAAAAAACTTCTGGTAATAATTTTTCGGCTAATGTAGCATCTTTACTTTCAACTGCTACTTTAAACTTTTTTATTTGATTTGCTATGCCGGATTTAATAATTCGGTTTTGTAAATTCTTTCTTAAATTGACTTGTAATCTCTTTTTTGCTGATTTGATTATTGGCATTGTACTGTACTCCCTTTTATTACTTGCATAGTTTATCACAATCTTAATCTAATTGCAAGCGTAAAATAACTTTTTTTGCAAAATCAAATACTTTATTGTAGTTGTTATCTAAAAACAAAGTATTTGACTTTTGCAGTGTTTACTGTATAATAAACTTATGATTAAATTTGAATATCAAGGCGTTCAAAAAAGTCTTATTAAAGTTATTGTGGAAAAATACGAGCGGATAACTTATGTAGCGTTACAAAAAATTTTAAGGAAAAAAGACATTAAAATTAATGGCTTACGCATTAATCGAAACATAGATATAAATTCGGGTGATATAATAGAAATTTTTGCTCCTTTAAATGTGCTTACAGGTGAAATTTTAATTAAACCAATATATGAAGACCAAAATATTTTGATTGTAGAAAAGCCGATTAATATAGAAGTTTCCAGTCAAAGTTCTACACTTGATTTAGGGTATTTTGTAAATAAATATTTAAATAGTAAATTAGAAACCGCAAAACCTTGTCATAGACTTGACCGTAACACCGCTGGTCTTGTAATATTTACTAAAAACGATATGGCATATAACGAAATTTATAAAGCATTAAAAGACCGAACGCTTGAAAAATATTATTTGGCAATAGTTAACGGTAATTTTGTTAAACAATCGGACACTTTAACTAATTATTTATTTAAAGATGAAAATCTTGGAAAAAGTTTTATTTCAAATTCTGCTACGTTTGGTAGTGAAAAAATTATAACAAAATATACAGTTTTAAAAGAAAAGCAAGATTACAGTCTTTTACAAATTAAACTTGTAACTGGAAAAACCCATCAAATTAGAGCACATATGGCACACATTAAACATTCTGTTGTTGGAGATTCTAAATATTCTACAAGAACTGAATATTCTGCTACAAAATATAAAAATCAATTATTATGGGCATACAAAATAAAATTCAATTTTGTGGATACGCTTGCATACTTAAACGACAAAGTTATTCAACTTGATACATTAAAAATTTATGAAATTTTTGATAATTTGTAAAATAAGTTTAAATGTACCACAGATTGTGGCGGTGCTTTATAAAACATAAATATTTTTCAATTATTTTCGCAAATCAGCATAAATATATATGCGGGTTATGTTTACACGAAATTTTTTTAGTGAGGTGTAAAATGAAAAAATTTGCAAGTGCAGAAATAAAAGGTGGAACGTTGTATCCCGATATTAAAGGTGTAGTTTATTTTTATAAAACCTTAGGTGGAGTGATGGTAACCGTAAAAATGAGTGGGCTTCCGGTATTTAGTCGCGAGAATGATAAAGTTATTGGTCCGCATGGCTTTCATATACATACGGGCAGTAATTGTGATGTAGGTACAAACTTAGACCCATTTTTAAATTCGGGAGCGCATTATAATCCTAATAATCAGCCACATGGCAACCACGCAGGAGATTTTCCCGTAATTTTTTCTAATAACGGATATGCTACCATGTCTTTTTTTACAAATAAATTTACTATTGATGAAATAATAGGCAAAGTTGTAATTTTGCACGAGTCACCTGATGACTACCGGTTAGAGCCTTCTGGAAATAGCGGTAAAAAAATTGCTTGTGGAGTTATTAATTAGTTGTTATCACACACTTTTATCAATTTAATATTTACTGATAAATCTATCGTGAAAAAAAGTTTTTAAAGTGGCGTTTTCTTATAAAATCATTTGCTAATTGAAAATGTATATAATATACTATTTCAAGTATTACATATAATAATGTTAATACAATATTTTATTAACAAATAGTTTGGAGGGAATTTTTTATGTGGTGGTTATGGATTATACTTGGTGTACTTGCAGCAGTTGCTATTTGGGTGCTTGGTACTTATAACAGTCTTATTATTTCAAGGACGAGTTCCGAAGAAGCATTTTCTACGATGGATATATATTTGAAAAAAAGATACGACCTTATTCCTAATGTTGTACAAACGGTTAAAGGTTATGCAAAACACGAGAGTGATACCTTTGAAAAAGTTATAGAGGCTAGAAATATGGCCATGAAAGCAAGTTCGGGTTCAGTAGAACAAGCAAAAGGTGAAAACGCCCTTACTGGTACAATTAAAAGTTTGTTTGCTTTAAGCGAAAACTATCCCGAGTTAAAAGCAAACCAAAATTTTATTGATCTTCAAAACCAATTAAATCAACTTGAAATTGATATTGCAAATTCAAGAAAGTATTATAATGGGGTAGTAAAAGAATATAATATTAAAATTCAATCTGTTCCTACAAATATTATTGCTAATTTATTTAAATTCAGCAAAAAGGAAATGTTTGTCGTAGATGAAGAAACAGAACGCAAAAATGTTTCTGTTCAATTCTAATTAATAGGAAAGTTCTATGTTTAAAAAATTATTTTACTTATTGTTGGTAATGTTTTTGTTGAGTGTTACTGGTATCTTAATGCCCAGTAACTTTTTTGCTTATGCATTTAATAATGCAGACTACATAATTACAGATTACGATGTTGTTATTGATGTAAGCGAAGAAAATGTATATAGTATTACCGAAACTATTACAGCGGAATTTAATACATTTATTAACGTAGGAGCAAAGCACGGCATTTATAGATACATTCCAAAACAACAACTTGTGTCGCGTGATGTTAACGGCAAATATGTGGATTATAATTATCAAGTAAAAATTAAAAACATCAATGTCAATACAACATTCATAATTGATAATTCTAGTTTGGACTATTTATATATTCAAATTGGCGATGAAGACATAACTGTTAATGGCGAAACAATTACTTATATAATATCTTATGATTATATTTTACCTTATGATCGAATTGAAACTTATGATGATTTTTATTTTAACTTAGTTGGTGATGGCTGGGATACTGATATTGAAAATTTTACATTTACCGTAAATATGCCAAAAGCATTTAATGAAACAAAAATTGCAATGTATACGGGCATTTATGGCAGTGAAATTATATCGGACAATTTGATTATTATCGGAAATTCAATTTCAAATATAACGCCTATAAGTTTATATGCAAATGAAGCGGTTACAGTTAGGTTAGAATTAGAAAACGATTATTTTATTGTAACAAAACCAAGCATATTATTAGCCATTATTGTGGTTGTTATAATAAGTGGTTTATTTGCAATTTGTGTAGTGTATGCGTTAAAATCTCGCAAAACTACAAGAGTAGTGCCTACGGTAGAGTTTTACCCGCCGGAAAAAATGAATCCATCTGAACTAGCATACATTTTAAATGGTATAGTACGCACAAAGGATATGACCGCATTGATTATTTATTGGGCAAATAAAGGTGCGTTAAAAATTATTGTTGATGAGAACAACAAAATATCACTACAAAAAATAAGTGAGTTGCCAGACTATTCAAAAGACTATGAAAGAAATATTTTTGCATTAATATTTGCAAAAGGTAGTAAGGTTAATCTTGATAGTTTAGAAAATACTAATACAAGTTTTGATTTTATTCCAAATAGTAGATACTTTAAAAGTAACAATAGTTTTTCCACAACTAAGACAGTTGGAAATGAAATGTACAATTCTAGATATAAAGTAAAATTGGAAGCGGGTGGTGGTAGGTATGAAAATAAATCGCTATCAAATGCGATACTGCTACTTCTATTTAGCACTGCTATTATTATATTGCCAAGTGTACTTCAATTTTTGTATACTGGAATTGTTACTCAAATGTTAGCGATTATTCCGTATTTTATTATTTTTTTACCAATGTGCTTTTTTATTTATAAAATAAAAGAAAGTATGTTTAGTCATAATAATAAATTAATTACAATCTATGGAATTTTAGGTGCATTATTTGCGATAGGTTTAATGCTAATTTGCTACTATGTACCTGACAAAACTGTTACTGCTTGGTATTTACAATTATTGGCTGGCGGTTTTGCGATTTTAATAGCATTTATGAGTTTTAATATACTTAACCTAAAACAAGATATAGCCGAAAAAATGGGTAAAATTATTGGGTTTAAAAATTTTATAATTACATGTGAGCAAGATAGAATGCGATTACTTTTAAAAGATAATCCGCAATACTATTTTGACATTTTGCCCTATGCATATGTGTTAGATATTACAAATGAATTTGCAAGTAAGTTTAAAGGCTTAGAATATGAACCGCCAAAATTCGTCACATATAGTGGCAATAATCTATTTGACTTAATACTGTTTAGTAGCATAATAAATAACTCGTTTAATAGTTTTTCTAGTAGAGCGGTTGTAAGCGCTACAAGTCGCGGAATGAATGGTTCATCTAGTGGAGGTTTTGGTGGTGGATTCTCCGGCGGTGGCTTTGGCGGTGGTGGAGGAGGAAGTTGGTAAAAAGGAAACCACGAACCGATAAATAGCGGACACGCAAATTTAAAAATTTGCTAATCGCTGGGCTAGTGCGCTTCTTTTTTAACCGCGTTTTTGCTAAAAACGCTAATCCCTTGCTTCATAGGTTATTACTCAAAATAAGCAAGTCAGACAAAGCCTAAGGCTATGCTTATTTTTTCGTTGGGAATTTTTAAGCTGTACTGCACATTTTAATCAAACTACTGTAAACACACAGCATATTCTTGCCATAGTTTTATTTAAATCTTTGCGTTTAAACTACCTAGCGTGTCCTACTTAAAAAAGATAAAATTTTACTTTGATTATCTATTAGTGTAGATAAAATAGTAAAGCAGCAGAAAAACTGAGATTTTTTAACTATTTCGTTTGAAGCAGGTTCCGACGTGTATGATTACTCAAGGGTTTTGCTTCAAGCGAAAGAGTAAAAAAGATTGTTTTTGTGCGGTGCCTATTTCCGCTTGACCGGTAGGCAAGCGGAAGATTAATATTTTTGCAGTTTTTTGTATAAAAATTATACAATTATACCAAATTTACATAAAAAATACAAATTTATGCATAAAGTCATTGACTGTTATTAAAATTTAATTTACACTATTTTAGTTACAAAATTTATAATTATAAATATAAAAATAGATTAAGTAGGTCAATATGAAATGTATTGTTATATATAGCCCTTTTGCCAAACGTGGCAGAATTAATAAATTAAAAAATCAAATAGAAGTAATTTTAAAAGAAAAATATAAAGTTGTAGATTTTGCCCAGACCGAATGTGCTGGGCACGCAGTTGCTCTTGCAAGAGATGCGTGCGGTAAATATGATTTAATAATTGCCGTAGGTGGTGATGGCACTTTTAGTCAAGTTGTTTGCGGAGTTGCTGAACAGCCAAATAAACCGCGACTCGCTTTTTTGCCGGCGGGTACAGTAAATGATACCGCAAGATCAATGCATATTCCACTAAAATTTAAATCGGCAATAGAAGTTGCGGTCAACGGAAGACCAATCTATTTTGATGTACTAAAAACCAATTCTAAATATGGAGTTTATGTTTTGTCGGCAGGTATTTGCACTAGTTGTACATATTTGACAAAGCAAAGAAATAAACAAATATTAGGTTTTATTGCATACTTTTTAAAAGGTTTTTCAAGTTTCTTTAAAAAATACTGCATTCCACTAAAAATAACGCTAGATAATGGCGAAGTGCATGATACTAACTTTTCTTTTGTACTATTTTTTAATTCGCGGTCTGTTGCGGGCTTTCCAATTAATTTAGATGCAGAATTAGATGATGGTAAAATTGATGTTTTACTTTTAAAGAACTACAAAACAGGTCCGTTTAAGTCACTTAGAAATTCATTTAATGTGCTTAGACTATTTATGTTTGGTTATAAAAGCCTTAGCAAAAGTCGGCAAATTGTTCTTACTCAAACTACTCGTGCCATGATTGAAAACCCGCAAAATGTAGAATTTAATTTAGATGGTGATTTTGGCGGAAAAGATGACATTGATCTTTCCGTGTTGAAAAACGAACTTCAAATTATGGTTCCATAAAATTTGATGCCACTCTCAGCGAGTGGTTTTTTATAAAGATGCTTGTTTATTTAATAATTGTACGATTTGCATATTTGATAAGTCTTCTAAATTTATAAACATATTTGATTTGATTTTATTAATGTTTTCTAAACTATTTTTACCGCTTTCCACAACGCTAAAATAGCAGTTAGAAAGTTTTTTGCGCTTAATTTTAAATATTTGCATTCGTTTGTTTGTATATGTGATTTTATTACTGTACTTACAATTTTTGCAATCAGACCCATAAATGTTTTGAACGGGACAGTGGCAAAGTGTCATAAGTGGAATATTGCCAACAAATGTATAGCAAGTCAAATCGGTTAAGCGGTTTATATTTTCAAGTTCGCTAGGCGTTAGTTCAAAAGATAATATGCAACTAATAATGTTATATTTTTTTAATTCGTTTACAGAATAATTGTTATATAAGTTTAGCATTGGTCCTGCAATTACATTTCTTCCATTAAGTGCATAAGTTAATGCATAAATATTGTTTGCAATTATGCCCAAATCCTTGTAATCTGTTAAAATCTGATTAATAATGGTAAGATCGTTAAAATTTGCAATAGGTGGGAGATATAAATATATTGTATCGTTATAACCGACTTCCCGTGCTTTTTCTATAAAAATTTTTATATTTGCTGATGTGAAAACATCAGGCGAGTATGCTAAAATATTACAATATGCTACTAATTGCTTAGAAAGGCTTTCAATAGTGTTTAAACATACTATTTTTGATTGTGCAAAAGGTTTAATATTAGCAGTTAATTCATTTAATACCAATTTATTTTTTGGTAAAGGTAATTTTTTTGAATACTCATCTAAAATTGCGACTTTAAGTTCTTCTATACCTTTACGCCTTAAATTGTTAAGTTGAGATTTTGCCATAAAAACACTATCCAAAATAATTTGTGTTATGTTTAAGTCAATGATTTCGGCTCCTGTTTTGTTTAATTGCTCTTTTACTTGTTCCTGCGACAGTGGTTGATTTTGTGCTTTTTCTAATATTTCGTTTGTAAATACTGAAATTTTAACATCGTTATAGTAAAGAATTAACTCGGCCTTTTTATTATTTTTTGCAATGAATGTTGCATTGGTGGTTAATTTGCGCCTAATACTAAGTGATTCATTTTCTTTACTTTTGTCTAGTATTAAATATACACTGTCGCCTATATTTACAATTGTAGTTGTTGTTATTGTATATTCATTTGTGTTGGTCTTTTTTACATCTATTACACCTATTGAAGCGGTTTCTAAACCGTTTTTAATAAATTTTAAACCATCACTTCTTCCAATTTCTGCGTTACTATTAATGGTTAATACATTAAATCTTTTTCCGCACTCAAAATTAGTTACTACACCAATTTCTATGCCAGTATGCCCTTGAATGTTTGATTCAATAATATTTGATTTTGCGTTTGGATTTAGGTATGCATTGCAGTAATTGCCACGGTTAAATGCAAGTTTTAAATTATTAATATCATCGTTTGTAAATTTTAATGAATCATCTAAAATTTTTCGGTATGTTTGCACGCTTTGTGCTACATATGATGAACGCCTAGCACGCCCTTCAATTTTAAAACTAGTAATTCCGGTATCAATAAGTTCTTTCATATTTTGCATTAAGCACAAATCTTTTGCTGAAAGCAAGTACCCTTGTTTAATTTCTTTTCCATTAACACTGGCAGTATAGGGGAGTCTGCAAAATTGCAAGCATTTTCCACGATTTCCGCTATTTTCGGCTAATATGCTACTCATATAGCAATTTCCCGAAAAACTTACGCATAAAGCACCTTGAATAAAAAATTCTAGTTCTAACTTTGTATGTTCTTTAATTAATTTTATATCTAGTAAACTTGTTTCACGCGATAAAACTATTCGCTTGAAGCCAATATTTTCGGCTATGATTGCCCCTAAATAATTATGAATACCCATTTGAGTGCTTGCGTGTATTTCTATGTTTGGAAAATATTTTTTAATTAGGCTACACATACCAAAATCTTGCACTAAATATGCATCTATGCTTAGCACGGAAGTATCATAAATTATATCTAAAAATGCTTGTGCTTCACTATCCTTTATTAAAGTGTTTACAACTAAATACACTTTGACATTAAATAAATGAGCATAGGAAATGATTTCTTTTAATTCGGCTATTGTAAAGTTTTCTATTTTTCCACGGGCGTTAAAATCTTTAAGCCCTAAGTATACTGCATTTGCTCCGCTATTGACGGCGGCATAAAAACTTTCTTTATTGCCTGCTGGGGCTAGTAATTCTATCATATTTTCCTTTTATATATGTAAGTATAAGTAATTTGTAAGTTTTAGTCAACTGTAAAACAATTTGGTAATTAGTAAAAATGTGCTAAAATGCAAATAATAAATAATATGGGAGATTAATATGGAAAATGATAATAAAGTAATAACGGTTAATCCAGAAGATGTAAAAAAAATAAACAAAAACTCCAAAAAATCAAAAAAAGTGGGTAGAGTAATCAAGTCTACAACTTCGTTTATTTTTGCGGCAATATCAATTGCCGTTGCAGTATTTATGTTTATTTTTATTGATAGAATATTTAATTATAATGCTGATTTTGGAATTGCTATACTCTTTGTAATATTAATTGCAATCACATTTTTGTTAATTTCAACAGGATTTGCAATAGTGGCCAATCTATTATCGTTTACATTATTAATGACAGATAGAAAAAGCAAAAGTTCGCTTATTGCTTATGTATTAAATCTTTTAGGAATGTTAGCAAACATAAGTGCGGGCATTTGGTTTTTTTATTTATTATCTCTTAGATAATAAACCATAAAATTTTTTGAATAGTAGAAACAATCCACAGGATTGTTTTGATATAACCTGCTCGTTCAAGTCCCTTTCCCAGCAATAAATTATAAAGACTGCAAAAGCAGGTTAGGATAGAACTACAACGAACAAATAGATAGATAAACTGTAATCACCGGAGCAGGCAAAACAATCCACAGGATTGTTTTGATATAACCTGCTCGTTCAAGTCCCTTTCCCAGCAATAAATTATAAAGACTGCAATATAATGCAGTCTTTAATTTATTGGTGCTGGGGAAGGGACTTGAACCCATATGGTGTTACCCACTAGACCCTTAATCTAGCGCGTCTGCCAATTTCGCCACCCCAGCACATGCAAAGTATTATACACTATAAATTTAATAATTTCAACATATTTTGTATTATTTTTACAAAAATAATTTTGTATATTTTTTTAAATATAGCCTAAAATTAGACATAAAGGCTAGGTTTAAATTATGCAATCTTTATGGCTAAATAATATGCAAATACCACAATATGAAAAATTGCAAAGTGATATTAATAGAGATGTTGTAATAATAGGCGGTGGAATATCGGGTATACTGACCGCTTACAATTTAGCACAAAAAGGTGTTAAGTCCACTATAATAGAAGCTAATAAAATTTTGCATGGAGTTACTGCAAATACGACAGCAAAACTTACTGTCCAGCAAGAATTATTATACGCTAATTTAAGTAAAAAATACTCTTTAAACTTTGCAAAAGAGTATTATAATGTGCAATTATCTGCACTAGAAAAGTATAAAAATTTAATTGATAATAAAAGAATAGATTGTGAACTAAAAAAAACAACAGCGTATAATTATACATTAAAAGATAACAATGATCTTTTAAAAGAATTTGCTTTTTATGAAAAAATTAATGCCCCAGCAAGTTTTGTAAATTATATAGAATTGCTCTTTAAAATAAACGGAGCAATTAAACTTGATGATCAATATCAATTTCACCCGCTAAAATTTTTAGTATCGCTATTAGATAAATTAGAAATTTATGAAAACACAAAGTCAGTTAAAGTAGACATTAAAACGAACACAATTTGTACCGAAAAATATAAAATAAAAGCACAAAAAATTATAATTGCAACGCATTTTCCTTTTATAGATAGTCGTGGCTTTTACTTTTTAAAAATGTATCAATCCCGCTCATATTTATGTGCTTTAACAAACGTCCCTAAAATAAACGGAATTTATCTAGACGTTGCACCCGATGGGCTTACATTTAGAATGTATAAAGATTATTTGATTTTAGGCGGATTAGATCATAGAACAGGAAGAAATGAACATATTGATAATTATGCAAAATTAAATAAAATATCAAATTCGTTGTTTCCAAAATCTAGTATTGAATTTATGTGGTCGGCACAAGATTGTATTACATTTGACAGGGTTCCCTATGCAGGAGAGTACTCACACACAACTAAAAATTTATATGTTTTGACTGGATTTAATAAGTGGGGAATGCTTAATTCTATGGCTTGTGCGGATTTGGTTTCAGATATAATTATAGGAAAACATAATAATGGAGAAGAGATATTTTCGCCATTAAGAAACCGAGTTTATAAACATTTTGGTAGTTTTTTAATGAATACTTTTGTAAATATAAAAGGTTTATTAAGTCAGCCACTTTTACTTCCTTTTAGTACAGAAAAAAGTTTACAAAGAAATATGGGCAGTGTGGTGTGGTATAAAGGTTTTAAGCGTGCGGTATACAAAGATAAAAAAGGTAAACTTTATGTACTAAAATCGGGTTGTACACACTTAAATTGTCAAATTAAATGGAACAATTCTGATAAAGTATGGGAATGTCCTTGTCATGGTTCGAGGTTTGATATTTATGGCAATGTTTTAGATTCGCCCGCTTATAAAAAACTGGAACTTTAAAGTAGTTATAAGATTTTGCTATAAGGCTATTAAAATTTAGTATTGACATTATTAAGAAAATCTTTTATTATATTATCGCGAGGATAAAATGATTTATTTTACAGCGGATACACATTTTGGTAGCGAACGCACTATTAAGTATAATTTTAGACCATTTGCGAGTGTCAAAGAAATGGACAACGCAATAATTTTTAATTGGAATACAGTTGTAAAACCAAAAGACACAGTTTATCATCTTGGTGACTTTGGCGATTACGAAAACATTAAATTTTTAAATGGTAAAGTAAACCTGATTATAGGAAATTATGAAGAAAAATATATTAACGAACGCTTCGCAGGCGATGCACAAAAATTTATTGAATATTTAAAAAATTTAGGATTTAATAATGTTATATTTGGCGGACTAAAGCTTATATTACCTAATGAAAACTTAATAGCCTATTTAACTCATAAGCCTATTGATTGCAAACTGGATATGTTTAATATATTTGGTCATATTCACAATTTGTGTATGATTAAGTCATTTGGGTTAAATGTTGGTGCAGATGTACACAATTATTTTCCGATACCACAAGAACGAGTTGTTTATTATAAAAAATGCATTGAAACAGTATATGATGAAAATGTATTTTGCACAGGAAAAGAATTAGAAAAATAGAAACATTTTATACATAATTATACAAATATATGAATAAATATGCAAAAGCACTAAAATATAGTTTGGTGCTTTTAGTTAAGTAATAGTGTTTGTGTATAATAGATTTAAAATTGTTATTTATCAAAATTGTCAATTTGTTTTTTAAATTTTGCAAGTTTAACTTCTAACGAGGCTTCAATTTTATCTTCACCAAAAAAATGTTTCATTTGTTCAATGCACATTGTAACATCTGCAAGTTCTTCTATTAAATTTTCTTCAATCTCCGGCTTATTTTTATATTCACCGTAAACACATTTGCGTTTATATTTATTTATGGCAACTATTAATTCCGCCATTTCTTCTATGCATTGGTCGTATTGTGCCACAACGCCCCATTTTTTTGTTGCTTCTTCATAAATTTTTAAACGCTCTTCTTTTGTCATTTTAAAACTCCTATATAATACAAATTAGTTTCAATATATAATAACATATTTTTTTTATAAGTCAATTATTGGTAGTACATAATGTTGTAAATTAGTAAATTAGTAGCCTCATTTATCATATATAATACTAATTATTTTAAAATATAGGAGGCCACACATGTATAATAGTTACACAAGGTCATATAACGAACAAAAAAAACTAACTACAAGCACGGGTAAAGTAGTTGATAATGACCAAAATTCGCTTACCACAGAAAAACCCGCAGTAACTTCACTTAATGATATGAATTTGCTTGAAAAATTATCGCATTTTAACCGCGAAAGAATACCCGAGCGAGTTGTACACGCAAAAGGTGGGGGTGCTTATGGGAAATTTACGGTTACAAACGATTTAACAAAATATACGTGTGCAGATTTTTTATCACAAGTAGGAAAAGAAACAGAAGTGTTTGTTCGTTTTTCTACGGTAGGTGGCGAAAAGGGTTCGGCAGATACAGCCCGCGACCCAAGAGGCTTTGCGGTTAAACTGTATACAAATGATGGCAATTACGACATTGTAGGTAATGACACGCCTGTATTTTTTATACGCGATGCTATAAAGTTTCCAGATTTTATACATACGCAAAAGCGTAATCCAGTTACAAATTTACCAGATCCTGATGCGTTTTGGGATTTTTTTTCTTTAACGCCGGAATCAATGAACCAAGTAACTAGATTAATGTCCGATTATGGCACGCCTGATGGATTTAGACATATGGATGGATTTGGAACACATACATTTATGTGGTACAACAATAGTCGTGAGCGTTATTGGATAAAATATCACTTTAAAACTGAGCAAGGCATAAAAAATTTTACAAATGATGAAGCAGTGGAATTGGCTGGCATTAATCCAAATTATTCGGTGCAAGACTTGTACGACAGTATAAAACAGGGCAAATATCCGGCTTGGACTTTATTTGTTCAAATTTTAACTACCGAGCAAGCAATGAATTACAAATTTAATGTATTTGATGTAACAAAAATTATATATGAAGAAGATTATCCACTTATTCCAGTTGGGCGACTTGTGCTTAATAGACTACCAAAAAATTTCTTTAACGAAGTAGAACAAGCGGCATTCTGCCCGGGTACTATTGTACCGGGTGTTAATCTGTCGCCAGATAAAATGTTAAATGCAAGAGCAATTTCTTATACAGATGCACAGCGACATAGAATAGGACCTAATGCAAATCAACTATCGGTAAACAAGCCACGCTGTCCAGTTAACAACTATCAGCGAGATGGCGATATGAGTATGTTAGAGCAAGGGGCTCCAAATTATTATCCGAATAGTTTTAGGGGTCCAGAACCAAATATTTTAGTGACTCCGCCCTCTTATGAAGTAGAAGGAATGCTGGCACGCCACCCGATGAAAGTTGAGCCAATAGATTTTGAACAGCCAAGAAAATTGTACAACGAATTTTCTGCACAAGAAAAAGAACATTTAATTTATAATATTAGCGTATCATTAAAAAATGCTCTTTCTAATATTCAATACCGACAAACAGCGTTGTTTTATATTACCGATGTAGATTATGGAACGCGTGTCGCAAATAAATTAGGTTTAAATTTAGATGTGGTTAAAACCTTAGCAACAATGAGTGAAGAAGAAAGAAATGCTAAAACAATGAAAAAATAATTCATGTTTATTTGTAAATTTATTAATTAATCAATAGTAGTAACATCTCCAAGTACAATATTTAATATTAATATATCTTCGCCACGCAATAAAGTAATTGCTACTGTTTCGTTTTGTACAAAATTTAATGAGTAATCAACCATCGTAAACAATCTAGTAATATCTAGCGTTACCCCGTTATATGTAAACGATTTTAAAATATCGCCCGCTTGTAAAATATTGTACGCAACGCCAGTATCTTCTATTGAATCTATCTCTATTGTCTGTATGATCTCGGTTCTTAATGTTTCAGTGTTATAGTGAGCAATTGTATCGCTGATTTTTAGTGTTACTCCCAGCATACATCTAAGAATTGAAGTATTTTCAGTACTTGAATTCCTTATTATATTGTTTGCAGCATATATCGCTATATTGCTAGGTATTGCATATGCTATATTTTCGATTGTATCTTCAATAGTTTTTGCGTTTACAATGCCGATTAATTCGCCATCTTCATTAAACAAACCGCCACCGCTGTTACCACTATTAACTGCGGTATCTATTCGCATTACTCTAAATGTAACCTCGGTTATATCATCGGCTCCGGTCATACTTATGTATTCGGAATCTACGCTTATAATGCCTTGCGTTGCTGAAATTCCTTCTGCTTCGGGGTTGCCTATTGCAATAGCGGTATCGCCGGCGAATACATTATTAGAATTTTCTAATTTGGTGGCACACGAATCACTATTGGTATAGATAGTAGAATTTTCAATTTTGAGTACTGCAATATCATAAGTAAGTGAACCACCGATATATATTGCAGATATTTTATATTCCTCATATTCCATACCATATAAATAAATACTAATACTTTCGCTGATTTCACTGTCGGCGTCTGCGTAATAAACAACATGATAATTTGTAATTATATATGCTGTTCCGCTTGCTTTATCATCTGACAATATTACACCTGCTCCGGCGCTTGTTTCAGTTTCTGATATATGCGTATACTGAGATGTAATGGTAAATTCGCAATAAACGCTTACTACTGAAAGAATTGCTTTGCTTACAGCATAGCAAACTGAGTCACTGCCGATATCACCTTTTTCGCCCTGCAAACTTACTAACCATTCAGTTACCGTACCGGTAAATCCATTTTCAACTGCAATTTGATATGCTGATAAGCCTTGTCCGGCATATTCGCCATCAAGCCCATCAGTACCATCTTCGCCATTAGTACCATTCAAACTTTCAAGCCATTCTGTTACAGTTCCTTCATAGCCATTTTGCACAGCGAGTTCGTAGGCTGATAATCCCTGATTACCTAATGAACAAGCACTAAATATAAACATTGTTGGAATTATAATAAACAATGTAAAAAATTTTAATATTTTTGATTTCATATTTTATACCTCAAAATATTTTTAATACAAAATTATACAACTTTTATTTAAAAGGTACAAATAAAATTATGTAATATATATGATAAAATTAAGTAAAATTTCTTTGGTTTAAAAAACAAATGACATATTATTCATCTGTTTTTTATAATTAGAATTTAAAATCTTTATTTTTCTTGTAAATTATTTTCTAATTCTTTAATTATTGCATTGTAACATTCTTCGCGTGGTAACGATTTACGAATTTCTGGTACGATATCATAATTACTGTCTAAATGAAGTTTAACGCCATGCAGAACAAATGAGGTAGCACGACGAATTAAAAGTGCTAATAAGTCGGTTGGCAATTTATCATTTGTGACTGGCGTGTTAAAAGCATCAGTAATTTTCCAAATTGTAAGATGTTTTTCTTCGTTTGCAATTTTTATAACAAAATTATCAAACTCTGTAATAAAGTTTTTGTGTGGTTTATCACTTTTATTGTCAAAAGATTTTAATAATGGCAAAAGTTTAATGTAACACAAACCATTATATAATGGTGAGTTCTTATCATGGACTACATTATTTAATACAAAAACATAATTATGCTTGGTAGTGCCCGCTTTAACTGAAATTTGACTTGAAATTTTTTTTATTTGGGTAAGATTCATAAGTATTACCCCCTTATATTAAATATATTGTATAACATATTCATACAAAAGTCAATAAGACTTTTTCATATGATTTATAAATTTATAAATAAAAATTCTACGCCATTAAGTAATATCTAATTGTGAATTGTGAATTTTTAATTATTTATTTAATTTGTAAAAAGTGCTTAAAATTGTTTGCTAATTTTTGGAATAGTGGTAAAATATATGCGTAGAGAGGTGATGCAAATGGGCAACAAAGATATAAAGAGAGAAGTAAAAAAGAAAAAAAAGACGGACGCCAATACGATTACTTCCGTAAAGGCAAAACCAATAATGGTAGAACCTATCTTAATAACTAAAAAGAAAAAAGGAGAATACTAAAATGGGAGATAAAAATCCAAATAAGCCACCAAAGAAGAAAAAGGCAACTCCTAAGGCAGTTTCTAGTCCAGTTAAATAATTTACCTAAAAAAATCTACTCATAACGGAGTAGATTTTTTTAGGTTTTAGGTTTTAGGTTTAAAAATTACCTATAAATTAAAATTTAAAAGTATAATTATTCTTCTGTATCCGCACTATCATTATCATAATTATTTAAGAAATTATATATTTTACCATTTAATTTATGTCCTATCACAGCACCTAAATTAATATTGTACATACTTTTAAAAATATTGTGGTCAAAAATAGGATTAATTTTTCTAAGGCGGGTTATTAGCGATTTTATTTCGGTACGTTTACCAGCGATATCTTGATTAATTGAGCAATTTTCGGTAAATCGACACGCACATTTAATAAAGTCTAGTCCATTTAAATTTTTCCAGTTTACGATATCTGCTTCTTTTACTTGATATAGGGGTCTAATAAGTTCCATACCTTCAAAGTTTAAACTGTGAAGTTTTGGCATCATAGTTTTTATTTGTCCATTATATAATGCCGACATTAAAATAGTTTCTATAACATCATCAAAATGATGTCCGAGCGCAATTTTATTACAGCCCATTTCTTTTGCCTTATTATACAGACAACCTCTACGCATTCTAGCACAAAGATAGCAGGGCGAATCTTTAATGTCTGCAACAATGTTAAATATGTTTGAATTAAAAATTTGAATTGGGACATTTAACAATTTTGCATTATCAATAATTTTTTGTTTGTTAATATCGCTATAACCGGGATCCATAACTAAAAAAAACAGTTCAAAATTATTTTTACCGTGGGCTTTTAATTCTTGCATACACTTTGCAAGAAGCATAGAATCTTTACCTCCGGACATACAAACTGCAATTTTATCGCCATCTTTTATAAGTTCATATTCTATTATTGCTGATACAAAAGGCTTCCATATTCTACTGCGATATGTTGTAATAATACTTCTTTCAATAGACAAACATTTATCCATAATTGTTCCTTTAAAAAATCTATTAATTGTAACATAACGTTCTAGAAATTAAAAGCATTTTTTTTTAAATTTGTGAATTAATATAAAAAAGTGGTTTACAAAACTGTAATTAAAAAATATAATAATTTTACTTGTTGTTTTGCGGAGATTAAAATGTTAAAAATATTAAAATACTTAAAATTTAAAGAATGGTTGTTAATTTTAGTTAATATTGCCCTAATAGCAGGACAGGTGTGGCTAGATTTAAAATTGCCTGAATACATGAGTGAAATTACTAAATTAATAGAAACGCCAAATAGTGATATAAGAGAAATTTGGAGTGCAGGCGGATACATGCTTTTGTGTGCTTTATCAAGTGCTTTCCTAAGCGTAATTGTCGGATTTTTTGCCGCTAAGATTGCCGCAGGACTATCAAAAAGAGTAAGAGAAAAAATATTTGATAAAGTTCAGTCATTTTCACAAGATGAAATTAATAAATTTTCGACTGCAAGTTTAATTACAAGGTCAACAAACGATGTTGCACAAGTTCAAGGCTCTATTGCAATGGGGCTTCAAGTTATGATTATGGCACCAATTTTGGCAACATGGGCAATTATAAAAATCTTAGGTAAAAGTTGGCAATGGTCCGCGGTTACTGCGATAGCGGTTTTACTGCTTGTTATAATGATTACTGCCATTATGCTTACCGCAATACCAAAGTTTAAAAAAACTCAAATTTATACCGATAATTTAAACCGAGTAACAAGAGAAAATTTAACTGGATTACGAGTAGTAAGGGCATATAATGCCGAAAAATTTGAAATACAAAAATTTGAAAAAGCAAATTCAAATTTAACAAATTTACATTTATTTATTTATAAAACACTAGCACTAATGAGTCCAGGAATGAGTTTAATTATGAGTGGGCTTTCGCTTTCAATTTATTTAATTGGGGCATATTTAATTAGTGCCACAAGTCTTTTAAATAGGTTAACTGTGTTTAGTGATATGGTTGTATTTTCTTCTTATGCAATGCAAGTTGTAATGGCGTTTATTATGCTCACTATGATATTTTTAATGTTACCGCGTGCAATAGTATCGGCAAAAAGAATTAATGAAGTATTAAGCACAAAAAATAAAATTGTAGATGGAAAATCCGATGGCACTTCTAATCTTGTTGGCGAAATAGAATTTAAATATGTTGGATTTAAGTATCCCGATGCAGATGAGTATGTACTTAAAAATATATCATTTACCGCTCATAAAGGCGAAACAGTAGCATTTATAGGTTCTACGGGTAGCGGAAAAAGTACACTTATAAATTTGGTTCCGCGTTTTTATGATGCAACCGAAGGAAGTGTATTTATTGACAATATTGATGTGCGTAATTACAAATTATTTGATTTACATAATAAGATAGGCTTTGTATCTCAAAAAGCGGTGCTTTTTAGCGGTACGGTAGAGAGCAATGTTGCGTTTGGCGATAATAGTTTAGGTACACCTAGTGAAGAAGAAATTGCAAACGCACTACAAATTGCACAGGCAAAAACATTTGTAGAAAAAATGGAAGAAAAGTATAAATCTCATATTTCGCAGGGGGGGACAAATGTATCGGGCGGACAAAAACAGAGGCTTTCAATTGCTCGTGCTATTGCCCGAAAACCTGAAATTTTGATATTTGATGACAGTTTTTCGGCACTTGATTATAAAACCGATAAAAAGTTAAGGCATACTTTAAATAAAACATTATCTAATACAACTTGTTTAATAGTTGCTCAGCGTATTGGCACAATTATGAATGCCGATAAAATAATAGTACTTGATAATGGCGAAATCGTTGGAGTAGGTACTCACAGCGAACTACTTAATAATTGCAAAGTTTATTCCGAAATAGCGTATTCACAATTAAGTAAGGAGGAATTAATCGATGGATAATAGACCTATGAATTCCTCCATAAAAAGTTCTACTAAAATTTATGAAAAACCCAAAAATTTTAAAATATCTCTAAGCAAACTAATTGGTTACTGCAAATCTTATTTATTCATTATAGTACTTGCAATAATATTTGCTATTTTTGGTGCGATTTTAACGCTTATTGGTCCAAACCAATTTAGTAAAATTACCAATATTATTTTAGCAGGGCTTACTACTGGTATAAATACAAATGCAGTACTTGAAATTTCCATATTTTTGGCTTGTTTGTATATTTTGAGTTCTGTGTTTAATTATGCCCAAGGCATTATTATGGCAAATGTTACGCAAAAAATTTCTAAAACTTTGCGTAAAGACATTTCATACAAAATTAACAAACTTCCGCTAAAATACTTAGACAGCACTACTTATGGAAACATTTTAAGCCGAGTTACAAATGATGTTGATACTATAGGGCAAACTCTTAATAACAGCGTTACAAGTTTAATAAGTTCAATTGTGCTTTTAATTGGTGCAATATTAATGATGTTTATTACGAATTGGATTATGGCTTTTGCGGCCATTGGTGCAAGTATTGTTGGTTTTGTTTTAATGGCATTTATAATGTCTAAATCACAAAAATATTTTAATACACAGCAAAAAAGTTTAGGCGAATTAAATGGACATGTAGAAGAAATTTATACAGGACACAATGTAGTTAAAGCGTATAATGGCGAAGCCGAAACTAAACAAAAATTTACAGAAATTAACAACAAATTATATACAAGTGCTTGGAAATCGCAATTCTTTTCGGGACTTATGCACCCACTTATGAATTTTATAGGCAATTTTGGATATGTGGCGGTTTGCGTTACAGGTGCGGTGCTAACTATGAATGGCGATATTACTTTTGGTGTAATTATTGCCTTTATGGTTTATGTTAGATTATTTATGCAACCAATATCACAACTTACACAAGCATTTACAAATTTACAATCTACCGTGGCTGCAAGTGAACGAGTATTTGAATTTTTGGGTGAACAAGAATTAAGTGATGAAAGCGATAAAACAAAAGTGCTAAATAATATAAAAGGTAATGTAGAATTTAAAAATGTTAAGTTTGGCTATGATGCTGATAAAGAAGTAATTCATAATTTTTCCGCTAGTATTAGAGCGGGACAAAAAGTAGCAATAGTAGGTCCGACAGGTGCGGGTAAAACCACTATTGTTAATTTGCTTATGAAATTTTACGAAGTAGACAGTGGTAATATATTAATTGATGGTGTATCAATACTTGACTTGAAGCGTGAAAATGTACATGATTTATTTAGTATGGTACTTCAAGATACTTGGCTATTTGAAGGTACAATAAAACAAAACATAATTTACAGTAAACATAGTGTTACAGATGAACAAATTGTAGAAGTTTGCAAAGCCTGTGGGGTGCATCATTTTATAAAAACTTTGCCACAAGGGTATGATACCGTGCTTGATGATAACACCGCTATTTCGGCAGGACAAAAACAATTACTTACAATAGCAAGGGCGATGATACAAAATAGCCCAATGCTAATTTTAGATGAGGCAACAAGTAATGTGGATACAAGAACGGAAATCTTAATACAACAAGCAATGGATAAACTAACAATAGGTAGAACTTCATTTGTTATTGCTCATAGACTATCTACAATTAAAAATGCCGACAAAATTTTGGTTATGAAAGATGGCGATATTGTAGAGCAAGGCTCGCACGATGAATTACTAAGCGAAAATGGCTTTTATGCAGAACTATATAATAGCCAATTCTAATATTCCGCTTGCCTAACGGACAAGCGGAACTAGGCACCGCAGAAAGTCCTACTAAATAAAGATATAATATTATTATGCTTAAAAGACTTTTGCTAGAATAAGTCCCTTTGTCTTCCTATATATTTGAAAATAATTAAAATATATTATAATTTAAATATTTTTATTGTATTTATAACCATATTTATAGTTGGAAAAATTTTGAGAAATATTTAAAAAAAGTATTCAAAATTAAATTATATATGATATAATATTATGACATATGTTTTTTTGCTGTAAATTTTTAGATTTAAGGAGTATAGATATGAAAAAAGTTTTCAGAAGTTTATTTATTATGTTAGTTTTGGTACCATGCATGTTTGCATTCAGTGCGTGTGGCAAGAAAAACAACGATGATGACGATGATGATTTAATTACTATTACATCTTATAGTATAGCAAATGTCCCTGCTTCACTTGAACGCGGAGATGATTTTTCTGTTGAAGGTTGCAATTTGGTATTAAACTATTCTGATGGTACAGTTAGCATTATTCCACTTACAAATGCTATGTTAGCATCGCTTCCGGATATGAATACAATAGGTAATAAAAATATTACTCTTACTTTTGGCGGTTTTACCTATTCATTTAGTATTAGCGTTGTAGAAAATACGGAAACCGTAGCAAAAAATGAGTACCTTCAAAAAATTCAAACTTTTTTAAATACATATCAAAATAGTGGTGCCGAAATAAATGCAACATTAACTGCAAATTTAACTGCAATTTTTGCAGGCGAAGAAAGCAATCTTAACGAGAGCGTAACCACACCTACATTAACCGAAGAAATGCTTGCCACATTTAATGCAGAAGATATTTATAATTTAGTATTAAATTCAATTATGACTTCATCGTTAGATTTTAGTATTACAGATATTACTAGTATTGAATTGCTTCAATCTAATTTTGATTTGACAAACGCACTTAAAGCATTAGGCGATGAGTTAAGCGTGCTTGATTATGATTATTATGCAAAAGAAATTGTTTTTTCACAAGGTGATTTTTACTTATCAAATTTAACTGATTTACTTTGCAAAATACTTAACATTCCTGCCGAATCTGTGGGACATAATAGTGTTTATGCAGTAATTAACAATCAATTATATACAAAATTATATAATGAAGAAGAATTAGACCTAGTAACAATACTAGAAGATTTAAATGAAATATTCCAAGAATACTCAGAAATGGACGAAATAAACAAAGTTATTGTTGATTCATTATTTAGTTCTGCACAAGAAGACCCGCAACATAGTTTATCAACTTTATTACTTGATATATATGAAAATATCCCACATAAAGAGGATACAGTTGAAGTTGAAACTTTAAAAGACCAATATGTTACAATTTTTACAAACATGGTTAAAACGCTTGAAGATGCTTACAATTTAGATGTTAATTCTACATTAATGGCGTTAATTGAAAACAGTGGTCAGTTAGTTGTTATTTCTGATGAACTTATTGCAAATGACTGCAATACTGGTTTGCCAATAAAGGAAATTGATTTTGCTTTAAATTTAGCATACAACGCATTAAATTTAAATATTGTAGATTTTATTGCCGAATATGATTTGGTTAATATGTTTTCTACTTACCTTTGCACAGCGGTATGTAATGAAATGGAAATTGATATTACATCACAAACTTATACCGATTTAGATAACTTAGTTAGCGAATACATTAACAAACTAATTAATCAAGAAGAAATTGATCAAATTGATTACATTAACCAATTGGGTATAATTTTAGATTATGACGTTACCGAATTTACAACTAATTATGAAACTTTTGGAACTCCTTATATAATTAAAAAACTTGCAGAAACTTTTGCTTCAAAAATGGAAGCAGGTATTGTAGAAAAATACGGTCAAGCATATTTCGACAATTTGTATACATCATTTGTTAATTTTGCAACCGCATTAGATGAAATTCCAATTAATGGAATTGATAATGTTTTGCTTACCGCCGAAGATTTTTCAAGTGATGTGTATCAATATGCATTAGATGAGTCGGCCGAAGATTATTATTTAACAGTATTTGATGTTCTTGCAACTTTATTAGATAGCGAAATTGCTATTAATCAATCTGTTATAGATTTATTAACCGAATACCAAAGCGATATTGCTAGTGGTATTGCATATAATGTTGCTTATTCATTAAAAATTGACACCGAATCACAAACTTATATTGATTTTGAAGCACTAGTAAATGAATATTTAAGCAAAATTATTAATGATGAAGAAATTGATCAAATTTATTATATTAATCAAGTTAGCATAATTTTAGGCTATGATATAACAGCGTTTACAAGCAATTATGAAGAATTTGGCAATCCATATTTCTTTAAAGAACTTGCAAACATTTATATTTCGGAGTTTGAAGAAGACATTGTGAGTGCTTACGGGCAAGAATATTATGATAATTTATATTCTGCATTTATAAATTTAGCAAACTATATAGATGAAATTCCATCTAACGGGGTAGGCAATCCGCTAACTCTTGTACAAGAGTTTGTAACACAATTACACCAATTAACAGTATATCAAGATGATCTTAATAGAGAAATAGCATTTAACATTCTTTCAATTATGTTAAACAGTGACAGTGCAATTTATCAAACATTATTAAGCGTTGTAGATGAGTACCGGTCAGATATTGTAGAATATCTTACTTCTGGTTTATCTTACGCATTTAATATAGAAAGTGGTTCAGATGCATATAATGCAATATATTTACTGATTAATAGTGCGGTTGATGATATTG
>JALOBO010000266.1 GCA_023228225.1 Clostridia bacterium
GGCTCGACAATTTTTGTGCCTTCGACGCCACGAGAGTTATTTGACTTTGCTTCGCCCTCCGAAGCACCACGATATTTGTCTAAATCTTTGGCAAGTCCACCAATTATCTTGTTTTGAGAGTTAATCTTGTTTCCAAACTCGCTTTGTAGGTTTTTAAGATAACTACCTTGATAGCCATTGACACTTTCAAGTTGCTTGGCATAAGCCATAATTTGTTGTGTCTTGCCCGCTAAATCTTGTAATTGACCTTCGAGCATACGAATCTTGCTTTGCTTCAAGTTTTCAACCACTCTTGTCAAAGATGCTTTTGTTCTTGGCGAAACGCTTGGACTTGCTTGTAAATACATATCAAGTAGTTCAGGTGCGATATTGTTAATGCCACCATTGAGAAGTAAGTTGTCCCACATTTGTTGCTCGACTAATTTACTATCGGCAAGACCTTGCATGGCTTCTATTGAAATATCAAAGTTAATACCATACATATCTTCATTTTTAATTTCTTTCACTTTTACTTTATGGGCTTGATTTTCAAAATCTTCGGGTTTAGCATTAGGCAAACTTGTTAATTTGCCGCCACTCATTAGTTTGTTATAAATTGCTTTACGGGCTTGTTCTTCGCCTTCATATTCAGCATCGCTTAATTCATAGGTATATTTGGCTTTATCAACATAATGCTTATAAAACATTAAGCGAATAGCGGCTTTATCTTCGTTATAAGCCCAAAATATTTGTTGCTGTTGTTCGATAGATGTGTTTGATTGTTTAATCATTTGTTGAAGCATATAGCCCGACATATCTTGATTAGTGAGCGAGCCATCCATAACATCGCTAAAACCATAAATAACTCTTGTCATTCCAAGCAGTTTATCGGTAAAGTCAAGCAAACCGTTCGGCATAGCGGGTGTTTCGGCAAACTTGATACCCCACCCATTTGTGAAGTTTGAATAATCAACCAACACTTGCGATGGCTCATTGGTAATTTTTTGCCCCCTTAACGCTTCGGGTTTGGCAAATATCTTGTTATAAGCATTGTTTTCAGCACATTTTAAGTTCATTGAAATAGCAAAGTTCACACCTTTTTGAATTGGAATGAGCGATTTTATATCACTACGACCATAGAAAGAGCGATTTTGGGCAAATGGACGGAAAACAGCAACGGGGAAAAGTGAAAACTTTTCTTTGATTTTCTGATAATCTTTATCGTTAAACGCTTTTGAACTTGAAATGTTAATAATTAAATCTTCAAAATCAATTTTGTAATCGGGAACGATGTTGCCATCTTGGTCTTTCATATCGCCGTTTTTAATTGCTTTTTTATAATCATCAACGACTTTTTCAATAATTGTCTTGGCAACTTTACGACTTAATGGGTGTGGGTATTCAAAAATGTCAACATTCTCGGTTGAACACATAAAATAAACTTCGCCATCGACACGAAAGAATCTTGTATATAGACGAGCAAGACCGTGATTGATTATTTCTTTATTTTTATATTCATCATAATTATCGCACTCACGCTCGATCAATTCCTTTTTACTCTCGATTGCGGCTTTTGACTTGCCTTCAACGAGTTCTTTAATCGCACCAATTTCATAATCTTCCCAAAACATAATCCATTTTTGATTTTGTATATCTTGAATATATGGGTTAGCGACGGCAAAATTGCGTAAATCAAGGTGTTCTTCAAATAAACCGCCCTTATAAATGCCCTTATAAGTAGTGTCATCTTCATCCCAACGATAATAAGTAATCTCTGTGCCATTGACAAAACCATTTAAGGCGGCTTGGAAGTTAGAAGTTTTAATTCCTAATTTATTACAATTATATTCGTCAAATTGTCTTAATGCAGTTGTGTCGCTATTCATATTGTCGGCGGTAAAAGCGAGATAAATAGGCGTTCCACATATTTTCGATGCTTTAAGATTGGCACTAAACGAGCAAATGTTTAATGTCACACGAATCATATTGTTATAGTTTTCGTTTGGGTATTGATTGCCATTATAAAAGTTTTGAGCTTCATCAATATAATTGATTAAGTTCGTGTTGTCCTTATACTGCTTATCAAGCGAGTATAGTTGAAAATTAGTTGTTCCTTGTCTTGCTTGGTTTTCTTCCATCTGGGTAGAACTCCTCTGTTTCTTTGGCAAACATCGCTATCATTTGCTCTGGCGTTGCTTTATTTTCATATTGTTCGTTAATGGCTTTTTGCTCATCGTTTGTGAGTTCAATCGGTTTATTAACAACTTTTATATTGTCTAAACACTCTTTAATCTTGGGTATTTGTCGCAAATCATCTTCTTTGACACCTAATAACTCGAAAAAGGCAAGAAACTCTTGAAACTTTTTGAATTGTTTACGATTTAAGTCTTTTAATCCCATATTTGGTAAACCCTTTCTTTCTCTTGCTCTTTTTTATGAACTTCAAATGGATCGAATTGCTTTAACTCACTTGGCGAGGCAACTTGCTTGGGTGTGGCTTCTTGCTGGTCACGGCATAGGTAGTATCCACACGCCGCCATTACAAGGTCATCGTGACTATCGCCTGACGCCTCAATTTTTTCTCTTGTTGTGCCTTGATTGGTTTTATGTCTTACGACTTGGAATTGCTCCATTTCGCACAAGGTTTCATAATCGTTGATAATGTTGGGGTTTTCTCGAAATGCTATTTTGAATAGGTCAATCATATAGTTGCGGTTGTTTTGTTTGGTTTTATAACCGAACTTGTTTTGAAATCGCCCACTTAAATCTTCGACATCTTGGTCTTGATAGATGAAGCGATAACCGCACTTGTGAGCGAGTTCCAAGAGATAACTTGTCGTATTGGTTTCGCCCGTGAGCAATGCCTTGTTGTAATAAACGGCAAG
>JALOBO010000267.1 GCA_023228225.1 Clostridia bacterium
ATTTCATTCATAAATTCACTCCGAAATCGTTATATTTTCGTAAGGCACACGTATTTATTTCGTCGATGAAATTATCAATAAATTGCAAATAATCTCTATTTTGTGAATCTGCATACCTTTTTTCAGTATTCAATCTGATTTGTTTCATTTCATCGCCTCCCAGCAGGGATACCCTTGCGATGCCGCGGCTTCCTCGGTAATCGTCTGTCCGGGTTTCGTGCACGTGCCCCATGTAATACCCCAATTATGTTTCTCGTCGTCGCCGGCAATCACTTCGAAGTGCTTGCACGTTGAGCATTTCCGTAGCGGGGTCATATGCCCAACTCTTGTTTACAGATTGCACATCCTCTATTTTCGGACCACGCCTGACATTTTACAACAGGTCTATCCGGGTGTATATACACTAACCCATCAGTCCCTATATTAACAGTCCCTATGGTGATATATCCGTCATTACAATACACTACACCTGAATAGGGATCTCGTAAATCCCCAGTTGGTTTGGTCATCATCGGGCATACTTTCCAATCATTAATTAGTTCAGTCATAATTTTAGTTTAAAATATCTAATTTTTCAAATTCCGAATGATACATCATATCAAACACGGCATGATTAATACATTTCTTTAATATGCATTCCACATTGCCTGACTCTAGTAAAATTTTATTTTTTACAGCCAACATCATTTTCGATGAAGTAAGAGTCTCAAGGGTTAATTTTTCATCTTCCCACCATAAATATTTTGTAATAAACTCACACATAACTATATCCTCATTTGATAACATAGTTATAATTTTACTTCTATCAAATTGTTCATTAGTCCATAACTGATATAATAACCATTTTGAATAATATTCCGTAAGAAACTTCTTATCGTTTAATAATTCTAAATAATAAGCACGAATTACACACCTGTATTCCTGTTTATTATCGACCATTTTTTTGAACGCAAATAATTTGTCAGCAGTTATAGTTTTTCTGATATAAGATTCTATATCTTTAAGATAAATTTCATCTAACATCATTATATTATTGCCAATCAAAAATCCAGCTAGATTGCCATCGAACTTTGCACTAAACATACATTTCATATCCTTTAATTAATAGTAATTAGTTTCAATAGTATATATAATTACCGATTTGTATATCCGCATTAAGTTATTTATAATAAAAATATAAAAAAGGTTAAGTTATAATTCATCCAGTATAATAGTCTTATGCCCACAGACATTTTTCAATTTCGTAGTCTTACTCTTTTTCAAACCATCAAGACCAGTTTCGATAAGTTCATACCTCTTATCCATTAACACCATTGATATCAAAAGGAGTTTTAGCATTAACTAAAAGTCCTTCCGAATCGACATATAACCAATATCCAGTTCCTAACGTTATAACTCGCTCTGGACCATATATACCAGAGCCTCCGTTGATAATTACTGAATCATAACTTCCATCCACAAGATTCCACGGAATGAGGGTTTTCCATGTATTATTGAGACAAGCGAAGGCCCTTTGTACTGAAATATCCGCATCCGACGAAAGTCCAATTGCATTCCATCCAGGATACAGCTGTTTACTTAACAATTCATTTACTTCGTTTGAATATATAAAATTAACAACAGCCTCTTGTTTAGTATAAATCCAATAAGCATTTAATGGTTGAATCACATCTGTTTTATTTAACGATATCCATTTTTTAGCAAGAGCGTCATATGTTAAAATCTGACGATTATCAGTATCAATTTCGTTAAAGAGCTTTTCTACAGTATTTGTGGATTCATCAAGCGTTTTTGGAACAGAGATAAAATTCCAACCATGTTGCAAAGTGATAAATGGAAGAATCGATTCGTCCGGATATTCAAAAACTGAGACAGTTATCTGCGATGAAATCATAGGAAACTCAACGGATGATACTGAAATAATCACAGAACCATTACAATTCGCTGTATATCTACCATCTTCAGTAATATGCAATACTGTATCATTAAAACTAGTCCAAATAACACTTGCCGGCATGCGTTCGCCGTATTGATCTAATCCTTCCATTAAAGCAACATCTTTTGTTCCAACTTCTAACACACTCCCTTCATTAGGGAATGTGATGCTAATACTTGTCAAAACGATTGGTGATTGTATAACCTGAATAAACCCTTGTGTTACAAGATGTTCATCTTTGAGATTTAAGCTTTCATCAGAAGTGTTCAGACTATTTACTGAAATTATAAGCGGAATTTGAGAAACATCAGCGTCGTAGACTGTTACATCAATGAAAAACAAAGTAATGAGTTCACCACTTACTCCTATATTCAAAGTGTCGTGCCAATACACTAACGATGAATTCGCATCTAAATTATAATTTGGGAAATATTGATTTTCATATGACGAACCTTCGCTCACATCATCCATCGGTCTCGACTGATTTACTAAAATAGATATCCCATTAATATTATTTGGAATGATGATTTCAAAGGATGTGATGTTTGTTGCATCATACATAATAACTGGAATCGTTACTTGTTCGTCGATTGTCATTCCAGATATGACCGACGAAGTGTCAACTACAATTTCTGTTGTAGCAGATACAGTTCCACAGCCAATTAAAGTAATAAAAAATAATATTACTAACACCGTTAAATATTTGTTTAAGTTCATACTAATTCACTCATACTATCGTTTTGTTTAATAAATTCAAGATTTCATTTCGTTACTGAAAAAATTAAAAACTAAATTTAATTTTTCCATTAGTATATTGAAATTATAAGTATATATAATTACCTCATCTGAAACCACTCATGAGATAAATTATCCTATGGCTTTATAATTTGAGATTTCGTTTTCATTCATTCCTTACCGCTAATT
>JALOBO010000268.1 GCA_023228225.1 Clostridia bacterium
GTTCCCCAAAGGAGAATTAACAGAAGGGGAATACAGGGTAATTAGAACCTATCATAATAACCCTGATGTATCATTGCGAGATGCAGCGAGAGGAAAAATAACAGGAGAAAAATCTAAGGAGTGAAACATGGATAAACATCGCCTTATAGACGCATTAGCGTTTACCGTATTTTGCGTTTCGGTTATTGCTATTGTTACCTTTGGGTTATACGTTATTGCTCCGTATTTATTACCAGATGAAAACGTAATATCCCAAAAACCTATAACCATAAAAAAAGTTACCAACATTAACGGAGAGTTTTTAATAGATGCTTATGATGGATATGCCTATGTATCAAAAGAACCTTTTTCTATGGCTATATTCGAAATTAACAAAACTTACAACGTAGCAATAGGTAACTATTATGGTAATCTCCATAAACAGAGGGAAAACGGTATTTACGGTTTAATTATCGGAGTTGATGAAGTATGACGAAAACCTTATTTTATCTCTATCTCGCATTAGCGTTAGTTATCTTTGGAGCACTCGCTTATTTTACCTATCTTTGTTGTTTAGTTATCGGAGGGATATAACTATGAATTATGACGAAATAGTTAATACTATTGTATGGGCTGTAATGGTTTTAATGCTAATGTATTTAGGATATTTATTTATAGAATATATAATATATTATGCTACTGCTGGAGTGGTATAAAATGGAAATACCTTCTCTCTATAAATGTATTTTTGGCAGTTTGTTATTCTTCATAGCGATAGTTTTAGCGTATTTTATCGTTAAAGGAATAGATATCTGTATCTTAATATGGAATATCTATACCGGAAGGTTTTAACCTTGAAACCATTTAACGATTTGAATATCGTAACCCAAAAACGCTATAAAAACAAACATAATAAGCAGCGTCAACATACCGGATTAGATACTGAAACATTCGACGGTTACGTAAAACTGATAACCGATAATACCGGTAGGTATAAAATGGTAGAAGATATTGACGATATTATTTACTTTTTAACCCATTCCCATTTCCGTTCTAAATTTAACTGGTTTTTCAACATTCGTTTTGATTTCGAATCAATCGTAAAACACCTGGAAATTGAAGAATTACAGGAGTTATACGCCAACGGAGAACTCCATTATCATCATTGGGATATTCATTACATTGCCGGGAAATATTTTAGCATTATCGACGGCGCAAACCATTCATATAGGTTTTATGATTTAAATAATTTCTTATCAACCTCCTTAAACAATGCAGCCAAAAAATACTTAAAAGAGGGAAAATTAACGGATATCGTAGATTCTAGCAGACTGAATACCGATATTGAATATTGGAAAGAAAACGAAGAGAATATTATAAAATACTGTATTCAGGATAGCGTATTAACTCAAAGGTTGGCAGTATGGTTTTTTAATCTGCTAGAGAACTCCCTACAATTTCTCCCTAATGCCCCATACTCTAAAGGTTCTTTCGCACAAGAATACTTTTTGTATAAATGCTATATCCCTACCATTAACGGTATTGATAGAGAGGTATTGAGATATGCGTATAACTCCTATTCTGGAGGAAGATTTGAAATTTTAAAGAGAGGAAAATTTGACCATGTTTATACCTATGATATCAAATCTGCCTATCCCTCTATTATGGCTAATTTGATTGATGTAAATAACGGTAAATGGTATTATACAACAGAGTATCAAGATAATGCTTATTATGGGTATTATCATTGTAAAGTAGAGTTCTATCATTCCCTTATCTCTCCATTCATGGTGAAAGAAGGTTCGCTTAACATTTATCCGAATGGGAAATATGAGCAATGGTTAACGCAAAAAGAGATTGAGTTTATATTAAATCATTTCAACAACGTAGAAATTGAAGTTATTGACGGTTGGTATTTTATCGAAAATAGCGTTAACTATCCGTTAAAAGAGGAAATAGAGAAATTATACGAATGGAAAAACACTGAAAAAGACGACGATATAAAATATGTCGTAAAAATAGTATTAAATTCCCTCTATGGAAAATTTATTCAAACGGTTGGCGGTAATACCGGTAGGGTTTTTAATCCGATTTGGGCAACAGAGATAACCGCTAATACCAGGTTACAATTATTAGAACTAGCGTTGCCAAATATTAACCAGGTAATAGGTATGTCAACCGATAGTGTTCATTCTGAAATACCCTTAGACTACGACGATACCGGCAAACTAGGTGCCTGGGATTTAGATTTTGAGGGAGAAGGTATTTTTGTAATGTCGGATGTTTATGCTTTATGGAACGAAAAGAAAACGAAAAACCGATTTAGAGGTTTTAGACTTTATGAAGAGGTTAATCGCGACGATTACGAAATAGCGCCAAAGGATAAAATAACCTCCTTATTGGATATCCTACAAGATATGCCTGATTCCAGTGTTTATAATTACGTAGTAAACCGCCCAATACATTTAGGGGAAATTTTGGCTCATACGAAAACAAAGACCAAAGCAGATATGAACGTATGGAGTAGCATTGATAAATCTATCAAGTTAAACGGCGATAAAAAGAGAGTATGGAGCAATGACTTTAAAAACGGATTAGAGGCTTATGAGGTTAACCATTGTTCTATTCCGCATTTAGTAAAATAAGATTATAAGATAATCTTTTCGCTAATAATCTCGTTCGTATCATATAAATTCCCTACTTTCCACGCTTTAAGCATTGTGATAGGTTTTACCACAAACGGCACCTTAGATTTAACAACAATTAAATGATGTTTATCACAAGAATCTATCGTGCAAATATGCGACGTATCAATCTTGTATTTTTTCGTTCCTGGTATTGGGATAACGTCTAATTTATACGGTTCCAATAATA
>JALOBO010000038.1 GCA_023228225.1 Clostridia bacterium
AGATTATATATCTCAAAGTGCTCTTTCATTTCAGGAAAACACAGAGATACTGTTTTATCGTATTTGCCTGTCCTTCCCTGCTTACCCTCGAAATCTAGGACAACTGCCTTAAGTCCTAGATCAGTCACTATTTTAGCTGTCCCGTAAGTTTTACCAGTACCAGGGATACCATTTAATGAAAGTGACTGTGTTATACCCATTTATTACCACCACCGATTTAAAAAAAGTTTGAGCTGAATTACATCAGCCCTTCAAGAATCTTGTCGTCATTCTTAGTATACTCTACACCTTTTTTAGTAAGGAATCCTTCGGCAACAAGCATATCAATCATGGATTTAACTTTCCTTGCTTCTGAATAATAAGCAGTTTCTTCAGCAGAGAAAACCTTTCCTTTTACAAAATCATTTTTTGCCGCAAGAAGTCCTGAGAACTGGCATTTCTCTGGAATCCCACTGACAATATTAAGCCAGTTTTTCTTTACTGCCTCAAGATCTACAGGCTTTGCTTCCACAGTTGCTGCAGGCGCGGGCTTTGAAGGTGTTACTGAAGAGTTGCCTTTGATTGCGGCAACTTTCCAGATATAAAACGTTACGGTCCTTGGATCTCCTGTTTCTGCGTCAACTTCGCTAGGATCTGGCACAAAAGACTTTGCCTGTACCTCAAAGGAAACTTCCTTTCCTAGCAGGCTTGGAGTCGTTGTAACTTCTGTGTAATCATCATTGAACTCAAACGCAATATCCAGCTTTGCACAGGACTTAAAAAATTTGTATATTGTGCTGGAGGTCCTTGGAGTCCTGCCGCCGTTCCCGTCATCTACCCATTTATCGAGCTTCATGTCCAGCTTAAGCAGTGGTTCATCCTCACCAAATTCAAAGACAAACTCAGTCTTGATTCCACCACCAAAAGCGTCTGCATCTTCAATTTTGACATCTGAAACAACTGCTGTGAAATTTTCAATTCTCTTATCGAATTTGTTCTGAAGGATTACAAGCTTTGCCATTTATACCACCTCAATATTAAGCATTTTTAAAGTTCTTACACATACTTTTTCTGTTTGTTCATCAACGTTCATTTCACCACAAACAACACGGACTAAGACTTTCATGAGTGCTGCGCGTTCTTCACAAGTAAGAGAGTGCAGCATGTTACTGCATCTCCGGCTTGTTCTTGTTAAGGTTCTTCTTCATATCTGTGATAACCGCCTTAACCTGTCCTGACAGGTCCATAAAGTCCTGTCCGATCATGTCATAAACTTCCAGTGAATCACCTTCACATTCCAAGTGCCGTGTGATTCTTACCTTTGCATAAGGCTTAACTTCTCCCTTTGCGCCTGTGTCTGCACCCACTTCTACTTCAGTTGTTACAGGCTGCCTGATAGTTGAAATTGTTTCAACTACCTGGTCATGTGAGTTCTCTTCTTCCTCCTCGTCAAATTCCTCTTCTTCTTCGTCTTCTCCTTCCATGATTTCTGCAAGTTCTTCTTCGGTCAGGTCTTCGCCCAGGTCTTCATTTGCGTTAATTTCGTCTGAAATCTTCTGTGCTTCTTCTGGTGTCATATTCTACATCTCCTTATCTTAGTTCATTTTGTACTCAGTTTATTTAATCAGTCCCGTTCATTACTGTTTTACTGTCAGGCTCCTTACGCAGTCGATAAGAGCCTTATAATTATCATACTGTGCCAGTGCAGTGTTTACCGCAGAAATATCCCCAATTTTGGAATATTTCACAATATCCTTAAGTTTATCTCCAGCTCTAACGTGTAGTTCAGCAAGAGATTCAGCAACAGAAAGCTTGTCTCCTTTCTCACAAAGTTCTATTATGTCCATTTATACCACCTGTTTAATTTATCATTTTAGTCAGTTGCCAAGACTTGCTTACTCCCACAAATCTTAACAACACTTACTAGGATACGATAGTATAAAAGCTTTTCGTACGTAGGTGAAACCCTTACCTAGTTTATATACCAAGTTTAAATTTTAGCAGATTTTCAGCCCTACATTATACTACCTTAGAACCAGTTACGTAAACGTTATATACTACTTGTGTGCATACTTTACAGAAACGGAAAAGAAAAATTATAGGTGTAAAATCTACAGAATAAAAATTAAACTAACATGATAGAATGATAAACTTTAGGTGGTTATGGTATGATACACACAACGAACACAGCAAAATTTGTTGTAAAAAACGGACCAGTAGGAAATCTGCAGAACACCCTTAATGACCTAGCTGAACAGGGCTATGATTTTGTGAGCCTTCACCAGTTCATGACTGCAGACGAGCTGAAATTCTCACTTGTAATGAGAAGGTGAGACAGTGACCAGGTCTAGGAAAGTAGAGCAGGCAATAAAAAATGATTATGAGTTTAAAGCAATTGGAGAGGACTACACAGACAAGGACCCTGCAGAGTATACTAATATTAATGCCGTGGGGTTCTGCCCACACATAGACAACAACAGGCTACAAAAGGTTATTCTGTCAAAGAAAGGTGACGGGATTATTCACAGAAAAAGTGTTGCCTCAAATGGTGTTGACAGGTTTTATCATTACGTGCAGCTCCAGGACTTCAAACCTGTGCAATTCTGCAAATTCCAGCGAGATCCTGATGCAGATATAGAAAAATGCGAAAGGTTTTTCACAAAATGTCCTGCGTACATAGCAGCAATGGCAGAAGAAAAGAGAGCTAAAAAGAGGGTGGTTTAAATGGCAGAGAAAATTATTATTGACATGGAAAAGGGAACTTACACTTATCCTGAGTGCCCTGACACTGAAATTACGGACATTTGCAAAGATACGCTTATGACTGGTGTAAAACTTGAACTGTTCAAAGTGCAGTACAAGCAGGTTGCAACAGAATTTGTGGTTCTTCGTGATAAACAGGACGGAGGGCAAACCTGGCAGTATAAAACAAAAAGAGCAGCACAGAACAAGTATATGAAACTCATAGAAGAGGAACTTTGTTAAAAGAAGGAGTACAAATGAAACTAAAGACAATAGTACTGTACACTGTTGCGCTATCTCCAATCCTTCTAGGAGAAATTACAAGAAGTGTCTATGGTGATGAAATAACTACAGCATTAATGATAGGATGCCTAACTGGTTTTGTTGCTGGAACAATTATAACACTGCTTGGAGTTGAGACAGCAGAAAACGGCTACAAAGAAATTATGCTTGAAGAAGAAAAATGGTTGAAAAACAAGTAAAAGAAGTGGTGGTATAGAGGGGATTAAACCCCTCTGGTGGTATAAATGAACAACGATTCTAAAAAAAAGATTTGTTGTACAAATACTATATACGCAGGTATTATATTTAAATCTATCTATAGGAGTGGTATAAATGGACAAATGTAAATTTAGAAATAACTGTGAGTGTTTTGATGAAACTTCGGTCACTTGTGTGGACTCTTACGACAGGGGTTACTGTGGAATTTTTAGAAGATTTGTAAGTAAAGAGATAAAACAATACAAGAAAGTGATAGATTGAGTACGCTTTACAAGAATTATTGTGAGTACACTAATATTTGTGAGGCATTTTCGGAGCACTCTTTTGTTTGTAGTAGTTGTAGGGAAGAGTGCAGCATAAGAGAAAAGTTTGTAGCTGGAGAGATTAAAGAGTTTAAGATGTAACTTAGTTACTTAGTATAGTTAAGTATAAGTAGTTACAGAACGTATTAAAATATCCTATTCAGTTAATGCTGAACATTCTGAATAGGGTTAAATAAATTGGTGGTGGATAAATGGTTAAAAAAGACAACGAGTTAGTGTATGGGGTGGCTTTCAATGGCTATTGAATACCTTCAGGTTATTTCAGAAAATATCCCCACCGCACTTAAAAATTTAAAGCAGTGGGTAGTTTGGAAACCTGAGACAAGAAAAGGGCAGGAAAAGCCTAGTAAAGTGTCCTACTCCATACAAATAAACACAGTGACCGGCAACACAGAAGAACAGCACGCAGCAGTAAACAACCCTGATACATGGATGACCTTTGATGATGCTCTTGCACTACTCAAGGCAAAGAGAAAATACAAAGGGCTTAACTTTGTTTTTCCTTCTGTCTCAGTTGATGGTGAGTTTCAAAAAATTGTAGGTGTAGATCTTGACCACGTTTCTGTGAACAATGTATTTAATCCTGAGAAAATAAAAGAAATAGAGGCACTTAACACTTATGCCGAAGTCTCGCCTAGCGGAACAGGTTTAAGAGCTATCTGCTTTGCAGAGTTCCCTGCAGGAGAAGAAATTCACAAAGGAGATATTGAGGTTTACCAGGCTGGCAAGTTCTTATCTATCACAGGGCACAAACTAGCTAATGTACCGGAGACAGTTAACGAGTCCCAAGCAGCACTTACAGCGTTTAGAGCTAAGTACTTTAAACTTGCAGATAAGCTGGAAGAGGCTAAATTACCTACAACACCTGTACAGCTTACCGACATAGAAATTATAAACAAACTTCTCAATTCATCAAGGCAAAAACTAGCTACGGCATTTAGAAGTTTATACTTAGACGGAAACACAAAAACTTCAGCAGGTATTGAAGACCACAGCGCAGCAGACTTTAATCTTTGTGGGCTTATTGTCTACTGGACTCAGGACGCTGAACAAATAGACAGGATATTTAGGCAGTCTAAGCTTATGCGCCCTAAGTGGGATAGTCCAGACGGGTTCATAAACAGCGAGTCTGTCACCTATGGAGCACGCACAATATATAATATACTCCGCAACAGAAAGCTTGTTTATAAAGGAGAAATGGAATCTGAACAGGAAGAAGTAGACTTATACCCGTATAAAATAACTACCGAAGGAATCTTTAAGGCTGTAGCATCTAAAACTAATCCTGATGAAGTTTCAGATGTTAGAATAAGCTCAACACCGTGCAAAATAATTGCTATAGGTGACAACATAGATACTAGGGAAATTCTCTATAAGCTATGCATTACAGATGCTAAAAAGAGAGAGAAAATTTACTGGAAAACTGGAGAAGATTTACTTACCAGGGCAGGAGCTCTTAACCTTATAAAAGATGGTATGCTGTTCAAAGAATCCTCAGTATTAGATATTGAAAACCTCTTTGATTCCTATATTCACACTGTAGCTGAAGGACTGCCCGAAGAGCTCACAGCCTCAAAGAGTGGTTGGAAGAGAGGGCATACATCCTTTGTTGTTGGAAATTATGAGTATTCAGCAGAAGGTGTTAAGCCTATTCTGCAGATGGAGAACAACACAGCAGAGCTGTACATTAAGAAAGGGAGTCTTGACGAATGGAGAGTGGGTGCTGAGATTATGCTGAAGTATGATGCAGTGAGGTTTAAATTTTATGCGTCATGCACTCCGATGCTTCTTAGTATGTTAAATGTGTCTTCATACTTACAAGAGCAGTGTGCACCTTCAGGACAGTTAAAGACTCTTACAGGCTGGCTTTGTGCCTCAATATGGGGAAACCCTATACCACTGCAGATTAATGCAAGGTCGACACCGAAAGGAATTGAAGCCTTTGTGGGATTTAATACAGACTTACCCACTTTCATAGATGAGACAAGCACAAATGAAAAGGAAATTAAAGAGCTGATTTACACAATAGCAAACGGAATAGGTAGAGGTACCAGCAATAAAAACCATGGTTATGAAATGCCTAAAACCTGGTCAACTGTTGCCCTGACTACAGGCGAAAACCCCATACTTCCAACTAATGCGAAAATGGGGCAACTCGTTAGAAACGTACCGTTAAAGGGTGGAGTAGATGAGAAACTAGATGAAGAAATTGTGGCAACTGCTGAATCTGCAATAGTGGAAAATTACGGGCATTTCAGAGAGCTCTACATTAAAAAAGTGTTTCAGTATAAGGCTGAACTTAAAACAATTTATAATAAGTTTCGAGTAGAGTTCCCACGTACTGAGGATATTACAAGTGAAAGAGCAAAAAAATTCTATGCAACCATTGCAACTGCAGGATTATTAGTAGAGGAGGTATTCAAGGACCTGGGCATAGAACACAAAGATCCTTTTGAGGTAGTAGATCAGTATTTCGGTAGTAATGTAATGTCCTCAACTGTATTTGTACCCGATTACATGAGAGCTCTTGAAGCTGTATATTCATGGTTTGATGCAAACAGAATTTACTTTGAGGAATCTGAGGATGGAAAGGAGATTAACCACGAAAGATACGGGTGGATAAGAGATAAGTATATATGCTTTAATCCCAATAAAATAGAAGAGTTTGTTACTAAAGCAGGCTATAATTATTTAGGCTGTCTTGAAGAGTGGAGAAAACACGAAATAATACTCACAAGAACTAAAAGAAATGATAGCGGTACAATCTCAGTTCTTCCAAAAACACAACTTAAAATTGATGGGCATGTTATTCAGGTAATCAAAATACCTATGAGAGCAGATGAAGACGCTGCAGAAATAAAAGAAGCAGACGACAGAGAAAATAAAGAGAGTGGTGGTATGAAGAAAGCAACTAAACACAAAAGCCCAACACAAGGAATTTTAAATACATTAAACGCTTATGGGCAGGTATCTGAAGTAATTAAACCTGTAGAAAACAGCCTTGTAGTATCTGCAGATGAAATGGCAGCGTTCCTAGAAGATGAGGAGGACTGCTAATGTCAATACTTTACCTTGATATTGAAACTAACGGGCTTGACCCTTTCACATGTGATTTAGTCACTCTGCAGATAATGAAAGCAAACGGAAAAGCACGCATATGCAAGGACCCTAAAGAGCTAGGGTCCTTAAAAAACATACTTGAAAACAACTTAATTGTAGGGCATAATATAAAGTTTGACTCTAAATTTTTGAAATATAGGTACGGAATAACTCTTTATAATGTTTATGATACTTATATTGCAGAAATTGCTTTATCTGGTGGACTCCTAGCAGGTAGAAAAGGTGCCTCACTAAAAGACGTGACAGCTAAGTACTGCGGTGTTTCGCTTGACAAAGAAGAACAGTGTGGATTTAAAAAAGATGTTGCGCTAACACAGGAACAAGAAGACTATGCTGTGAATGACCTGAAATACCTTGCTGAAATCATGAAGCAGCAGCAGGCTAAAATAAAGCTCCTTAACCTTGAAAGCGTGATTGAAACAGAAATGAAGGCTATTCCTGCAGTTGTGTGGCTTGAGCTCTCAGGCATGCACATAGACACAGAGAAGGCTGAGAAGATAAGATTAGAGCTTGAAGCACAGAAGGCAACTGCCCAGGCTGAACTTTACAAAGCTTTTGCATCCGGTACACAATTAAGCCTAGATGGTACTGTTGCAGTTGGGGCAATAAACTTAAACAGTACTCAACAGCTTGTAAAGGCATTAAACAAGTTAGGCATCCCTGTGAAATCTACAGGAGAAAGTGAAATTTCAAAGTATAACCACCCTGTACTTGAGACTCTCAAGACGTACAAAGGTGCAGAAAAGTTACTTAATACATTTGTAAACAAGATCCCAGGATACATAAGCCCTGTATCTCACAGGATACACTCAAACTTTAATCAGTATGGTGCAAAATCTGGAAGGTTTACAAGTTCTAACCCTAATCTACAGCAGCAACCCTCAAAATTTACAGAGTGGAGAACTATATACACTGCTGAACCAGGTAATAAAATTGTTACGGCTGACTACTCACAAATAGAGCTCAGAATATTAGGGCAGGTAGCTGGAGAGGATGAATACATAAATGCTTACAAATCAGGTATGGACCTGCATAAACTTACAGCTTCAAAGGTTTTTAAGGTGCCTCCAGAGGAAGTACAGAAAAGTCAAAGATCCATAGCAAAAACTGTAAATTTCGGGATTGCGTATGGAATGGGAAGCGGGGGGCTTCAAAGAAAGCTACAGGCTGCAGGGATAGAAACCACAGAAGATGAAGCAGCGCAGATTATTAAAGGGTACTACAGATCCTACCCCATGGTTACTAAATACCTACAGGACGCAAGCAATGAAGGAATAAAAAACCTTGAAATTAGAAATATTGCAGGCAGGCTTATGAAATTCAATGTTCCTGCAGATGAGAAAGAAAAAGGAAGTATAGGAAGAGAATCTAAAAATCTACCTATTCAAAGTCTTTGTGCTGACATGCTAAAGACTGCAATAGCTGGAATATTTAGAGAGCTAGAACCGTTAGGAGTAAAGTTTATAAACACTATACATGATGAAATTGTGTTAGAGTGCGAAGAAAGTATGGCTGACTTTGTAGCAGAAATATTAAAAGGAGAGATGGAAAAAGCGGGTAAAAAATATCTCACAGATATGCCATGTGTCTCAGAGGTCACAATATCTGATGCCTGGGAGAAATAACTAAAATCTAACTAAAATCCTACTTTTTTAACTTTAAATTTTTAAGGTAAAACTCAGGTTCTACAAAGTTCTACCAAATCCTTAGATTTTACAGAGAAATTATCTACATATCCTATGTAAACTGTCTAAACTTTTTACAAGTGTATACCTAGTTTAGTGTACTTACTTACTCAATAATTTTAAACAGTTAAGAATTACTGAGTACACTAAACTAGCAGAATTTCTTAGGTGTGCCTAAATCAGTAAAAATTTTTAGTGTGATTTCTGCAAAAATTAGGTAAATTTGCCTCTCAGGTTCTACCGGTAGAACCTTGGTAGAACCTGGGCAGTGTCACGGCATACCGGTAGAACCTGTAGAACCTGTAGAACCTGATTTTTCTCAGGACTATAACAAAAAATATTTTGACAAAAATTCTGATTTTTACTTCCTAAATTTTTTAGAGAAGAAACTGTCTAAAAAAAGTAAAGCTGTTTCAAACAGAAATTTCATATCTATTACAAAAATATTTTTTCTATACATTATGTATGTGCTAGGTTCTACAGGTTCTACCATAAAGAGAATATTCCTACTGATACTGTTTCATAGGTTCTACACAGGTTCTACCTAGGTTCTACAGGTTCTACCAACATCCACAGTAGTTCTACTGCTTATTATTATTATTATTATTATTAGTTAGTTAGATTAGATAGAAGAAGAAGAAGAAGAAGAAGAAGAAGAAGAGTATAGAAAATATCTCTCTACGCATACTGTTTTGTGGTAAATTTTGAAGAAATGCTTTTGGACAGTTTTTGAGTAATTTTTGTGAGAATTATCCTAATTAGGAAAAAGTATAGGTAAAACCATAGGTTCTACTAGGTTTACCTGTATTGACTAAAAAGCCTACTGGTGCGTATTCTGTGAAATTTTGAGGTTCTACTGAGGTTCTACTAGGTTCTACATGAAAAGGTAGTCTTGAAGTTCTACTTTGTGGGTATCTGCGGAAAGTTTATAGGAAGAAGCGTAAAACCACTAGGCTAAAGACCTAGTGGTTTTACGCTTCTTCCTATAAAGAAGAACTAACACAGGACAATTCTAAGGAGTTCCTTGAGTCAAACACACAAACACCTTAACTTTAATTATTTTCTCAACCTTGCGCCTATCTGTAAGTCTGGTGCACCTTTAGAGAGGTAAATCTGTAGTTTGATATTTGACAGGCTAAAGTAATATTTTCAGGCTTTCATCCCCTCCCGAAAGGAAGGGGTCTTCCCGCCTTCTGAGATAAACACATTACTTTTTTGTACTGATCCTAAAAAGCTCTCTGTATATCGTTTGATTTGTTGGAATTGTCCTTACATTAAACGATATTGTATTGTTTTGCATTGGTCTACACAGACTTTTCACAGTTAGCCCTCTGCAAGCCGTAAGCGTTACTTTTTTAACTTCAGGAAAATCTCTAAGAGCTCTTTTCACCTTCAAAAATATTTCTATACTGGCGGGGTGCCTTTCAAACCTTTTATCTGTTTTAATCTCAGTCATGTTATCACCTACTATAGATATTGTTTTCAAAGCTTATATAATTTTCTGTAGATGTTGACAACAGTCTAAATAAAACTTTAAATAGTTTGAGCGCGTATATACTGTAATTGTATATACAGTATAACTAAGAGGTGTTAGAATAGTAAAGTTACAAACAACTGAGAGGGAACTCATTTAATATCCATTCCGAAGAAACTAGCTAAGGCAATGGGTTGGGTGCCTGACGAGGATTTTGCTTTGTGTCCTTGTGGTGACGGTGTACTTAGATTAGTTCCGCTTTTTGGGAAGGGGTTAGCATGAAAATAAGAAATATATTGTTTATTGCAATAGTTTTATTTGCGCTTACAGATATTGCAAGTGCTGTAGAAAACACAGAAATTGGGGAAATTGAGATTTATGAAATTAATGCAACAGAAAGTAACACTATGCCAAAAGGCGTAATTCCATATCTACTGACAACTGGAAGCATTTCGAGCGACCATTTACGGTTTGACTCTGTTAACCATACTATAGATATTACACGCAATAGCACTGTATCAGGGCAGGTATGGATGGGTGGTTTTTATCCAGCAACCAACCAAAATTTAACATTCACAATATCATTGGATCGTGATGATTGGAATGCAAACGCCAACATAAAAACAAACAATGCGTATGTAGTAGTAACACGCGCAAGTAATGGGGATTATTATATAGACACATATGGAAAAAATGTGGGGGCTTCTCGGCTGATTGATACTAGCCACCACGGAAAGCCACTGACATTTTCGATAGTTAGCAATGATACAACAAGAAAAAATACAATAAAAACAACGACAGGTGAAAAAGAACGTAGTTATTACTCAACTACTAATGGGCTATTGCTTCCGTACCCAGCAGTATTTACGCCAGTAATATACATATATGCAGATAAATCAATTGCTACATACTGCACCGTAAAAGTGCATAGTATAAAACAAAGTATACCTGCGTATGAAGTAACTCCATTTTGTGTAGGAGATTTGCAATCATTTGGTATTGATGGGCCCCACGAAATAAGCACTATTCAAAATGGGATTTCTTTAATGCAGTCAAATGATCAAACATGTACTATATGGGCAGATATAGATTTTCTTGATAGTGGGAGAACTGAATATATCAAGGCATTGATGGAAGATGGGTTTGAATTAGGGATACACTTCAATGAAAACTTAAACACAAAGGATTTACAAGATGCATATGATGAAATAGATTTAGAAATGGAATATATGAATACAGTTTTTGGCGAATACCCTAAAACATGGTGTGCTCTCCAAAATAGTGATAATGTGAGTCATGCAGCATACATCTATACAAATTATGGTGCATATTGGAGGAATGGGTATTCTGGAGGGTACTGGTCCAGTAATCTAGCAAATTTAAACGAGCTGTCTAATACATTTTGGGGACCAGCAGCAGAGAATAAAATTATATATCCAACTATGTCACATCAATTAGATGTAACTCCGGCAATATCAACATCAACAGAACCAGCTTTAATGACATTGTTTTCAAATATGTACAAAGAAAATAATGTTCAGATATGCAGTTTCTACCAATATTACCAGAGTTCAATTGCACAAAATAACACTGAAATAGAAGTAATTGAAGCTGAATCCGATCACACAATATTTATGATTACAGATAATGGTTTTCCATGCAATATATACGTAAATAACAGTGGAACTGTATATAAAGGGTGGGATCTAAAAGAATCATCATCAATAAGTGATGGTAAACTAATACATGATGCAACAACAGGGTACTATACAGTTGGATCTGAGGAATATTTTATAATTAACAAACGCCTATATGTTGATCCATCGCTTACAGCGACATGGAAACCGTACGGAATATATGATTTTGACAGAGAGATAATAGAAACTGATATCATAGCACCCATTAATATATTTCCAACAACAGATACAGAGGTAAATATTACAATTTCTACGTGGGAAACAGACTCTAAAACATGGACAGAATCATCAGAAATTCACGACATAATAACATCTCATATACTAGGAGGTTTTCCAAGTAATAAGGAAGTAGATATTTATGTAGACGGAATAAAATATGTAAGTCCGGTATCGTCAAGCACAGGGTATATAACCTTTACATATTCAGGAGGTTTTTCAGAGCATGACTTTGAAGCAATTGTAGCAACAGACGCAAACTTAATGGCTGATGGTAACGCCAGTATTGTGACCAACTCAGTAGCTATGATTAGTGTACTTGTAATAGTTGCAATGGTAGTTCTTGCAGTTGCACTACTCAAAGGTAAAGTAGTTCCCGGAGCACTACCCTCTGCAATCATAGGGCTGTTAATTGTGATGTTGTGCATTTACGCCATGTACGGAATTGCAACAGCACTACAGAACGCATTTGGTTATTAAGGAAGCTTAAACTTCCTTTAATTTTTTTACTCCTGTAACTAAGTTTCCTACTGTTTTATATACCATTACCACATAGTAACTTCTATCATAAAATGAGGTGGTATAAAGTGAAACTTGAGAACATAACTGTAACTGTAACTCCAATAGGCAATAAATTTAAATTCTCTGCTGAAAGTGATAATCAGATAGTCTCATTTGGTGTAACTGAGACATTTTCATATAATGCAATGACAAGGACATTTTACGCTGGTGGAAT
>JALOBO010000269.1 GCA_023228225.1 Clostridia bacterium
TTCACTGTCTTGTGCATCTTTTTCATCCTGACTCCAAACCTTAGTTCTATATCCAAGTTTAGTCATCCAGTCAGCTGGTTTAATTTCTCTCTCAAAGATGTCGGTAGTATTTCTACCCTCTTTGTAGATCTTAATAGCATCTAGCTTATCTGCTCCTGCTTCAATTAGTTTTAAGAAAATCTCACCTCTTCGCTTCCAAGCTGGAGTGTAAAACTTACTCATCCCTTTAATTCTCTCTTTGGCTTCACCAAGAGCTAATTGGACTTCTCCAAGAGTAATTTGTCTTTCAACCTGAGTACCCTGTTGAGTGGCTGTTGCACCTGTCGCCTTTTCAGCCATGTTGATAATAAACTGCATTTCATCTAGCGACTCAGACAAATCTGGTATTTCTACCTTTTGCATAATATCGCTTGGCTTTCCTGGCACTCCATACCATCCCCAGGGGACTGGATTAAAAGTGTTAGGCATAAAGCCATCACCTGTTGCAGTGGTGTCATAGTAGTGCATCCCAAAGTTTCTTAGCGTTCTATTCTCTACCAACTGACTAAACCAAGAGTTTAGCACTTTATTGGGTGTTCTAATAATGTCAGCAATTGAGTCTGACCAGAAGTCTTGTCTCTCTAAATCATCTCCCCATGACACATAGTTATAATGATTAGTCCAGTAATCATCCTCTGTCTTACCAATTACCTCATCAAGAGGTTTCTTCATTAAGATCTTCATACCATCAGCTTCTACATACTGATAGATTTTCTCTTCACTATCTCCCTCTTCTTGTCTGTAAACAAAGTGCATGGTTAGCTCAACAATGGTTTCACCAAGTATTGGAGACTCAACATCTTCCAGTCCCATCGCACCCAACCTCTCATTCTTCTCGGTTAGGGCATTTTTATTATCATTGGCTTTAATCAGTCCCATCTCAGTTGAATACCACTCTTTAAGTTTCTTTACTTCCTTTTGGTCATAGTTTTCATTCTTCTCTAACTGGGATAATGGGACAAAGATGTGTTGGTGAATCAAAAACCTTGAAGTATTAATATCTACTGGATTGCAGTATCTATCCACTAAAATGTCTTGTGGATCTTGCACTTCCATCACCACTTTACCATCAGCAATCTGCCACTGGTCAAATGATCTACCAAACAAAAACACCTGTCGCTTATCCATTAAGTCTTGAAGTTCCATGTTATTCTCTTCAACTGTCCACTTCCAATATTCATTCTGAAAGACTTCGGCTGACTTATCATTGTCTAGGTTCTCAAAGAATAGCACTGGCATATCATCTACATCTTTAAGTAGAGTTCGCACAGTTTGCTTCATGAGAGGGATATTGACTGATTGGCGTTGAGTTAAGCGATTAATAGTCACTTTATCACGATATAGCGTGTAGTTCTCAAGCCAGTCTTGCTGTCTTCGTCTTCTATAATTGTATCCAGACTCCTTGTTATTTAAGAGCATTTGAAGCTCTGGACTAATGGGGGTTATTTCTTGGGTTTTCATATCTTTACATTCTGACAAATAAAACTATTTATACACAACCTTAAGCTGGTATATTCTCAAAGTATTGTTTTACTCCACCAGGATTGTTGGGTTTCCACTCCACCTTTCTACCATTGGCTATTGCATAGCGAATTGCATCCATAGCGTGATTTAATATATCATTTGGTTCATTGATAATCTTGCCATCTCTATCTTCCATCCACAGGTAGTTTCTATACTCTTTGATTAAATTAAGACTGTTTTTGGTCATACTAATGCGTTGTTGTTGAACATACTGAATCCCATTATTGACACTATCCTTGCCTTTTCTTGAGGGAATCATCGTAATACCATAAGATTTAATCTCATCAATTGACTTGGGTTCGCTACTGTCAGCAATCACTAAAGCCTTTTTATGGTTCTTTAAGAGGTCAGCAATTTCCTTGTTGCTCATTCCTTTTTGATAACAGATCTCATCTAAAATATAGCCACCATCATATTCATAAATGGCTACAATGGCTGTTGGATCATTGGTATAGCCAAAGTCCAGTCCATATCTCCAGAGTCTAGCATTGTGAGTCACCTCATCAACTATCGCCCAATCGGTATAGATTCTCCCTTCAACTTCTCCCAGCAGTCCCAGACCATAAACTCTCCACCACTGCTTGTTATCTTTTCTAGCTTCAAGCGATTTAACAATGTTTTTATCCAGTGCTTCATTATCCTTATAGGTGAGAGTAATAAAATCTACATCCATTTTAGGATTGTTTAGCACATCAGTATAAAACCAGAACTCACTGACTGGATTCCAGTCCAGCCAAATTAGCTTCTTGGTTCTTACTTCCAACTGGTTGAATGATTCAAATGGGATGTTGTTAGCTTCGTTGATAAATAAAATATCACGCCTAGCACCTTTGACCTTTTCACTGTATTCTTTAACTGAGAAAAACTCTAAGATAGTAGATCCAAACTGATAAACCGAGTCGCTTTTATTCCAGTCTTTAGATCTGAAATACCCATGAGTCTCCATAATGTTTAGAAAGTCACGCATCGCACCACGCTTTAAGTGAGGAAAAGTCTCAGACACTACACTCACCACTTCATTGTCGTGAGTTTGGCAATAGTCTATCAGCCATAGTAAAATTGAAATTGTCTTGCTGGCACTTGTCCCCCCAGCTACACCCCTAATGCGTTTATCAAGCTTTAATAGCTTATCGTATGCCCTAGTTTTCGTGAACATCTGCTGTACCACCCATAATTGGTAGCTTCTCGCCACCACTTGTAATATCTATCTTTTGCACTGAGTCTGCACCAAGCATTTTTAGCTTAGCTTCATACATTCGCCAGTCTTTGCTACCAG
>JALOBO010000270.1 GCA_023228225.1 Clostridia bacterium
CATGACTAAAATAATAATAGGTATTATAGTATTATCTATCTATAGATTTATAGGAGATGACATCAATGGTTAAGAAGACATTCTCAGTCTATGTCGATGACGACAAAGTAAAGCGCGCGCGCGAACTCGGATTCGAACTCTCTACGACACTCGAGCGCTCCCTTGACATGGTATTGTCTCAAGAATATGAAGACCTAGTAATGAGCTCCAAACTCGCAGTCTATTCCGAGCGCATCGAGAATCTGAAACTCGCGATAATTGAAAGCCAATATCGCCTCAAAACCTATACATCCGACTTAGATACATTGGTGCAAGAAAAGAACGCCCTCATTAAAGATTATGAATACACTAAAAAGGTCATTCGCATCAACAACCTTACACAAACCCTCAATCAAACCCTCATTATGCAAGACTACAACATCGAAGTTACATTGGAATTCGCAGGTGACATTATAGAAGAGTTAATAAAAATCAACCCGTCATTTGACATTAACGTGCATGCAGAACGTCTTAAGATCATAATGAATAGCTGAGCACTATTCAAAATGTCTTAAGATATCTAATATCTTTACGATCTCGGGATCCGCGGGATCTATGATTTCTTTTGTAATTAAGATATTAAGAATAGCAATGATGGCTCTGCGATTTTCAAGTATGCATTTACGATTCTCTTTTGCTACGGATATGAGCCCTTCCCATTCTTCTATACCGTCTTCCCCGAACAGCACGCGCGTATGCTTCTGCTGATCAGCCCATATTTTGCGGACGGTATTTGATATGTATATGAGTGTTGCTGAAAATGTAGTGATGGCAATTCCTACTAGAATTTGATCAATCATTGGAATCACCGAGTATTAGTATCCACATGGTTTTATTAGACGGTACTGTTTGAACATTGCCTCCCTTGAAGATAATACGGAATTCCATTTCGTACATCCCGGGAGTGTCAGTGTCACTGGTATCGGGGAAGTAGAGGACAGTACCGAGCATTGCATCAACTATAACGCATGGCTTATCGACCTTATAGGAGGTTGCGCCATCTAAGCGTAGTCTGAGGTTTACGCTATCTGCATCTGTAAGATCGACTGGAGAGGAGTCGTCGTACAGGAGACGTTGTTGAAAGGGATATGTGTCTCCTTGTTTTATTCTCATTATATCACCTTTTGAATGTAGTGAAGCGTTTATCGAGGCGCGAGGAGATACTCTTCTTGAGGTTTTTAGCAGTAGTGAAGGCGTGTACTGATAAGCCGGCCGGCACCAACCTAAACGTGTGGGCGGTCGGGATATTTTCTCGTAGATATCTACGCGGGGAAGAGGTTATATGTTGGCAGAGGTGCACTGCTTCCCTAACATGGGAGGTGATGTTAGAGGAAGTGATGATGGAATGTAGTACGCCCTCTTTCAACATCTTCATCGGGCGGCGGAGAAAACCGCCTGAGAAGGATATGAGGTTGATGAATACCTTCTGTATAGATAACTCTTCCCCGCTATCTATGCCTAACCGGAGAAACAGCTGAGAGAAAACCTGAGACTGACGACTATACATCAACGCGGCGTTTTCAGCGAGGACGTGCAGGAGCTGCTGAGTGTGCGTAACGCCCGTTGTTACGGTCTCAACGAACCTTTTAAGAGGGGAAGAGATAACTACAAACCGTAGGGGGGTTTCCTCCAAAAGGTGTATCATCGACCGAGTAGATATGGTGTGGGTCGTTGCTATGCACTCACGTATGGGGCGCATCACTGTTTTAACAAAGCCGCCGTGCGATGACTCAAATGTGTGTGAGATTATGAAGTGACCCCGCGAAGTCAGGGTGACGGCGTAATCACCGGTTTCTGTTATGCTATTTTGAAGATATATCTTTCCATCTTCTGTAATGCCGCTCAGGCGTTTGGGGATGCTGAGAATGATGTTGATGAATTCGACACGTTGAACGCGAAGGCGGCGCCCAAACGTGTAGGAGGTTGATAGGGTGTTGATAATGAATTTAGATACGTAGGGAGTATATGTTTCGCGAAATTGCAGATGTTGAAGAAGCGGCTTTGCTACACAGTTGAGATGGTATTCGATGCTGCTGATAGCTTCTGTGAAGATTTTAGTTGGGGAATAGACGGTGATATCCTTGAGGCTGATAGCATGCCTGAATGGGGTAAGCTGAGGGTGGAGGATGCTGGTAACAGTAGATTCTAGTTTCTGTTTTATAATGTAGCTAGCATTTACTACGTATATTGGGGTTGCTGATATGGTTTCATTAGCATCTATCCACGATTTGACTATACGATTGTAAGTAAGGGCCGCTGCCTCCTGTAGGAAGTATGTAAATTGGGAAAAGTGGCGTTCTGACGTAATGGCAACTTCATGCTTATATGAAGTTAATGTGGTTTTCCCCGCCGCATAAGCAACGCCGACTCCATCTATTAGGGGTTGTAGGAATGCGATGCGCCTTACTGCCAACCCGATGCTCGTGTTTTCTCTATAGGGCGCCGAAGACAGAGTTAACGGGTTTCGGAAGATGGTTGCGCCCACCTTGTGTTTGAAGGTCTTCTGTATCTCAATCCAAAAGTTGCTGCTAGTATAATTCTGGAAGATAGAAACTACAAAACGCCCTTCCTCAGATAATATACTAACCATCTTCCCTGTTTCTGAAACGGCATTAACGTATATAGTGTGCCCATTCTCAGAGATACCGCTAAGCCACTTATAGATGGGCAGATTGATGTCGACGAATTCAACGAGACGCTTAAGGATGCTCCTCGATGTGTCCTCTGTGACAGCTATACCGTGAGAGAATTGTTGGGCGAACTCCTTATATTGTTGCTCAAACGTATAT
>JALOBO010000271.1 GCA_023228225.1 Clostridia bacterium
ATCCGTTATTGCTTGAGAGCATACCTTTAACATTTTCGTAGAGAAGCCATTCGGGTCTATCTGCGGGTTCTTTTTCCCTGACAAGCCTAAACACTTCTCGAACAAGGCTGCTTCGCTCTCCGCCAAGTCCTGCACGTAATCCGGCAATGCTGAAATCTTGGCACGGTGCTCCGAAACACCAGCAATCGGAAATAGGGATGTCTGCCCCTCGCACTGTTTTAATGTCACCTGCATTTGGTTCACTCCCAAAAATCACTTTGTAAATTTTTCTTTTGTGTTTATCAAATTCTACGGAATAGACACATTCCCAGCCTGCTTTCTCAAATCCTATGCGAATCGTACCCATTCCACAAAATAAATCAACGAATTTCATTTCGTATCTCCTATGGATTATTGTTGCATAAATTTTTGCTTTGCCTGTTTGCTTTCTTCCGGTCTTTCCCCGGCTTAACGTACATTGACTTCATCGTTTTAAATCGACGGTATGAACCACCGGAATGACGCTGTTTACTTTTCATGCTGTGCCCCTCTTTATTTAAATCTTGTATTTTCGTCGCATTGCGAATTATTATTAACTTCATATGTTTTTGAATCCGCTACTTCCACAACGCAGTCCATCACGCCATTAAACGGTGTAAAGCCCAGTTTAATTTTTTCTCCGATAAGTTTCCCATCCTTGAGCGTAAAATTGTTTCCGTGGCAATCTGTTAAAACGGAACCGTCTACCATTGTCTTTATATAAGCATATTTGCCGACATAGTCCGGTTTCAAATCGTATTGCGGGTATTCTAAAATAAAATTCGTGTATATTTTAGGAGCGCACTTTTTCAGAGACATTAAAACATCCGGTACTACTTTTGACTGGTATTTTTGAATTACGCCGCCCATCATTGCGCATGGCTTATAGGAAAATATTGCGTGCAGAAGTTCATTTGTGACATCAGATAGTGGAAAAAATACGTCACCGCTGCAAAATCCCACTTCACTTATCAGATACCCATTTACGTCGTTTCTCCATGCATCGTCTTTTTCTGTCCGCTTCCGCACAAGCGTATATTTCAGATTCAAATACAAATAATCGTCAATCATAGCCGCCAATTCGGAGGGATAATGGAGTTTGTTGTAATATTCGTCCTTTTGATATTTTCGTTTAAAATCGTAATATTTAGCGGCTCTTCTTGTATATCCTTTATTGATAGAATTACTACCAAATTTGCATGTAGGCGCTAAAAAGCTTCTACATCTAAGGCATTTACCCTCTGCATAAAAAGAGCACTTATCGGCACAATCGCAATATATTTCGTCTGCTTCAAGTGGAGATTCTTTCCCACCAAATATTGATTTCCCACCATACAAGTTGACATTTATTTTATTCATGCTTTTCCTCCTTTATTAGTTCACACCCAACCCCGATTTTTTCTTCCGTATGCTTTCCGCACTTTAGGCAACAGTACCGGCATACAGGTTTTTGTTTTGCGGGGCATATGCGTATTTCACAAGTTGGATATTCACGTTTACAGTGATAACAGGTTTCGTAAAATTTATTCATTTTGCACTCGTGTAATAATAATTTCTGTTCTCGGACGTGCTTTATCATACTTAACTCGGCTTCCGTCCGTACTAACAACGATTTTGGAATTATCATCTTCGAGCACATTTGCTTTAACTAAAACATCTTGTAATGCTTCAATAAGGTTTACAAGGTCTACACGCCGTTTTGAGGGCATATAATATTTGGCGGCTAAATTTATCGGATAAGCTATTTTAAGCCGTAAAACGGGCGGCAGTGACTTGCAAACGTCATTCTCATACTGTATGTATCTTTTTGACTGTGCAACAAAAGGTTTCCCGGTCTTTCGATTGTGCCATATTTGTTGGCTGTTTTTCTTTGTTACCGGTGGAAATGGTATTGTAAATGTCATTTGCTCACCGGCTCCCTTGCATAAGCAAGCCATGTTTTACCATAATCAGCAAAATTGCAAGCTCCTGTAAAATCCATTGCTGCCGGTCTGCTCAATTTAGTATTAATTAGCATCCCGCCATTTACTTCTGTCCCAAGTGAACGCTTGCCAACTACCCATATCGGTTTTTTATTCATCTGCTTCAGCTGTCCCAGCGTCAGCGGCTTATTCTCTTTTTCCCTCTCTGCCTGTTCTTGGAGGGCGGATATAGCCAATTCACACGCTTCGTATTCCTTTTCGCAGTTTTCAAGTACGTTATAATATTTTTCGGTTAGTCCAACCGCTTCAACTTTTGATTTTGTATTTTTTACCTTTTGGATTTGTATAGCAAGCCTTTCATTGCTTTTTTTGATAATTTCGATTGCTTTTTGAATTTCGCTCATAAAATCACCTCAATCTGTAATTTTTCTTAATGTCTTTTCCGACTATCCAGCAATAATCTTTTGTGCGCTGATAAATCCGGCTTCCCACTGCCTCGTCACAGGATAATAATTCATCTACCGTCCGCTCGCTCGAAATGATAGTAATTAATTTATCGTCATTGTAGCGATAGTTTAAAAGCTCAAATGCTACGTTTATATCGCCCTGCGTCGGCGGTTTTTTGTTTCCGTATTCATCATTCGCAGTTTTGAAAAAATCGTCTATATAGAGTGCTGAAACGGTTTTAAGTGGGTTTATTAATCTTCCATATTCGTAATCATCATTCACGCAAGCTTTAAGCTTTACAACTTCGTCACGCCATAGCATATAACGTGATTCAATCCCCTGTTTAAGGAATTCTCCGACTATCGCCGTGCAAATGTGTGTTTTGCCTGCCCCGACTTGCCCCCCAGCATAAAACCATTTGCCCTTATGGTCTGTT
>JALOBO010000272.1 GCA_023228225.1 Clostridia bacterium
AAGGTAATGTTACCTATATAATAATGATGATACCTCATTACAGCCGATATAAGCCCTAATTGATTGCGTAAGCTCTTAGCCGAGTACTTTTTTGCGTTTTCATTTATTTGTTGTTGGATTAAATTGCTTTCGGCTAAATCATCTATTTTTTTATCCTTTAATAATGTATATGATGTACGTTGCATAACTTCATAGCTCCGTATCGTTGACGGCGATAATAAATTCCGCTTAGCTTCTATATATTCTTCGACTGCCTTGTCAAACGTAAGACCGCTTTTTTTCTCTTTTTTATGCTTAATTTTATATTCAGCTGCCATAAATTCAGCCGTCTTTTTATCGTTTGCTGTAAAGGATTTATAAACAGCTTTGCCGGTGTTGTCTTTACCGTCATATACCCTTACTCGCCAATTGCCGCTTGGCAACTTTTTAGCACGTGCCATATTTAGCCCTCCTAATAAAAATAACCGCATTATAGCGGTAAAATATATATAAATAAGTATTTAGTATTGCAAAAACTATGCAAAATGTTTAAAATAGATTATAGACGACATGCCGTCAAAATTATTGACGGGAGATTATCAAAAATGGGAGTAACAAAAGAATTAAAATCAACCCTTGAAATGGCTGATAATAAAACCTTGCAAAAAATATATAAAAAGGCTATTTATCTTTTGCAACAAGATACTTTGCATACTCTAAAAGTTCCGTCTGTTTGCCCTCCGGCAGCCCATCACAAACGGTAAGAATTTTATTTATAAGCTCACTGCGTTCTGCGGTGGGCTTATTTTTTTGTTCATTGTCAAGAAGAAAGTCAACTGATACGCCTAAAAAATTAGCAATTATCGTAATTTTTTCAATAGCTGGGGAAGAACCATTTTTAATATTATCTACTGCATTTTTATTTAGCCCACATTCTTTTAACATGGCTCTTACAGACATATTCTTACTATTACATAAATTTTCAATTCGACATGATAAATTTTGCAAATCTTTTTTTAACATAAATACACCTTATTGACTATCATAAATTTAGGACATATAATATAACTATCTAAATAAAAGAAAGAGGGAATAAAAATGAAAGAGGAGAAGTCCAACCAAACGTTAGGAATAATAGCTTTAATTGTTGCAATAGTTGTCTATTTTTTAAAATAAGATAAGACCGAAATAATAAGCGCCAATATTCCTATCCACTGTTTTAATATGTTTTCGCTAAACCATTTTTTGAATTTTCTCCGCTTACTGCCAACTTTGAAAGCCGCATGAAGTTCGTCCATATCTTTTTTCCATTGCTCCATATATTCATTTCCTTTTTGCTCTGCTTAACCGCAGGGCTTTTTTTATTGCCAAAATTTGTGAAAAATTACTACTGAAATTTCTTTTATAAGTAATTGCTTGTATAAAAAGGAGAATACCATAAATTTAGGGCAAAAGTCTTGACTATCCTAAATTTAAGGCATATACTATGATTGTAGATAAGGCAATAAGAAAGACAGACCTTATGAAAATTGAAGTTTTCAAAAAGTCGAATGTTATTAATTGATACCCAACACATCAATAATAGTACTAAGTTTTTTGATTGTCAATCTATATGGTTGTATTTCAGATGATTAGACAAAATGCAACCAATTTATTAGGCATTGTTAACAATCAAAGTAAAGAAAAGAGGCGATTTAAAGGATGTTGAAAGACAATCTAACACGTCTGCGCATTAAAGCAGGACTTACACAAAATGACTTAGCAAAACTAACTGGCTGTACGCAGCAATTTATCAATTTATGTGAGAGAGGGTTAAAAGTTCCCAGTTTGGGTGTTGCAGTCGACATTGCAAAAAATCTCAATTGCACAGTAGACGATTTAGTCAAAGAATAATGAAAGGACTGATTAAATGAACGAAATAATCCCTATTAATTATGATTCGGATAGACCGACCGTATCAGCAATAGAATTACATAAATTTTTAGGAATCGGAACAAAATTTCAAGATTGGTTTCCACGCATGATAGGATACGGTTTTAAACAAGGAACCGATTTTAACCCGCTCAAAATTGAGAATGTACTTTCTCAAAAAAGAGAACGTACATATTCGGCTACTGATTATCAACTTACAATTGATATGGCAAAAGAGCTTTGTATGATTCAGCGAACTGAAAAAGGCAAAGAAGCACGGCAATACTTTTTATCAGTTGAAAAAGCATGGAATAGCCCCGAACAGATTATGGCAAGGGCATTAAAGATGGCAGATACACAGATTGCTACATTAAAAGGCGAAAACAAGCAACTTTCAAGTCAAATTGAAAAAGATAGACCCAAAATTGTTTTTGCCGATGCTGTTGCGGTAAGCGAAAGCCCTATGTTAATCGGTGAGCTTGCGAAAGTGCTTAAACAAAATGGCTTTAATACCGGAGGCACAAGACTTTTTGAATGGCTCCGTAATAACGGATATTTAGTCAAACGCAAAGGCACAGACTATAACGCTCCAACACAAAAGGCAATGGATATGGGACTATTTAGGGTAAAAGAAACTGCTATTACCCATAGTGACGGGCATGTAACTACAAACCGTACAACAAAAGTAACCGGCAAAGGGCAACAATATTTTATCAACAAATTCTTGAGCAAGGAGGTTTAAAACATTGAATTACAACATTCCAGTTAGATTAGCAAAACTGGGGAAACATCAAACAGAAATTATAGATATTCTCCGCAGCAGTGGAGAAAACATTACACCAGCAGAATTATCAAGGTATATCCGTGGAAAAGAAAACCCGCCTAAATCTGAAAGGGTTTTAGAGGAAGCCGACAAAAT
>JALOBO010000039.1:0-9765 GCA_023228225.1 Clostridia bacterium
GCTCTTAATCGCAATGTCAATGTGTTGTCACCAACCCAATCAACATCATCGATTTTTACAATACGATTTTTAATGAATGTTTTATAATTATCGTGCTGTTGAATCAGAACTGTTTGTTCGACGCGTTCAGGCATTGTTAGCACGTCCTCTGACGCCATCCAAACCGCTCCGTGCTCTGTCATAAGGTTCATCATCGAATCAATATTTTTATAGCCGTAGATTTGCTTGAAACGATTCCCGCCAAACGTCATACCTGTTGACCATTTGATGAAATCATCCCACCACTCACCTTTAGTATATTTTACACCTAATAGTTTAGCGTTTGTGTATAAATTTTCATATTTGCCCGCGCATGGTGAACCTGATAACAAAACTACATTTTTTGGTTTTAATTTCAAAATAAATTTTGTGCGTTTTGATGTGTCATGCCTAACACGACTTGATTCATCTAAAAGTAATGTAAAATTTGTTAATTTAAGTAAGTTTTGTCTGCGAAATAAAATGTCATAATTAATAATTCCAAATCCTGAAAAATTACAAATATCATCGTTTAGTGTTTTTGTTAAATTAATGTATTTTAAATTTGGAAAAAATGTATCAAATGTATTTATCCACATTGGAATTAATGATTTAGGACAAACTAATAATGTTTGTGGGTTGTCAAAAATATAAGATTGTAGAATTCCCAAAATCGATTTACCTAAACCCATTTCAAGATAAAAACCAACTCTTTCATGGTTTTTAACAAGATTTAACGCATCAAATTGATGTTTATATAATTCAAACTCAATCATTTTTTGGTGGGATGCGCGGAGCTATGACAATTTTAATATCAAGTCCATCTGTGTGTAATTCCCAATAAATTGGACGTCCATTTCCAAACGAGCAATTCATCAAACTATCATATTCAGACAATTCTTTTACTAATGGTATTAGATAATCTCCACCATATGTTGCAACCGCATCGTCACCTTCACACTCAGTGGTTTGTGTTAATTCTAAAGAATCACCAGCGTTTTCACTATATAATAACTTCAAAGTATGGTTTTTATTTTCAAAGATAACACACATCGCAGGAGTTTCGTTTATTTTTTTAATCATGTTTAAACTCTCTTTTAATGTTTTAATATCCATTTTGAATTTACAAGTGTTTCCAGTAATAATTTTTTCAATAGCGTTGTTGAGTTTAATTGTATCTCCGCCAACATAATTAATTGATATTGCACGCAACGAATACTTATATTTTTCAAACACAAGCTCGATTTTATTATCTTCGAATTTTATATCAACAAACGCTTCCGTTTTACCTGTCGGGAATATTGGAAATATTTTTTTTAAGTCTAGACCAATTGATAATTCATCTTCATCTAAGTGATATGTTTCAAACAAAGACCTATTTAAAACAACACTCGCCATACAAGCATTACTTGTGTCTGGACGGGCTGTTTTCCAGCACTCTTTGGATATTATTATTTTGTGGTCATTGTTAATAGCCAAACAAATTGCTAACGCTTTACGTAACTCATCCACTCTAATTCTGCCTTTAAACATGTGCTCTTTAACTCCTTTTCTTCAATGTGACTTTAATTTGTTTACCTTTATGGGCTTGTGTTAATGAAACTAATCGCTTAACGTTGGCTCTATACTTCGGCACTACTACTTTTGTGTTATTAGGTGTAAAACCTTTCGATTTATCGATGCGGCTGATGCGCGCGCCATCAACATATCCATTTTCTAACGACCATCGCATGAATACTTCTTCACTTTCGCGCCATGCTTTACAAACTGTAATGTCAGTTCTATGTGTTAAATTATAATAAACGTGAGCTAATGGCGAGCTGGCTCCGTATTTCTTTCTGTCAATTCCTACCATTACTCATATAGTTGGTGTTAATACATATTAAAGCTTACGTATGAAAATACGGTGGAGTATGCGCGCTTTGTAAAAATATGATGCCTCAAGCGTAAGGTGTATATAGTAAATATGTTATTTTTTATATATGGTTGTTGACGCTGATGTGTTTTTACAATATTTTGTAAAAACATTTATATATGTTCACAACTAAAGCATTAAATACCCTATGCGACTTACCTTATTTTATACTATGTCATTTTCAAGACTTCGTCGGTCTAATCGATACCTCGATGTCATTGCTATATATGAACAAGTGCAAGGTGAACCGTTTTATGGTAAACAAGTTGGGATGAATCATTCCAAAATAAGCGTATTAAAAAGTTATGGCGACATCGTTTGTTTAAAAAATCAAACACACAAAATTAATAGTAAAAAAATAACATATGAAGTGCAAATGTATCAATTGGCACAATATGTTACGAGTCGTATAACTGAAGATGTTGAGAAAGGAATTATAAGCGTTGAATTTAGAGCACCCATAATTGAAAGTTTGGTTGAAGAAGTAGAAGAAAAAATGATAGATGAAGATGATGAAATTTAAAGTTAGTATTATCATATTATTACTTTTCGTAATTGTATCAGCAGGTTGCACAAGTTTAAGTGAATCAACACATGATTCTGCTGATAAAATATATGTTGATTATGTTAGCGCGGGTTATTATTATTTTGAAGATGATAATGACCGAGGTTATAATTGGACAATTTATCAAGATGACACCACGTGGTATGTTTCTGGAAAAACACCAACTCAATTCATAACTGATGTTAGAAATTTAGAATATTCTTCGGACAAATCAGCTTACGGGAAAGTAGAAGTTTTTACAACATTCAATGAAACATTAAATCGTGGTTTTGGAGATTGTGAAGACTTATCGTTATTGTTAGCGCGCGGGCTTCATGACATGGGGTTTGACACGTGTGTTTTTGTAACATACGACCACGTATTTGTGGGGATAAATAAAGCGCAGGTTGAAAGTGGATACTTGGGAATCAATAGAATGATTGTGCAAAACATGATATATCCTGTGGCAGATAAAAATTGTGTGTTCTATGGTTATTATGCGCTTGAGTCTACAAGTAATTGGGCGATAGGTTATTTTGATGAATATGATATCGAAATAGAAAAGATTTATTATTTATAAAAATTAAAGGATTCTCCTAAAATTTTTACTAAATTGATTTTCTTTATATCGCGGTTCGTGTGACCGTATAAATTTAGCAATATTGATTGGTTTTAAGTATTTAGGTTTGATTTGAAATTGTTTAGCACATGATTTTTTTATTGTTATACTAATTGTTATTTTTTGAACCCGTATCTTTCTCACTTGCGGTTTTTTAACAGGAATACGTTTTGCCATGACTAATTGCTTACCGAAAAACGTCTGCCTACCAACTACATACTTATTATTAGTTCCTTTTTTGAAACTATTTATTGCGGTCGAATACGCGTTTTGCATTGTTTTGTATTGACTGTTTAACCCTTGCTGACCACTTGCTTTTATTTTATCCAATTCGCTTGCGTATGTTGAGTTGTAGTTATTTAATAATTTGTTTTTATCTTCCGCATATCTATTAGCATAAAACGTGTTGATTTTATCTAACGCTGATTGATATTCGTTTTGATTACTGGCAGTTAAATCGTTTAATGAATTTTGATACATTGAATCATATTGTGATTCTAGCTCTTTAATGGAGTTTTGTAAATTAGACTCATAGGTGTTTTTAATTTGATTGGCTACCCCATTTCCTTGATTTGCGTATTTAGCTAAATCTTTCGATTGCGCTTCCGCATATTGACTTTTAACGGCAGATATTGTATTTCCACGAGCTGTGTTATACGATTCTTTTAATGCTTTTTTACTCTCTTCTACTGCGGTTATGTAACTATTATTTAATTCAGCTAATGATAATTGTTCAGCCTCGTCATAGGATGTTTGTAAATCATGTAATGATGTTTGTTTAGCTGTTTCATAACTGTTATCTAGTTCTTTAATTGCTGAGTTAACAGCATCTTGATAATTATCAGTGAGAACTTCTTTATTTTTTTCGAAACTTTCTTTTAAATTACTTTCCAATTTTTTCATATTAACTGCTTGTGGACGAACCGTACCCTGTGAAGCGGACGCACCGCTTATTTCTGGAGTTATAGTGTTTTTAGATGGTGCGTATCCGGCGATAGCACCTTGTGAGGCGTAAGACATATTTTAAAATAGAACTTCGTTATATAAAAAAGTATTTATTTATGTCCTCAAAAGATATCCGGGTTTATAAGAGTAGGCTGGGTATATGTACTCCCCATCTGCGTCTAAAACACATGCGCTTATGTGACGACCAAACACAGCATCGTTTTTAAATGTAACACCCTCGTGATTGTTTGATTTAGTGAAATAAATACCATATTTGCGCAAATCGGAATGAATGATTTTTACAATTAAATCTAACAATTGATACGAGTCAAATTCGATTTGGGAATCGGCGCTTATCCATTTTTTAGTATTTTTATGATACGTTAAATTTAACGGTCTATAGTGCCATCTTTCAATTGATACGTTTTCAAATCGTTCAAAGCCTGTTGGGAGGTCTATCGTGTGATAATTCATTATTTAATAATGTGTCACGATAGTATATAATTGTTTTTATTCGTCCCACGCTTTAGTGGCACCTTTTTGATTCTGATAATGATTTTTACATTCACCATACAGTTTAGTTGATGGGTGAGCATCCTGAAATATTATTTGTGCAATTTTCATCCCAGCTTCAAGTAATATTGGTTTGTGTAAACACATCATTTCTAATGTGATTTGCCCTTTAAAGCCCGCGTCAATCCAACCAGCTGTAAAATGCACAATGAGTCCTTTACGACCTAAACTACTTTTACCATCGACCTGTGCCACCACTTTATTGGGCAGTTTTACCGTTTCAATAGTGCTACCCAATATGAAATTATTTGGTTTCATTAAATATGGTAGTTCAACTTTTACGCCATCCACTTCGATAACATTATCCAACGTTAAATCATAACTGTTTGGTTGAACTAACTCATCGTTAAAAGGTGTTAACAATCGATTGTGTTTAATTAAATAATCAGACCATATCATTTTTTATTCTCTCCCAGCGAACATGCGAACTACTTTTTGTATCAAATTTTTTAAAATCATTTGATTTACGAACCAATCTTCCAACACGTTTACTCTCAATTCCAAATTCCAAATCTAATGTTTCACGCCCAGCACTATTGCGCGCTAAATTATAAAACAAACAAAAATCATTGATACCAAATGGGTTGGTTTTTTCAGATATTTCCTGCATTACAAGTAGGAGTTTTTTATCATTTAGCGTTGCCATATGTAATATAATAATATGTCGTCATTAGTATATAAAAATGATGTTATTATTATTTACTCCATTCAGTGTGTAATTTATCCCATACATGGTCAATATACCACTGTTTGTCTAATCTACTATCACATTTGACGTTTCTGATATCTCCATTGTCAATATAACAATTCAGTGGCGTATTCGCAAACTTATACATAGTTCCAACTGAACAACTTATTTCATCGTAGAAAAATGAATCCAGTGTGGATTGATTTGTGTTAGTTTCCTTAACCCGTCCTATTTTACCATCACCTCGGTTGGTGCTTGCAAATACGCGTACAACTCTGTTAGGGTATATTACTTGATTTCCATTTTCTTCATGAACTATTTGTTTAAAATCACCTTTCAGTTTGCAGACCATCATATAATCAATAAGATTATTTTCAGACATAATATATTCTTCCGGGGTAACACCATCTATTAAATATGCTCTTAGTGCTTTGTTTACGATAGCGAGGTTGTAATCAAGCGCGTTAAGGTCTTTTACCGCACCTTTACATTTAGCATGACCTTTATCATCAACTAATACATAAGAGTTGACGTCACGGGATATAAATTTGTTATATTCATCATATTCTAAAACCATCCCACTTCTTTTTTCCCATTCATTAGAAACTTCTTTGACTTTAGCGATATCGCCTTCGGTTTCACATTTGACTAAAATACCATCAGTGTTTGAATTTAATATTTCGCAATATGGTTCAACTTTTTCAATTAAATCAATAAGTAATAATTGACCACTAATAGCCACACTGTTGGCACTGCGTTTGTCAAACATCGGGTTATATTTATCTTTAAACGCACCATATGTACTGTTTAAAATGATTTTTAAAGAATCAGCAAGCGGTTTGTTTGTTTTCTTAAGTCCAACACGTTCATTGATAATTTCATTGTATAATGAAACTTTTTTTACCGCGCGCGACATTAAATTATATTGTCTAATTAAATTTGGATAATAACTTGCAACATCTACTGATAATAACAAACCCGTTTCGTTTACTTTTTCTCGACAATCGTGTAAACCACCAAAACCAATATTGTGTGTTATGTTTCCGATTTCTACAGTTAATGATTTTTTATAATCATGATTGACCGGGTTTAAAAACCACTCGCGAATGTATTCATATTTACCTAATTGTAAACAGTCTGGTAAAACATATTTGAATTCGTCTAATGGAGCAGGTTTTAAACGTTCTGCGTTTAAAACAATTGATGCTAATTGTGGACGTGTTTTTCCAAAACTCGATGGAGGCAAATGATAGTGTTTAATCAGATTTGAATAAGATACAAAAATATCTTTTCTTTGATTAAACACGCGAATCAAATTTACAACATCACTTTCACAATATTTTATCGTTTCAATGATTTCTTCGGGTGTGAGTTTTCTGTCTATATCAAAAGGTATCGAGCTTTCATGAATGCTCACACCCATGAATGCTTCTAATGTTTTCAGACTATTATCAATTTCGCCTAAATAAACATCGTAATTTATCAATGAGATTTTATTAAATTCTCTTGAATACTCCCATCCTTTTCTACCAAGTTCAATAATGAATTTGGTAATTTCGTATGGCTTAAGTCCAATCAAAATACCTTTTAAAATATACGAATCGTAAGAGCGACTGTTAAAACCCACCCAGATAGTGTTTTTATTTTGTTCGTAAAATTCACGCAACTCTGTTGCATCATTTACGATTACTTTTTTAATGCTTGTGATAGGGTCAATCGTTACGACTAACCAATCATGCTTGAAAACTTCAAAGTCATAAAATATCATTATATATAATAATTAGTGTTAATGATATAAAAAAGTGTGGTTTGGATTTAATCATCCAAATATTTTGTTGCTTCAATAATTTCAATTTTTGAATATTTTTTAGCAGGGTCAATTTTATCTGGAGTGTAGGTTAATTCGATTTTATATTCACACTGTTTAGTAAACAGGAAAATTTTATCAATGATTTCGGCGAAAGAGCTAAACTTTTCAAGTTTTACTTCAACTCCGCTACCCAAATTACTGAGGAATTCGTTACATGATTTTACTAAGAATCCGTTGATTTTTCCTTTTTTATCAACTAAGTTAAGATAGTGATACATGTGTTTTCCATTGTAAGCACCGTTTGATACAATCCGCATGGTTGCTTTGACCATTGGGTTTCCAGAATTTTTGCTTTCTGTTAATTCAAGTTCTTCGAATACAACATTATATTGGTTCGATGGGAATTCAAATTTACTAATTCCCTGTTCTGCATCTGAAATGTCTTTTTTAACATCTTCGTCAATCAGTGCGTCAAATTTATCAAATAAACTCATTTTTTAATCCTTGTTTTCGTTATCAATTTTTTCTTCAACAATACTCGCGCCTTCTTTTGGGCGCACTACCACTTTCATTTTGATTGGTGATTTTTCAACAATTGACTCCGCGAGGGTGGTGACAAACGGTGGTACCGTTTCAGATGAGCGAGTGTTGTTTGTTAATTTTTCATATGTGGCTTTTGCAGATGATTTAGTGGGTTTAGTTAATTCTGCTTCTAAATCAGCAATAGCGTCAATGTCGTCATCGTTCATACCAGAGATGGCATATTCAATTTTACAAAGAATTTTTAAACCACTCGTATATAATTTTGCCATATATTTATCATCAGATTCTGTACCAAGAACAGACGCGCTCACTTTAACAGTACATCTGTCTTTTGGGTCATCTGGATTGATAAATGTAAACGGAATTATGGCAGTATGAAGTCGAAGGTTTTTACCAATGTTTGATGTGATAACGTCATGGTTGTATGACTCTAATCTATCAATTTCAAGAAGTATTCCTGCTTCAGCATGAGCTTTTCTAATTTTACTCATAATCACATCGATACTTACCGTTTTATACTGACTGTTTTGAAAACTTTCTTCAAATTTTTCAGTAGATAACAGTATTTTCGCGTGCATACGCCGCTGATAAATACTGTTTAGCGTTTTGTTTTCAGTTTTGTTTTGTTCTGTCATTTGTTTGACACCCATATAGTTAGTTGTAAGTTAATATAAATCTTCGCATTCAATGTCTTTACCGTCATTGATTCCATATTTCTGTATTATACAATAATATTGATAATCACAGAATCTACAAAACTTTTTATCCGGGTCGCATGGAAAATATTCGATTTCATCTGAATGATTGTTGTAAACATCTTCCACAATTTCTTTATCCCGCATGAAGTTATAAATTTTAACTTCGTTATATGGAATTTCAATAAACTCTGGTGTTTTAGACACCATCGTTTCCATTAAACGCTCTCTAAAACTATCTAATGTTTCAGTTTTTCGTTGACGTATTGCCACCTTTGGTACAAATAAAAAACCTAATTTATCAATTTCCAAACCTTGCTGTTCACCAAAATACTTGTATAAGTGAATTTGAGGACTGCTTAAATAACTGCGATTGTTGGAATATTTAAAATCAATAACTGTTTTTGTATTTTCATCATAATCATCAATAAAACCGACAAACCCATCGTTAGACTTAAGTTTGATTTCGTGTTGATGCTCGCCGAAAAAATCATTTAATGGTGTTCCAAAATGAATAAATTTCAATTCTTCGTTTACGTGTCTATCTCCAATATAATTGTTAAATTGTTTTTCGTAATAACTCAAACCTTCGTCTACACCATCTTGTATACAATGATGCATTGCGCTACCACAAATTAATGCGTCATCAGCGAAGATTTTCTTTTTTGTCGGTGTATTATTAACATATCTGTGCCACCAGCTTCGGGCACATGTAAAATAACCACTAATTCTCGAATAAGAATAGTTCATTTTAATGTTACATATTATTATTTGTTTTTAATATTATATATAACTTCTTTAAAGTTTTCAAAATCTGATGGTTTTAATTCAAACGCTAAACCGCCTGATTTTTGAATTTCCTCAATTGTGTATTTTTGCAATTCGTTTAAATTACCGTTTTCGGCTTTAACTTCAATTGCTACAAATTGTCCATTTATACAGCATAGTAAATCTGGAACTCCCGCGCGGGTAAAATTGCCACCCCAAAATTTAACAAACCACACACCTTCGTTTTTTAAAAAAGATTTGATTTTATTTTCAAATTGTTTCTCTTGCGCCATAGTATTATATATGGGCTTATTAGTTTTAAATTTACGCTTATTATTTTGTATAGTAAATACATTTAAATATAACATCGTTGATGATTACGCATGAAGCTTAATATGAATCAGAAAATGTTAAAAAATATTAACATTTGCGTTATTATAGTTGGGTTGTGTTTGTTTAGTATGTGGTGTGGTGCAGTCATCAACGGTGCTAATGCAACTGCAAACACTATTGATTTAAGTGGGTTAACGCCTGAAGAATCTGGTGGTATACCAATAAATTATGATTTTCCAGATGATAAATATGATAATTTGAAAGCAGAAAATAAATATGTTGCTGAAACAATAAACGTTGGTGAATTGGTATGA
>JALOBO010000039.1:9865-12293 GCA_023228225.1 Clostridia bacterium
TGACGGTTCCTGAGAAATATCAACAACCTACCACACCTGTTGATTATGGCGTTGGTTCTGGTGGAACACCCGCTCCGTCTACAGCGGTAGAAACACCGTTTGTAAATTATGCGGGAAGTGATGATAACTATAGTGGTGGTACGTCGGCACCCGTTGTAACGATACCCCCTGTAACAATTCCTGAGAAATATCAACAACCTACCACACCTGTTGATTATGGCGTTGGTTCTGGTGGAACACCCGCTCCGTCTACAGCGGTAGAAACACCGTTTGTAAATTATGCGGGAAGTGATGATAACTATAGTGGTGGTACGTCGGCACCCGTTGTAACGATACCCCCTGTAACAATTCCTGAGAAATATCAACAACCTACCACACCTGTTGATTATACTGATATAAATGGTGGGACACCTGCTCCATCTGTTTCAAAACCAGTTATCGTTGGTTCTGTTGCAGGAATTCCAGATAAATATCAATCTTCTAATGTTGTTACGTATGATAAAAATACAGGTGGGGGGTTAACACCTGCGATATTATTACCCACGCAGTATCAAAAAACTAATAATTATGTTTATGCTGATAAAACAGGCGGTAGATTAAATAATTCTCCAACTGTGTCAGGAGGTATTACCGCAAAAGATACCACTAAAAATAAATACGTTTCGCCCCTTGCAGGTATTAATAATTTTAACAATGATGCAAAATTAGTTGGTAATCCAAATGTTTTAAATTTATCTTACGAAGAAGGGCGTGAGATAGTAGATAATGCAGATAGTTCGCATATATATTATGATGCGGCTACGGGTTATGGTGCGCGCGCGTTTAATGCACAAGAGCAAGCAGGTATGGTGGGTGATTTTGATAACCCTACATATTTTACACACGGTGAGGGTAGTGAAGCTACACCATACATGGGTATTTGGTATTTAGGTGGAACACCGTTAGATACTACCGATGATACGTTAAGAGCATTATATTTTAATGATGATAAAGAATCTGAATTTTATGCAGGCGTGCCAGTTGGCGAAACGGCAGATTTTCTTGGTGTTGAAAAATATGTTACCGCGCGTGGCGGAGGTGGAAAAATAGATGCTGAAGATGCGCTGTGGTCTTATTCAGCATTACACGATTTGTATAAAAATGATGCTGGTTATTCAGAAAGAGAATTATTTTTTGGCACAAATCGCGATGAAATATTAGGCGATAATGCGGAAAAAGGGTATATACAACCAATTGTTGTAGCAACAATTCCAAATGATGATATTAATTCAGTAATTGATAAAACCTCATTTGCTATAATAACAAATCCTGTAATTGCACCACCTGAGTATAGCGGAACTTTGTTCACCGACGTTTTGACTAGTTTTGGTAAAGATGTGAGAGCCGCTATCGCACCATATAGAGGAAATATTATTACAGACACAATTTTTGGTTTCGGTGAGGCGATTGGTCAAACGGCGGACACCTTGTTTTTAAACCCAAAAGGCGAATTTGATTTTTATATGAATCCTGAAAAAACAGGTAATATTGTATTAGATTCTGCTGTTGCAGGCGCAGAAGGGGCATTAAATGCGTTATCCCTTGGTATGTTCAGTAATGTTAAAAACGCGGCTAGGTTGTGGGAATACGAGCAGGCAGATGGTAGCGGCTTAGACCGTTTGATGTCCGAAATTACTGTTGGCACGGCTGTATTAGGCACGGGTTCAGCCGTTGGATTAGGCACAACAGCATTAAAAACAGCGGGTAAACAAACCGGTATAACAGCCGCAAAAACATTTATTGGAGCGAATAAAGGTCAAATATTTAATACCGTAAATGAAGGTTTGGCATTAACAACATTAACAGACAAAAACGTATCATCTGAAGACAAATTACTTACTGTTGGTTCGTCTTTGGTGTTGGGCGGAGCGTTCGGAGCAGGAACTAAAATTTTGGGTTCAGGTTTAACTAAAACCTTAAGCAACGTTAAATTTACAAAATTTATTGATGATGGTAGTGGTATTGTTACACAGCAAACCTCAACATTAGCAACAAAACTTAATTCGCCTTTAATTACTGGTGATATGGTAGGCGGTGTTTTAGGGGCTAAAGTTGGAAAAGCGTTTAATGTAATATCTCCACTTACAACCCCTGCAGTTTTGCCTTTAACCGTAATGGGCGGTATGTATGCGGGCGATGTCGCAAATCGTGTTAGTTCGTCGTCTGACCCCTTACGAACGGGTATTAATGTTTACACAATGGAACTGTTACCCATGATTACAGGGGGTAAAGTGGGTTATTCAGCCGCAACTAAAGCAATTAGCACTATTGGCGATTATTCAAAAACATATTCATTTTTGAAATCAGAAAACGGTAAAGTTGGTTTTGGTGATGTTGGCAAATACGTAAAAGAAAATACGATGTCGGACACAATGACTGACCCATTTAT
>JALOBO010000040.1 GCA_023228225.1 Clostridia bacterium
TAATGGTGCCCGCTGGTATAATCTATACAATATTTCAAGCCCTATTGCTACCTTTAACATTGTTGGGTTTTTGCATAGAAGTACTAACCGAACTTGTTGGGTCAGTGTGTGGCAAAATCGCTAGCAATGGTTGGAAAATCGCACTATCGATAGTGGTAATCGCGGTAATCTTGGCACTTGTTGGCGGTTTGTATTATTTAGGCATTACTTATATATTTTAATGAAATATAAAGTGGTATTACCAGTCGAAAGACTGTTTAATATATAAAAAATAAAAGGAGAACTATAAAATGGTTAAAAAAATTAACGAAGAAAAGTTTTTTGCTGATTACGAATTGGCATTAAAAGCAAAAGAGGATTTTGTTGCAAATAAAGAACTTGCAATCGAAACCGAAAAACAAAAGGTTGACGCAGTCGTTTCTGCCAACGGATACTCTGAGGTTATTAAAGAAAAACTAATTGCTTTGGTTGTTGAAGAAAAAGAAAAAGAATTTGACTTGGGCGACATTGATTCAAAAATTGAAAAATTTGAAAATTATCTTATTGAAGTTGAAGAAGAAATCGAAAACACCGAAATCGAAGAAAACTCTGAAAACGAAAATGAAGAAGATTCTAAAAACGAAGAAGAGCAATTCGAAACCGAAACTGAAATCAATCCAATAATTTAGTACAAAAAATCAACATTGAAAAAATATAGAAAAGGAAGTTCATAATATGGAAAATGTGTTTACCCCACAAAAAAAGAATAATATTAGTATGTTCACAATCTTTATGATATTTGTCATATTTTTTACTACAAGCGATTTGGTGGCAAATGTAACGCAAGAACCGATATGGGTGTCCTTATTCTCTATTTTAAGTGGTTTCTTTGTATTTCTTGGCACTGCTTTGAAAAAAAAGCAAAACATAGAAAAAGGCATCAACGCCAAAATAGATTATATAAATAATAATTTTGGTTGGGGTGCGGTAGTCTTATCCACACTAGACATAATATGTAGTTTAATCGCAATATTTACTACATTGGTGGCACTTGGCGTAATATTTAGAAGTTTATTTGCTTTGCGTTTGATAATAACAATCAACAAAGTAAAACTTCTAGTACAAAGTGTGCTATTAGCAATAGTTGGATATTTAACATTGCGATTTGAAAATATAAAATTAAATTTTAAGGAGAGTAAAATGAAATCATTTTTCAAAAAAATTTGGAAAGGCATTGTTGCTGGTTTCAAATATGTATTCGTGTCAAATCCACAAGCAAGTTTAGCTACATTAGGAAATGCTTTTTTAAGTGCTACTATTGGTTATACTGCAAGTATTGATACAATAATTGCTGGTTTGCCAAGTTATATAGGCATTGATATTGTGCCAGTAGCAATATCTATATTGTTATTCATAATAGTACAAGTATTTGGTATTAGATGGGCATTTGAAACTAATTCAACTGCTGATGAAAGAAAAACTATAACAAGTGCAGAAAAAGAAAAAATAGCACTTGCAAAAGCAGAGAAAAAAGCACTTGAAGCACAAGCAAAGAAAGTTGCCGAAGATAAAAAAAAGGCACTTGCACTTGCACAGAAGAAACAAGATGAAGCAAATGCTAAAATCGCAGAACAACAAGAAGAAGCAAGATTACTCGCTATCGCTGCAAAAATGAAAGCAGATGAAGAAGCAAAGAAAATTGCTGAAACAAAAGTTGAGGTCATTGTAGAAACACCTACTGACACACAACAATAAAAAATTAAAGAACTACCATTGATTTGGTGGTTCTTTTTTTATGCGATTTTGTATATTTATACATTTTTTTGAATAATTATAAAAAAATTGTTGACAAGTATTTATTTTTATGATATGGTATATGTATGAGTTATACTTAAAACTCATTAGACTAGCACAAAGGGGATAAACTGTATGTCAAAAGTCACTTGAAACTGTTCGATTTGAGCAGTTTCTTTTTTTGTGATTTGAAAATATGAGATTTGTTTTATTTTCTATTGATAATTTTACTTAATTTATATCTTTTTTGCATTAATTCAAGTTCTGCTTGTGAAGTCGGTTGCAATTTATAATATCTTGTACAAAAATTATATTTATAAATATTGATACATCTTGCAATTTTCATAATAAATGCAGGGAAAATATGCATTTTAATGCTACGATTTAACACCTTTCTTGTAATATATTCTGGAAGATTGTTTTGTTCGCAAAACTCGCTAAATTTCAACTTGTTATCTTTCAAATACTTTTTCACAAGCAAAAACAATTGATTGCTTGCTTGGTATTGGTCTTCTTCTTTTTTAAATCCCATTTTTTATTCCTCTTTTAATTTTTTTATTTTTGTTAAAAATGTTTTGCCATATTGTTGTTTCATTTCGTTTCGCCAATAATAGAACATTTTAACTAGCATAATCTTTGCAAAATTTTTCTTGTTTGGCAAGCATTGTATTCTAAAATCATAACGATTGGCACAACTCCAACTAGATAATGTTGCATAAATTCTTTGACCCGCAGTTTGTTGTTTCATTTCATAACCACTAGAATATTCTTTTATACTTTCAAAATCATTGCATTGTTCTATAAACAACCATTTTTCCTTAACACCAAGTTTACACATAATTCCAAGTTCATATTCTAGATTATCTCTTATTGAATCAGCACCTAAATTATCGAAAAATTCTTTGTTTTCTATTTTTCTTTTTGTTTCTTTATTTTCATCAGTTAAACACTTATCTACTTCGCATAATGCAAATTTTCGTTCACACAACCAATCATTTCTATAGTCTTTGCCTAATATAACAAATGTATAATCGCCAACGGTTAAGTGGTTAGGTTTATACATTTTTTCCCACTTAACCCCAATACTGTCTAAATAATCAGTAATATGCACCACATAATAATCTTTTTCTTGTGGCGACATTATTATTTTAACATTATCTAAAAAAAATCTTTGTTCGTTTGTCATATAAACTCCTATTTGCACTCACAAAGTTTATCAAGTGCAGATCTTGCCTCCGCTTGCAAATCCCAACAAGGAATTACTTTATATTTTGAATTTTCTTCGTTTAACCATACCAAATAACAATCTCCGATTGGTATGCCAAATCTTTTCAATATTTCTTTATATATATTAAGTTGCAATGAATAATGTGCGAGTTCGCAATCATCATATTTTTCCATTTCGGCAAATCCAAATTTTTTGTAATCACTTTTTGAACGAATTTGTTTTGATGTTTTATAATCCCATATTTCAAGTTTTTGCGATTTCTCATTCCAAACAAGTAAATCTATGTTGCCAGCAATATAATCTTGAATACCAACCGTAAATTCGGTTTTAATTGGTATTAATCTACCGTGTGTGTCTTTTGCGAATATATCATACATTGCACAAAGTTTCAAAACTCGTTCTTTAACTTTTTCTAGTATGTTTTTTTCTTTTGCAATAGAGAAGTCAAATGGAACAACTCGCCCAATTTGTCTATCTTCCGCATATTTATGTACGATAGTACCCACAATGCTTGCTATATCTGAATTGTTTTGCCAATCATCAAGAACTTGTTGTTGTGGCACTCCATTTTTATTAGCAAATGCAAGACTTATTTTTTCCTTGTCAAACTCTTCAAAAAAAGTTCCAACAAATTTAGTAACACTTGTTTTTACTTTTTTATCATTATAATAATACTCGTGTGGTTCTTCAAAAAACAAATAATCTTTGAATTGTGATAATGCCAACAATGTTTCTTTGTTTAACTCCATGTTTAATCCTTTTAATTAATTAGGTGAAATTTCTTCATTTTTAATAGTTTCTTGTGTTTTAGTCGCTTCAATTTCAAGTTGTGCTAATTTGTCTTCCAAAGTTTCTTGTGGCACATTAACATCATCTTCAAGTTTAACAATTTCACATAAATACTTGTTTATGTTTGGCTCTGGTTTAATATTAATCATAACAATTTTATTACCATATTTTTGTTTGTGTAAATAACAAGTTATTTTTGTTTTTACACCAACCAAATTTTTAATCATATTGTATTCGTTTTTATCAAGTCTTAGAACATTTGTTCCATTCCATTCATCTTTGTCGGTGCCAATAGTATCAAAATCAATATAGATATTAAGTCCGCCAAGTTTATAAAACATATTTTCACTTGCTTTTTCAACAATAGTATATGTGCCTTTCTTTGCCAATATGTGATATACATACGCATATTTTTCAGAATATGGCTTGTTATTTTTATCTTGTTTAATAAGTGAACTATCAACTTTTTTAAGTTTTTCAGCATTATATGTAGCATATCTTATTCTATGTGGCGAAAATTTTACCTTGTCGCTCAATTGTATTCTATCGCCAATTTCAATTATTTTTTGGTCCCATTCTTCTTTTGTCATATAAAAAACTGCATTGTGATATGTTTTGAATCTTGATCTACCTTTAGTTATCTCGTAAATTTCTCCCCTTGCATAGTAAACTATTGGATCTGAATATTTCCCCTTGCCTTCTGCTTGCAAATATTCTAATTGTTTTTTTAATGATACTGTTGTTGGTTGTATTTTCATAATTATTCCTCATCCTTTTTTTTATTCTTTTTTCTTTGATAACAATTTCTATGAATTTCCATAAGTTTTAACTTGCCTTGCTCGGTGCTTTTTAACTTTTTGTTATATTCTTTTGAATATTCTATATCTCGTTTATATCTTTCTGGATATTTCTTTCTTTCTTGTGCCTTTAGGAAAGCATTTAATTTTCGTTTTTCATCTGCATTTAACTCCCTATTTCTTTTTCCGAACATTATATAACTCACACTTTTAGTATAGTGTGGAACTTTTTCTGCCGAATATTTTGTTAATTTTTTTTTGTTTTCCATAATTTCTCCTTTTACATATATTGTTTTTGCCCATTTTAAGCAAATCCTAGCGACTTTTGTTGTAGACTTGATACATTTATCACAAACATTACTAAAATCGTTGGATTGTGCCTATTTTGCCATAATTTTGACACAATGTATAGCAACTATATCTCAATTATCAAATTTTTATTCGCTATGTGAACATCATCACAATATTTTGACACCATTTTTAATATTTTTTTTGAATCACAATGTCCGCTATTGCTAAGATGTGAACATATCACTTTGGGAACTTTATAATTTAGTCCATTCAAATAGTTTACAACTTGTTGCACACTTAAATGATGTATATATCCATTGTTTAATATGGCATTTTTACTTGATTGCTCGAAAATAATATCTTCATCGTAATTTGTATCTATTACTAAACAATCCATATTAGATATTTGTGGTATATATGTTGTGTCGGTAATATATGCAATTTTCTTTTTGTCAATTTTGCTATAAATTAGAAACCCAAAACATTCTATATTGTGTACTAACTGCATTGGCAATATTCGCCAAAACGGTATATCAATCAATTCGCCACTTTTTATATTATCTGGTTCATAAATATCAACACCAACAAGTTCATAATTTTTTTTGTATTTGCAATGATCGTTGTGATAATGAGTTATCAATAAGCACGACAATTTCTTAAAATTTATATAAGTGTTAGTTTTTTTATAATCAACACCACAATCTAATAATATTTGATTGCCTTGACTATCAGTTAATATTGCCGAATTTCCATCACTGCCAGAATTTATAAAGTTTAAACTTGCCAAAATTTTCCCCTTTTTATATATTATCTACAATTATTAGTATAACATAATATATATAATTTGTCAAGTAATTTTTGATATTTGTGGTAGTTTTTATTGCTAATATATGTGAAATATTAAAAAACACACCATAAAGGTGTGAATTTTAACCCATTCTATTTTGGGGATAGACTGGGAATGAAAAATTTACTTAAAATAACTAAATTTTTCAAAAATTAGTATAACACAATATTCTTATAACACAATATTATATGTTTGTCAAGTATTTTTTAAATATTTTTTATAAAAGTTTGGCATTTCACGATTTCCCCAAGAAACTTTTCTGCCTTTTAATTTGTCATTTTCCCATTTTGTAATTAGTTTAGATTGGAATAATGCAGAAACATTTTCAGTGGTTCTTTTATACCTGATTTTCTAAATCTAAAAATTCCCTTATTTTACAAACAATTTTATCTTCTATGCCATATACTGAATGGCAAACAGCCTTTTTATTTATAAATTTTTCTATTTCTTTATAATTTGCCTTTCTTACATATTTTAATTGAGGATCGCAAAACCATGCAGAGCAATATCCTGTCGTCAAGTCAAACACCTCATATTTGCCATAATTATCTCCCCAAAATTTCTGTGCGTAAGACCCTGCAATAATACAAGTATTTTTAATAATCTTTTCTTGTACTTTAATTTTATTACATTGACCAATTCTAATTTCCGTATCACAATAACATAAAATACAAACATCTCCAACTTGAAGTTTTTGTTTAGGTTCATATAATTCTTTTAAAAGTTTATCATATTTCATTTATTTTTCCTTAAATTTTAAAAATTCTTTTGCCCAAGAAGGACAACCCCAACCAGCCCATTTTGGCGGTCTATTTTTTTCAATGTCCGCTTGCCATTTTTTAATTAATTTATCTCTAAACAATTGTGATACATTTTTAGTTGTTCTAATACAATTTGGTGAATCTTTATTGCCTTCCATATAATATGGCACAAATTTTGGTATTTGCATTGAACTAATATAACCATCATCATATTCAAACATATTAAAGTCGTTCATTATATTATCAAAATATTGTGTTAAAGATTGCCATTTTTTATTTCTATAATAATATTCTCTGCAACACTCGTACCCATAATATGCTAAAAATTCAAGATTGTCTTTATAGAATAAATACACTGGGTGGTGCGAATGTCCTTTAATAATCTCGCCATTTTTTTCTTTTATTGCCGAAGTCAATAGTTGATAGCACTCAACTATTTGTTTATTAAGTCTAACATTGTCAATGCTTTCTACTGATTTTTTTATAGATGAATAAGGCATAAATATGTTCATTTAACACTCCTATTTTTGTATTTTATTATTTTAATTTAACCTTGATAGTTCTTGTCGTTGGATCGTATGAACTTTTTCCATCTTCATTATTAACCTTAATATATTTATCAAGATTGTTTTTATAATCGTTATAATCAATCACAATTATGTTTGTGGGATTGAAACTGCTTGGGTCATTAACAATTGGTTCACTACACAAAAAATCACTTTCAATATCGCCTTGTTCTACTGTTGGTGTTTCAATGTCTTGACAAGTTTCAACAATCACATCATCAACAACTGTATCATCTATATCATATATTTGATTTGCCACATTGACTTTTTCTTCACTTGCATTTTCAATAACATTTGAGTTTTTTATTTCATCTTCTTCATATAATCCATTTAATGCTTTAGGGAATGCTTTTCTAATTGCTGAAACTTTGGCACATTTGTTTATCATAGTTGAACTTAATGTATTCCAAGTTGATTGACTTTTAGAATATTCCTTTAATGCCAATCTTGCAATTGTTGGAATTCTGCGATCAGAACGATAAACTTTTGCCCAACCACCAATTAGTGTTTCTTTTGGATATAGTACACAACCCACTCTATCAACAATTTTGCCATCAGCAGTCTGAACTATAATTCCATCTTCAATGCCTTCGTATTTTGGGTGTTCTTCAGCAATTCTCATAAAAGCACCGATAGATGTTATCATTTGGCAAGGTTTAGAATTGTCGTATTTTACCATTTGAAGTTCTTTCAAGAATGGGTTTAATTTTTGATATTTACACATTTCAATAAACAATTGAATTTCGCCTTGAGTGATAAATTCATTATTGTTAGTCAAGTTCCTAATCGCTGATTCGGTTAGTTGCACATTGCTACCATCCCCCATTTTATAACTTACTATCTCTTTGTTTTGTGTTGTAAGTTCTTTTTTATTTTCAGTTTTTGTTTCTACTTTTTCCATAATTTCTCCTTTAATTTTAATATATCATTATTTAGAACGGTAAATTGTCATCATCGAGTGCAATTGTTTCTTTTTTCTCTATAACTTTTTCTTCTGCTTTAGTTTCAATTTTTTCGTATTTGTTTACAATTTCACCAAAACCGTTAGAAACTGTAATAAAATCAATCATAATTGAAGCATATTCTTTGCCATTATATTCACGAGTTTCTTTTTTGCCAGCAACGAAAACACTTTTGCCCTTTGGGATTGTAGCTACAACATCGAACAACGGTTTGAAACATTTAGCATTATAAAATAAATTCTCGCCATTTTCTCCCTTGCCATATATTATAGAAAATTCTGCTAGCGGTGTTTGCTTTTCTCCAATTTTTTTCATTTTAATATTACTAATTGCACCACTTGCAATTATTGTGCCATCTTTAAGTTCTATTTTCATTATTCTCTCCTTTTTTAATTTTATGGTCTTTGCCTTTATCAGCAATACCATCAGCATAACCTTCTAAATAATAAGGTTCAAGTTCTTGCAACTTATCATATTCTTTAATGATTTCATCATAATTTTCAAGTTTTTCATATTTTTCTTCAAATTTATCGCCATATCTTTTACTTTTGAAACCGTTGTTTTTCTTGCGAAGGATTTTACTTACCTTAATATCATTTACTTGCATTTGTGAAAAAGAGTTTATAATTGGAAAACCATATATAGTATTATAACCTTGTGTTGCTTTAATGTTATTCTCCAATGCCAAGTCTTTCCATTTTTGTACTTCTTCTTGCAATAGTTTGTTAGTTTCTTTTAATTGTTGGTTTTCTAGTATTAGTTTCCCCTTTTTAGTTTTTGATATAAAATTACTACCGCATAGATATAAACTAATACTGGCAAAAATTGCCACACCACATATTATAACTAAGAAAATATCAATAAGACTCATAATTTATCTCCTTTAACTTTTTTTACCATATCGGTAGAATAAGCCCAATTTGTATAACCTTTTTCTTTAAAATCTCTCAACTTTATTTCTCTATCATCATATATTTTTTCAATAGTCGCATAAGTACCGCATAAATATTCCATTTTTTCAGTAAAATATATAGAAGAATTTATAAATCCATCTTCATTCAATCCAAGCTCTTTTTCCATTTCTTCCCAAGTCTTAAATTGCACTCTGTCGCCGACCTTAAATTTGGTGTTGTTTTCTTTAATTGCTATTTTTTCAAGTTCCAACTTTTTGATTTTATCTTTTATTTGTTTATTTTTCTCAAAAAGTTCTTTGATTTTTTGTATATCTTTTGGTGTCTTTTTGATAAATTCATTCAAATAATAATTTATAATATCAAAATTATCATTATTAAAATTTTCGCAATTCACAAGTTGTTTAATATTTTCAAAGAACTTTGCTTGTAAGTCAACATTAAGAGATTTTTCTTTTTCGGTCCCAAACAAATTCCAAAAACTTTCTTGTTTAAGTCTACAAATTGATTTTTGAATTTCTGTTTGTATTTCATAATCAAGGTCGTCTGCATTTAATTTTATTATTAATGGCACACTTTGTTTAAGTTTTCCATTTTCCGATTGCAATTTCGTTATCAATTTGTCTTTTTCTTTGCATAGAATATAATAATCATTTGAGCCAATTGCCAACTTTGAAATATATTCAGCATAACACATAGGGCACATATTAAACCCACCTACAACAGTTATACTACTGCCACTTTTCCCACAATAATCACAAATAAACATAATTTACTTTACCTCCAATAAAAATTTATCATAATCATTAAATAATTTATTTCTTTTTCTTACTTTCACAATATTTATCTAATGTCGCTTGTTTTTCTTCATATTTTTTCAATATTCTGTTAAATGTTTCTATATAATCGACATCAATAGAATTTTCAAAGAAGTAATTATATATATAAAAATCATAGTTTTTTATCGAATTAATTATTTCATCCATAGTAAACATAATTCCGCCATAATTATATTTTTCCTTTTTAAAATCTTTGATTAATTCTTTGTTTTTTAATTTTCCAACAAATTTAGTCTTAATTAAATAATCACGAATTTTAATATTTTCTTTGAATTTTTGAAAATCTTCTTTTTGCATTATCAGTTGATATTCTTGATTTGAAAACCTATATTTAAGTTCATTGATTTCTTCTAACATTTCTTTTTTAGTCATTTTAATTCTCTCCTTTTTTCTTTCCATTCTTTCTTTTCTTTTGTTTAGTTTTTTAAGTATTCTATAAGATTTAGATGTTTGTGGCGGATACATAATAATAACATTTATTATAAGTAAAAACACAATAAATAAAAGCCAAAAACAAAATGCTATTATTTCAATAATATTCATAATTCAACTCCTTTTAATTCTTTTCAATATACCACATTTTATATGATTTGTCAAGCGAAATTTACAAATTTGCTTATTTTATATTTATATAGATTAACCTACTATGCAATCTTGCAATGTATAAATTTGGTCTATTCTAGATATTTTCAAATTGTTTTCAAGTGATGTGATTAATTCAACAATTTGACTTTCGCTTGCAAAATTTATTGTTGTAGATTGTCTTTCATCAACAAACACAAAGCAATCAACGCCCAATATTTTCCTAAATGCCACACCTACCAAGAAATCGCAAATAATTTTTTGACCAGTTGAACTTTGTGAATATATTGTTTTTGTTGGGTTATAAATACAAGTGCAGTCGTTTTCAAAAGGATTTGATGCGTTTGCTCCCAACAATTTAAACATACTAAACGAAACACCATCAAAATTTTTGTTTATTTCTTCATTAACAATGCTAATTTTTTCTTGTATATAATCATTAAGTACATTTTGTTTTTTCGCCCTAAGATTATCCTTATCGGCAATTTCTTTATTCGCATTTTTAAGCGATTGAATTTCAGATTTGATGTTGTTAAAAATTGTTTCTTTGTACAATTTGGCGATTGTAATATCGTATTCGTTTTGTAATTCAATGAGTTTGTCGCTTACTGTGGTATCTTGCGTTTCGTTTTCACTTTTTGAAATTGCAATATTTAAAGTGTCTATATCAATTTTCAATTTATCTATTTCAGATTTATCATACACCAATTCGTTTAACTCATTTAACTGCGTTTCTAGCGATTTTAACTCATCGGTTAATACAATCTTCCTATTTGTAGAGTTTTCAATCTCTATGGCATTGTTTTGCACCTTTAATCGCATATCATCAAGTGATTTTGTTTTATTATCATTAAATTCGGTTATTATTTTTTCTTTTTGTGCAGTTTCAAACTCTCTATGGCAAGTAGGACAAACGGTTTTTTCTTTATCTAGTTCCATTTTTTCAATATCTGCAATTTCAACTTGCAAGTCTTCATTTTCACTTTCAATTCGTGCAACTTTTGAGTTTATAAATTCAATGTCATTTTCAGTTTGCCTAATCTTCGATTTGATAGCACCAATATTTTTGTCGTGATCGTATTCCCAATCTTGATATTCACGATTTTTTGAATTTAACTGTGATTGCAATTTTTCTATTTCTTGCAAATTTGTTTTGGTTAATTCATTTTTGTTTGTAGTTTCACTTGATTGTTGCATTTTTTGTATTTCATTTTGCAATTTTTCTTTTTTTGCCTTGATAATAGTAAAGTCCAATCCCGAATATTGTGCCAACTCGTTTGTCTTGTTATCAAACAATATTTTGTTTCGTTGCATTTCTTTTTCATTGCCAAGTTTTTCTGCATTAATCATTTTTTGTATGTCAATCTCGGTTTTATCTTTTTTCAAATCTTCTTTTAGTAATTCATATTGTGGTTTTTCAGCAAGTGTGCCTACAAATTTGTCAATTTCTAATAAATCAAATAATGTCTTTCGTTGAATTTTCCAATCTAAATTATTAAACATTTTGCCATCAACAAGCATATTTATATAATCATACTTGCAGTTAAACAACAATGCAACTCGGTCGCAATAGTTTGTTTTTGACATTTCAACACCATCAAAATTGTAAACTGAATCGTTGCCAACAAAATATTTCTCGTTGGTTTCTTTATCAGTCTTGAATTTTTGCTCAGAAATCCTTGTTAATATATATTCAGTGCCATTTACAATTAATGATAATTGAACCTTTGTGGTTAAGTCTTTGATAACAAAATTGTTTATGCTAGGATATATTTCGTTTGGATTTAACCCAAGAGCGAAAAGCACAGCGGACATAATTGATGTTTTCCCACCGCCAGAT
>JALOBO010000010.1 GCA_023228225.1 Clostridia bacterium
ACGAATTATATTATGTTCTTGCTCAGAAAACAAAGGCAACAATAAATCTAAATGAAGGCTTTGAGCAGGAGCACTCACATACTCATTACAAAAAATATGTAGTTTGCCGGATTTTGCCGGACTTTTTTTAGCAAAATAAGTACGCAATATTAGAGTGTACACACTGTCACCCACAAACGCTAGCACTTGCGGATTAAGCAAATTTGCCTCTTCCACACTTAAAATTTTAGTTGGTAATAATTCGTTTTCCATATTTTTTCCAGTTTGTTTTTGTATAAAATAGTATAACACAAAAGACTTTAACTCACAACAAAATACTTAAAAATTCCGTTCAAACTTAACAAACGGAATTTTTAAATAATATTTATGATATTTTAAATTGCGATACCAGATACTACTCCAAAATATTGTACCACGCCACAAAATATATAGTAGCAAAGAGTTTTTTGATAGTCTTCGCTAATTAGTAGTTGTTCTTCTTCTGGGCTAGATAAAAATCCGCATTCAATTAAAATTGATGGCAAACTAGTACAATTTAAAATATAGTAATCGCCAGTTTTTGCCAATGATCTACCATATGCCAAATTTGATTTAAATTGTTTTTGTATACATTCTGCTACTAATTTACTCTCTTCGGAACCTTTATAATAAAAAACCTGCGCACCTTTTTCTGTGCTTATAGGAAAAGTATTCATATGAATGCTGATTACCATATCAGCATTAGCAGTTTCTATTATTTCTTTACGATTTTTCATATCTTCTTGTTTATAATTTCTGCCAAAAATACTATATAGGCCATTTTTAGAAGTGCGAGTATAAACTACTTTTATTCCCGTGCGTTTAAAATATTCACCTAAAACACTTGCGTATACTAAATTTAAATCGCTTTCCTTAACATTTGTGTTAACACCCACACAGCCACCATCTCTACCGCCATGGCCCGCATCAATTACAACAGTTAGCCCGAGTTTTCCATAATCAGCGGTAGAAATTACGCCAACAACTAAAAGACTGCACATTATGCAAACTAAAAGAACACTGATAAATATTAACATTGTTTTTCTTGTAATTGAAATAAACAAAGTGCACACCGCCATTTATAGAATCTACTTTCTATATTAATAAATATGTGCCTTTGTTTATTAATATTCCACATCGCATAAGCAAGTAGAGTATCAAATTATTATTAGAAAAATTTATTATTGTTTTAAATTATTAAACATTTCAAAATTTGCTTTCTTTTTGTTTTTTAAATGTTCTAATTCAGTTTTTAAAGCATAGGAACCTGAACGATATTGATTTAATTTTTCGTTTACTTCCATTAGTTTTTGCACTAAATCTTTATTAATTTGACTTAAATTGTTAAGTTGTTTTTCTTTTTCGTTTAATGCGATTATTGTACTTCTTAAAGTGCTGTTTGCAAATTCACATTCTGATTTCAATTTTTCAGAAATTTCATCTTCGGCTGTTTTTTTAATTAATTTTACCAGACCGAAAAACAAATCGTTCAAATCGGAATCGGTAATTTTTGATTTTGCGTGTGGCATTCGTAAAATATTTGCTGAATAATTATTATTTTCTATATTTTGTATTGGTTTTAACGGATTTACATAATCAATTTTTTTCAAATCCAGTTCATTCATTACTTCACTAATTAATTCTGTGTTGCTTTTTAATGCACTGCGATATTTATTTTGATATCGTATCATATTTTCTACATTACCATTAGACAATTCTAAGCAAGTACATCGCACAGATTTACCTTGTGCCAAATTGCATATTACTTTTTTAATTAAATCGCAAGCCTCTTTTTTATTAAATTCCACAAACACTTGTTTAATGTGTGCCGATAAATTTATGCCTAGTCTTTTCGCCCTAACCGTATCTTCATTTAATGCATCAAGTTCGGCGTAATAGTAATTACGCACACTATTTGCATGGCGGTTATATTTTAATGCATACAAACTAAATGCCTTGCTTACGGCTTTGCCTTTGCTTTTATGTTCTTCCACAAGTAAAAATAATTCTTTAATTTCATCATCTGCCCATTTCCCATAATTTATTGTTTTCATATTCCCCACCTCAGCAAAATTGTTAACACATTTTTTGATATGTATACATAGAAAAACTAAATAAACATAATAATCATGCGTACTGTAACATAAGATTTAATAAGGAGAAATATGTATATTTTTCATTTTTGTGCGGATTTTGATTGTAGTGTAAGCATAAATGGTGCATTAGCAGGTGTTTTAAATGCTGACAAAGATTTAATAAGTATAAAAGTTTGTGATATTGAAAGTTTTGTGGTTTCGGTACTACCGCTACAATCTCAGACTAATATCACGTTATTGCCTTATGCATTTAATGTTAAGCCCCACGGACACATTATTAATGACAGTAAATTTACCATTACTACCATTTATCCGGAAAGTAATATTGAAATAAAGTTAAAGCCTAATATTTTAGATAAATATGAACCACCAGAAATTTTAAAACAACAAACTGTTCAAGGCAATATATTAGTAACCGTATATCAGGATTCTAGTTGCAGAATAATGCTAGAAAATAATAAACTTCTATTAAGTCATACAATAGGCAAGCGAATTGCAAATATACAGATTGAATTATTAAATTATGAAGATTTTTCGTATTTGAAAATTGAAGGCAATACCGAGGACAATAAAAAATATCTTTTACTAATAAGTATGCATTCATATTGCGTAATGCGTGAATTTACAGCCGACAAAATAGAAATAAACTCCGGAGTAGTTGAAGTATTAAATAACTATGATGATATGGCCAGACATGGTATAGTTACTAAATATAAACTGGACGATATGACAAAGGAACTAGAAAATTATATCGTTTATACCGAAGAAAATGTTCCTATACCAGAATGTGAAGAACTTATTCCCTATGCTTTTTTTGAAGCGGTTAAGGTAAAAAATTTTAATCTTGCACGCAAATTTTTATCTGCTGATTTAATGCAGATACTTGATGATCAACATATTAATGAATTTTTTGGCAGTTTTGATGAAATAACATACAACAAATATGCAAGTAATAATAAAAACACCATTGCTCTTATATATGGCGAACAGATAAAACATATCCAAATTTACAAAGTTACAATTTTCGATAACCTGATAGAGAACATAGAACTTGTATAAATTGTTTGTTTTTTAAAACCAGTTAATATATAATGTTTTAATTGGAGAAGTTAATGGACAAATATACTATTTATATAATTATTTTAGCGGTAATTGTAATTTTAATTTTAAGTACACTTGCGGCAACGCGCGCACAGGTACTGTCAACTTACAAAAAATATGATAAGTTTCCTTGTGAACTAAATATAACCGCAGGGCAATTTATTATGGCATCAAAAAAATATTTAAAAATGTTCGACCTTAATATTGCTCGAACAGATATCATACTCGGCGATGCTTATGATGTGAAATCAAAAACAATAATATTATCTGAAAATGTTTTAACAAGCAATTCCGTATCGGCTATAAGCATTGCATCACACGAACTTGGACACGCGATGCAACATAATGATGAATATGCAGGATTACAAGTTAATTTCTTTCTAACTGTGGTTACGGGATTCCTTGTAAAATTTTTAGTACCGCTACTGCTTGCAAGCATAGGCTTAATGATTTTTGGCAGTTTTAATACGGGTATGGTTTTAATGTATTGCGCACTTGGCATATTTTTATCGTCTATAATTATTAAATTATTACTTATTCCGGTGGAAATTAATGCATCTAAACGAGCAATACAATATTTAAAGCAAAATAATATTTTAAATAAACGCGAACTTATTTACGCTAAAAGAATACTTGGAGTAGCAGCATGCACTTATATTTATTTATTTTTTGATGCAATTCTATTACCCATCAAATTAGTACGAAAATTATTTTTAGGGTTTTAAAAAATGACTAATGTGATTTTTTAAAACGGACGTAAAAAAGTTATTGCTATTAAGCAATAACTTTTTACAAAATAAATTACAAATTTAAATTACAAAGTAACTACCTTACTTCGTAATTTTGATATTTATTTATATCCGTTTCTTGATTTAAGTTAATGTAAATTACAGATTGCATTGTAAACATAAAACATACTAAAAATAACCCAATCAGCATATTTGCAAGTTTTAATAATTCAATTAATAAGTATCCGCCCAAATGGAATGAAACATTAACATACCACACCGCAGTACTAACAAGTATGATTAATTTTGAAAAAATAATTATTAGTGCGACACAAAGCACGATTAAAATTAAGTTAGCAATTACAATTTGCCAAATTTTATTTTTTGTAAGAGCGTAACTTTGTTTTACACATTCCAGCGGGTCATTAATTTCTTGATCAACCATTATGTTAAAAGACATCGAAAGCGTTGAAAATACAAAAACACCAGGAATTACAAGTATTATGCTCCAAAACCCTGAGAATACTACTAAAACTATACCTAATATTAATGAAGACAATATTTTTAGTTTGTCAAATACAAAAAAATCAGTTAATAAAATTATTTCTCCACTAACAATCTTTAAAAAGTATCTGCTTGCACAAAGCATTAAATAGCCACCAAATATTAACATCAACACTAGGCCAATATCTCCGGCAAGTGACATTATATAAAGTGGCACAAAAAATAGTAGTGCACCTGTAATTAGTTTTATTGCATTCTGCTTAAATTTTGTAAATGTGCTAATATAAAAATTCGTAAAGTTCATATCCAATTTCCTTTTTAAATATTATGCTACGATTATTTCTTGTACCACACCACCAGTATAAGATGAATTCATATGTGCGGTCCCCGCGTATAATCCTTTAATTACAATATTCAAATTGTCAAATAGCGTTTCTAAATCTGGGCTATTTGAGGCATTTAATGTAATAGTGTCCGTTTGTGAATTGTCAGAAGCAATAAATGTTGCCACGGTGTTTACTTCATCTTCATCAGTCATTGTAAATGTAATTATGTTATCATCTTGTAAATATAGCCATAGTGCAATAAGAGCCTCATCGCTTGTTGCTGCTCCACCACCCGTAACCGTTGCGACTGGAATATACCAGTTACTTTCCTCACTTCCCACTATTACATTTAATGGGCTAGATACTTCCCAATACCAAGTAAAGCCTGTTAATGTTACAGTTTTTACCGTAACCGCAATCTCTGGATTTGGTACTGTATATGTTCCATCACTGAATGAAACTTCGATTGTGGTTACGCCATTAGCTACACCTTCAAGTATTACTGATAAATTTTCTAGTAGTGTATCAATATCAGGCTTGCTATTAGCGTTCAAGCAATCGGCAGAACCAATTGTTACAACTATTACGGGGAATGGGCTTGCTGAGAACAGTGCTTTTGTGCCATCTTGTATGGTTAAAGTAATTGAATTATCCTCTTCATACAAATATGTAATCAAAGCACCTAATCTTTCTTCTAAATCAGCACCGCCTAAAGGCAATAGCGTTACCGTAGCTACATAATCTTTAATAACTTCTACCGATCCGCCACTTTGCCACTCCACACCCGTAAGAGAAACTATAGAAATATCGATAGTCATCGCTTGTGGGTTTATTCCCGCTTTGCTAAATGTCATATTAATAGTACTATCAGCATTGTAGACTTTTATATCAAAGTTTAATGCGGCTATTAAACTTGCAATACTAAGGGCAGAATATGAAGAATCTATTACAATAGAATCACATTCAACATCATCAACTACAAATTGTGCTTTTGTATTATCAGATACAGTTAATGTTATTGTGTAACTTTCTAAGTATGTTTGGAGTGCAAGATAACTTTCATAATAACCGGCACCAGTTTGGTTAACAGGAATTACCGTTATTTCTTCTTCTGCATAGCGCGTGGTGGTAAGAGTTGAATCTTGCCAAATGGTATTTGTCAAACTATTAATTGCCACAGTTAATTCAGCGGTAGTAAAGTTAATATCAGAAACATTAAGTTCGCCAGCTAAACTAACATTCCCTTCGGTATTGCCTTTTATATAAAGATTGTTTAAAATATCAATATTCGTTTTTGTTATTGACACCGTTCCATCGGCATCTAATGTATAAGAACCATCGTAAATATATAAGCCGGCAGTTCCCGTGTCAGAAATAAGCGAAATTCCCATTTCTTCATTTGTTACATTATTTAAGTAATAAACAAATTCACTTGCATTAGTAAATCCTACTTTAAAATAATATTCGATAAACACTACATTGACTGGCTCACTTTCTGTATTATTAACTGTAAAGCCAAACAGAGGTGCGATTGCTGTAATTGTGAGAATGTTTAAAGTACTTGCAATATCATAAGCTCCGCTAAAAGTTATCGTCATAGTAAATGTTCCGGTTTTTGCCACATTTATTGAAAAACTGGTTATCATATTATCAGCATTTATTAAGAGTTGAGTAGTCGCAATATCTTCTATTGTAATATCGCTTGCGGTTAATTCTCCAGTAAAATTACTTAATGTAACAGAAACGCTACCGCCATGATTAAAATATTTAGTTAATAATGCACTTCCGCTAGATGTTTCGCTAGCACTTGGCACAATGGAATATGTATTTGTAACTAATTTTGAAATTGTAGTATCGCCACTTAAATTTACAGTCTGCAAAATATCGGTAACTACCTGTATATCGCAATATGATGTATCTGTTACATATCGAATTTGGTCATTTTCGCCATAAATGGCAATTTGAATTCTTATGTTAGATACTGTTTTTTGATAAGTACAAATATATATTTCTTCTAAATCTGTTGCAAGCTTAATATCAAAATATCCTAGCGGATTATTACCATTAATATCGGTAAATGCTATATATTTATTTTCTGCATCGTATCCGGAAATATATAACTTAATGTAACCACCCGCTTCAAATAAATTTTCATATTCATTTGCGGTAAATCCAGATACTACTGTGCTTTGTAAGTCAAGTTTAAATGTTGAAGTACCACCACTTATAAACCAAGTTTCCTTAGACAACAGTTGTGCGTTTTCCGAGTCAACAAAATATAGACTTGTAATTGGTTCATTTGCGATAATAGAAGAGGCAACGATATTTGTAACAGTTCCGAGAAGGGCGTAACTAGTTGGTAAAACGGTTAAAGCAGGAGTTAATGTAAATGTTTCTGAGTAATCCGTATTAAAAAATTTTAATGTATAATTTTTTAAGTCATTAAGGCTATTGATAGCAATCTTAGTTGTTTCTTCATAAATTTCTAAATAATTAAGCACAAAAACCTGTGCATTCGCTTCTTTTGTTACATTTACTTCAATTTTACCACCTGCATTAAAGAATGCAATTAATTCATTTTCCTGTGCGTTATCAGTGCCCGCAATAATTGAAAGAGTTCCATTATTTGTATTTACTAAATCAAGAGTAGTTACTGTGCTTAGTTCAGTAATATGATTCATTATATCAATATAGATTAAATTTGTAGTAATATTTTCTATTGTTTCATTACTAGAATTTTTGAACAATAATGTGACTCTTATAACACCAGCAGATATGCAATTAATTTCTATATCAGGTAATTGCCCGCCTACAAGTTCGGTAGCGGTTATTGTGCCATTTAAAACGACTTCTGCATTTCCATTTAAAACGGTTTCTATTATAACAATAACTTTATTACCATTGGCAACAAAATAATCTTCTACTGTCGCTGTGGAATTTGTACTCGTTAAATCTAATGTAAGTATTTCGGAAAGTGGATATAGATATGGCGCTGTATTTGGGTATTCGGTGCTTCCACTGATTTCAATTTCTAAATTTTGTAGTATTGATATATTAATTTCCAGTGTATTTAAAATAGTAGAAGTTGTACCTTTATGTATAGTAAGTACTGCATTAATAATACCCGAGGTGCTACCATTAAAAGTTATTGCACTTGCTAAATCATCATAACTATCAAATATTAAAGTAACATTGTCATCTGTGCTAACCCCATTTATTAAGTATGTTTCGTTATTTGTGGGTTCAAATTTCACTGTAAGAGTATAACCGCTATTAAAGAATGCCTTTAATCTATTGCTGTTACCCGAAAGTTCTATATCAAAGTCCATATCTTTATCAATATAATAACTTTCATTTAAATAAGTTGTTTCACCTATTAAATAATTAACCGCGGTTAAAGAGTCTTCTATTGATACAGTAATGGTATTTGAATATCTTGGCACATCAGATAATTGTACATAGGCTACCCCTAATGCAACACCTTTTAATGTAAGAGTTGCAGATGTAGTAACTATATCGCTAACAGTAAAATCTGCAAGCGTACTTATTACATAAGATATCCCATTATTTACAGTTAACAGTGATGCATTAGTAGATGTTATCATTAAAGTTCCGCCATTGCAATAATATGCTCTTAGTGATTGCACATTATTTGCGATTAGAATTATATCCACGTTTTTTGTTTTTTCAAGATAATATGTACTAATACTATCATTAATTGTAAATGACAAATTTAAAATTTCCACTATATTAATAATAAATTGTGTATCTGCAATTTCGGCATCGCTGTAATCTATGGTCAATGTTGCGATCGTGCTTACCGGAACTGTGGCGGGCGATTTATATATGATATTTGACATAAACTGTTCGCTTGTTGAAATTATAAGTGAAGTAGCATAATCAATATCATCTTCAAATTTAATATTACCATTATCTACTGTGATAGTAACTGTTTCATCGGCTAAAAAATATGCTTGTAAACTTGCCAATAAATCTTCTTGAAGTGCATTAAAAATCAAATTAGCAGTTTGGTTAACTTCTAAAAGCGCATCTGTATTTTGAGTATTTTCTAAAATCAAATTCATTGAAGATAGTGGTTCTGCACAAACCAAATGCAATGAATTAAATATTACAAAATTATTACTATCAAAAATTGAAAGGTCTAGTGCAAGATTTATATCCATTGTTCCAGATAGTAATACAAATGTTAATGTATCATTAAAATTAGCAACGCTTAAATCTGTAAATAAATTTTTTGTAAGAGTTGCATCTACAACTTGATATTCTATACCATTAATAGTAAATTCGGAAGTACCCGTAAATTCTACATTAACAATCCCATTTTGATCCAAGTAATATGTTAATGCATCAGTGTTTTCGGTGTTAAAATTAATTGTAAAAGAATTCTCGCTTTCAGAATAATATGTATATTCATCTGTTTGGTTAGCAATATTACCGTTTATACTTGCATAGACACTTTCTAGTTCTAATACATTAATGCTATATTCAATTGTAAATAACAAATTGGCAAATGTAATATCAAAGTCTACTGTCCCGACTGTTTTCGCTTTTAATAAAATATCTTTTAATTCGTCATAAGTATTTATTTGATATTGCCTGCTTACAACTTCAATTCCGTTAATATAAAAATCACCAGTGCCCGACATAGTAATTAACGCATAATTAGTATTTACTGCATCATTAAAATATGCCATTAAAATATCTTCGTTTTCTGTATTGTTAATGTCCAATGTGATTATTTCATCAATATGGGCAGTGCTTTGCATTCCGTTTAATTCAATGTCCTCTTGTGTCAGTAAGTTGCTAAATATGATATAGTAAACCATATCTGATAAACTGTATTCCGGTGCATTTAAATAACTAAGAGTTAAGGTTAGACTACCTGCTGTAAATATTGATGCTGTTCCATTTATGATAATTTGATTACTATATTCAAAAGGTGCTGTGTAACTATTGTCGTTTACTGTGAATTCTAAGCCATTAGGATTTGCTATTGTAACTAAAATTTGTCCACCGGCATTTAAAAATGCTTGTGTTGAATAATTATTTTCATTTTCATCACTATAAAATTGTAATTCTGCCTGTCCATTATATGGCATTGCGTATCCATTAGATATTGAATTATTTAAAATAATTTGGGTTAAAGGCTCAGCAACAATAATATCAAAAGTAAAGAGCACACCATTGTTATATAAAATTTGCAATATTATAGTTCCGGTTAGCGTGCCTGTAAGTGCAATCGGTTCAAGTAGTTCCTCATATGTTCTAATGTAAAAATTGTTAGGCTCTAAATCGTTAAGAGTAGCACTACCAACGTTAGTATGACTAAGTGAAGCCCCGAGTTCTTCACCCGAATTGAAATATCCTCTAAGGTTATTTTCATATGTATGAACATCAACAATTATTGACCAAGTGCTTAAAGTATCAATGACATACGCTTCGCCAATTGCGGAGCCTACAATATGAAATTCCACACCCTCTATTCCGCCTAACATATCTATTAGTAATGTATTAGTTGTGGCGTTTTCCGTAAATGATACTGCCACCGAAAGCGAGCAGGGTTCGCTTACCAAAATTGTAATGCTATCGTAAATATCGCTTGTTGTAAACAAATAAGCATTTGCTACTGCTATGCCATTTACCTTTGATAATAACACAACTGTGTCTTCACCTAAGATTTTTGTAATAGTAATTAATGCTGTTTTATTTGAATTCAAATAAGCATCTAACATATCGGCGTTTGTGCTAGAAAGTGTAAATGTTAATTCGTAAGTTGCTTGATACATATAAACATTAGGCGAATTTGGCAAAATTTCTTCGCCCTTTAAATAAATAATATCTGCAAATGTTGTAGTAACAGAATTTAGTGTGTTTTGTACGCCTAATAATATTATATTTAAATTTTTTGTAAGTTCAATGTCTATAACCACACTACCTGAATTAACTCTAAGTAAAATATCATCGTTTAAAGTATTAATGTCAATATTTAAATTATAAGTTGTGGTATAATCTACGCCATTTAATGTAAAATTATCGCCTGAAATCACAGCGGTTAATATTGCTCCATTGTTTAAATAGTATTCAAGTGTCAAACTTTCATTCGGTACAATTTTTAATTTATTTATATAATCACTATCCACATCGTATACTGTTCTATCAGTCTTATCATTTAATGATATTTTAAGTGAGTTCAAATCTGGTAAAACTATAATTGTTAGTGTGTTAGTTAAAACCGTTAATCTACTAAAAGTTACAAAGACAATTTCTTCGCCTTGTGTATTACCCGTAATCTGTATTTTATAAAGTATAAAATCACTGAGTTCGGCATAGGTTTCAAAAACAATAGTGCTTAATACCTGTGAATTATAAGCTAACAATCCGTTTTCAAAATTAAGTGTTAGGTATCCGCCTGCATTATAATACGCTTTAAGCGCATTAGTATCGTTGACTACTAAACTTAAATTGCGCATTTCACCTTGCTCAATTGATGAAGTATTTTCGCTCCCGTTATAAACAATATTGCCGAATTCAATGTAGGTTGATTCAAGTGGTAATGTGTAAACAGCATCAAAATCGTTAAGAATTGTTGCAGTGCCAACGGATACATATATTGCTGGTGCGTTTACTAATATTATTTGAGCATTAATTGTATTTATTGTACTAGAATAAATGCTTACTGCTTGCGTGCTTTTTTCATAGGTATCAATTACTAATTGCAATGTGTTTACATCACCTACAAATGAAGAAGATATATCGTTAATTGTAAAACTATTTAAATCAGATGTAAAAATAAGATTTAAACTTCCACCGAGAATAAAATATTTTTGAAGTGATGACATATCGGCGGGTTTAATATAAATATCAAATGCATTATCCGTTTCCGAATAATACTCTGAGAAAATGCTACCGCTTTGTATAATTGAATAACTCAAACTTGTAAGTACCGGAACCGCTGAAAAACCAATTTCATAAGACAACGAATCAAAATAATTGTCTAAACTAAGTGTAATAACATACTCGCCCGCCACCATAAACACAATATTTATAGAATCATCAATATTGTCCTTGTTTATTATGTATGTATTTGCTTGACCGTTAAGTGTTAAAACTTCATTTGTATTTGATGTTAAAGTAAGTATTGCACCTTTGTTTAGTGCATTAAGTAATGAGTTGTACTGACTAGAATTAATTGATACAGCATAGTTTTGTTCTAAATACACAATTTGATAATTAGAATAGTCATAATCACCAGCCAATTCAAATTCTATATCTTCTATTGCGGATAAAATCGTTAGTGTTATAGTACTACTACTAAATACCCTATCCAATGGAGCATTTACAGCAGTAAGCGTAATAATGGTTTCGCCTTGTGTTAAAACATTTACAGTAAAGTCTGCAAAGTCTGCAACGCTATTTATAACAAGTGTTTCACCTGCACTTAAAGAATTAAAACTAATATTCGAATTTGATGTTGTAATGTTAAAACTCCCGCCCGCATTAAAATATGCTACTAATGGTCCTGTGCTAATATCTACCAAATTTTCTGCTGTGGCAGATAGTGACACAGTTACAGACTCACCTACTTCGGCTATGTATGAATTAGCATCGTCAATTTTAACTACCGCACTATTTACTGCATTAGTTATATTTACTGCCAAAGTATTTGAACTTGCATCTGCATAACTCATTTCAAATTTGTAGAACGATGCATTTACTGTAAATGCACCCAACGCAAGTGCTTTAATATAAATATTTTGAGTTTCGGCATAGTTATATAATTCAATTTCGGTAAATTCTTCTAAGGTATTAATATTAATAAATGTTCCATATTCTCCGGTTATATTTAAAACAATTTTTCCACCTATATTAAAGAATGCTATTAGCGATTCTGGTTTATTTGCTGAAATTTCTAAAATTTCTGTAACCTCGTGTTCCATATTATATGTGCCCGTTTCACCATCTGCGGAAATTGAAAGCACAAAATCAGGTGCCACAACCTTTAAATATATGCTTTCTGTGGTAACCGTTGGATAAAAAGCAGAAGTGTATTTTATATTGTTATATGTTGGGTAATTGAAAATTAAATCAATTTCGGGATTTGCATTAGATATTGATACAGCATAAATTTCTATTGGAGTAATAACCCCGCTTGCGTTTATACTACCGCTGTTTATTGTTATTGCATCTGTCGTTGTGTCCGAAAATTTTACATAAACAATATTAGAACATCTCACGGTTATTGTTCCGCCACGGTTAATAAAATCTTTAAGTGCAGAATTATTGTTAACATCAAGCGTTAAATCTACTGTTTCGCCCGCTGCAATATTATACACTCCCTCGACCTCGTTATTGTTTAATAAAATATTTGCCTTAGTAAGAATTGAAGTTGTTGTTATTATTACTTCTGGGCTAGTTGCGTTAACATATGCGGAAACGAATTTTGAAGTATCGTATACATCATAGAAATTATTGTAGTCTGGTAATATTATTCCGCTTAAATCTAAGATACCATTAACATAATTAACCGCTAAAAGAATAAGTCCATTTTCATCAAAATAAACTCTTTTTACAAATGGAATTAATTGTCCTGTATTATCAATTGGAAACCCTTCTATATTTGTTTTAACAATTTTCGCTACTATGCTAATTCTATCAAAATTGCTGTCTCGGCTTAAAGTTGTTATCATATTGCCATATAAATATCCATCGCCTGTATCGGCGACTATCATTTGTTGAGAATAATTATCTTTAACCTTGTAAAATATTTTCGTATATGAAGGTATTTTTTCACTTTCTGCCGATGTTATTATAACATTTTGGTCTTGTGTAAGACCTTGCTCATCAACATAATCCACGTAACTTTGGCGTAATTCATAACAATCTCTAAATACTACCTCATTGCCTAAATATTCAATATCAAGTGGCAGTGTGCCGGTTGCACCCGTTGTTATAGATATGCCCGAAACACCTACTACATTAATGCTAAACGCAACATTATCTGTGCTAAGTAGTACATCAGTATTTGTGGTAAATGTAAAATAAAAATAAATTTCATCGGTGGGATTGCTTTCGCTAAGTGCGGTAATATTCCACGCACGCACTCCAACTATTGCGGTTTCTTCAATATTTAATAATCTTGTAGCATCTTCACTAGCAACAAGCCTTATACTGTTATACATTGCATTAGAATAGGGTATTACCGAACTAATAGTCTGCATTAATTTAACCCCAAAAGTATCGGTCGTGCCGGTTAGCGTATAAGTAGCAGTTTCATATAAATCAGTTTCAAGCGGATTAGGCTCAGGCACTGCATTTATGCTGGTCACCGGTAATTCTTTAACTAAAATAGTTAGCGTAGTTTCAACAGTATCAATAGGATCTATCAAAAATGCCTTTGTAGAGGCTTTTACAGTAATTGTGCCGGGTGATAATGCCGTAATTGTGGTCCCGGTTAATGTTGCGACCGAAGACAATGTATTAACTAAATTGTATTTTACAATTTTACTTGTATTTCCATACGGTTTTAATTGCCTGTTATTTGCAAGAGTTGGGTATGTAATATTATCTAGTGTAATATCTGTGCCTTCGTAAACAAATAGGTTATTATTATCAGTAAGCGTATTTTGCGTTAAAATAGAAATATCCGTAACTTCAATATCAACAGTGACGACACAGTATTCTGTAAAAGTATTGCCCTCATCTGTAATAATAATGCGAGCAATACCGCCTAAATTAACTCCGTTAATGTCTTTACGCGGGGTTATTTGTATAGGTTCACCACTCATACCTTCGGTTGGAACAGATATGGCGTAATTATCGGGATAGGCAGAATTATTTGTTTCTACTGTATATTTTAACTTACGCTGTTCGGCTTGGGCAGGATTTAAATACACTGTTAAAGATTGTGTGCTGTCACCCGATAGTATTAGGTTTTCGGAACTTAAACTTACACTTTCCATTTCAACAACTGGAATATCAAAAACACCAGCAAAATAAAGCGAACCAACCGTAATTGCAGACACTCCTATAAAGCCGATGAATATTTTAAGAATTACGGAAAATGCTTTATATTTTTTAAAAACGGATACTTTTTTATTCATTTGGAAATTACCCTTTTTTATGTTCGTTTGTAAAATTTTATTTATGTTTTCGAAACAGCCGAATGCTCGGCTTTTATTATTTTATACATTATAGAATAATTATATTAGTTAAATATATATTTGTCAAACATATTTATTCCGCTTGCCAAATAGGTAAGCGGAATAAATCCTGCTGTTTTATTAATATTGATTATTATAAAGTTAAACTTCTAAGTAATTAATAGTAAATGTTGATTTGGTGTTTTCATCAACTTTGACAAATTCACTAATTTCTATTTTTGCAACCGCATATATGTTATGACCATCAGCCAAAATAGGTAGATTTGCCCTAATTCTTAATGGTATTTTTTTATCTATAAGATAATCCTTTAATTTTTTTGTGCCACCGCCATATGGTTTAAAAATATCTCCCACTGTTTTGGTGCGCCAAATTGCACATTTTGGCAATTTGTTTTCATCAATTATGTGTGCGCCCTTTTTTATTGTAGTATTATCGGATTTTTCTACAATAATCTGTCCAAAATTGTCAAAATCGGTTATTCCTATTTTAAAAGGATAAACCGGCATCGGTTTAACTGATAATTTACTAATTTTTTGACTTTTAACAAGCGTTAAATACGCATATTCTTTATACGCTTTTAGTTGCATCGGTAAATCAATTTTAGCCCCGCTTTCACAATCAACCGCTAATTTGATAATAATTTCTATATGTTTAGACTCAACATCTTCTTTAATTCCTAAGTTTTTTAACACTTCAAAAATCATTCGTTTTAAAACCGGAATGTCATAAATAAAATAAGTAAGCGGAATTTTAGCAATATTATTTTCATAAATTATTGCATTAAAATTTATTTGAGATTTAATATATTCATCATCTTCACGACAAATTTTGCCGAAATTAATTATTGTTTTTTCGGCATTTCCCCATTTTTCTTTAATCACAGGCATTATTCTATGTCTAATATAATTTCGGGCATAACTACAATCTGTATTAGTTATGTCTTCTACAAATGGTATTTGATTTTCCTTGATATATTCTTCAATTTTTAGTTTAGATGTATCAAGCATAGGTCTAATATAAATATTATCCCGCTTATATTCCATACCACTTGCTCCAAGCAATCCTGAACCACGCAAAATATGAAGTAAAATAGTTTCAACTTGGTCACTTTGATGATGGGCAAGTGCAATTTTATTAACCAATCCTCGTTTAACCGCATCAGCAAAAACCGCGTATCTAGCCTCTCTTGCTGCCTCTTCTAATGTGAATTTGTTGTCAAGTGCAACTTGTGGAGCGTCAATTTTAAACTTATAAAATTTTATATCGTGCTGAGCGCAATAATCTTTAACAAATTTACTATCAGTGGCACTTTCCGGTCTTATAGAATGGTCAACATTTATAGCAATGATATCAATATTAAGTTCAGTTTTATGTGCAAATAAGAAATGTAATAACGACATACTGTCTTTACCACCACTAACAGCAACGCCAATTACTTCGCCACTTTCAATTAATTTATGCTGTTTGATTACACTTAAAATGTTATCCATACTTAGTTCTCCACTATTTCATTTTAAGTATAATATATTTTCGGTAATTTAACAAGCATTTTGTAATTTACTTATTAAGCCAACGGGAATATTCTGGCTACAAGTACTGTCATATCATCATTTGGCGACTGTTTATCATTCTGAACTGCCCGCTCTAAAATTATATCAGCAAGAGTTTGCGGGTTTAAGGTATCAGTGTTATTTATAAAGTTTTGTAATTCTTCGCTTCCACTAAACGACTCGGTTATTCCATCGGTCATAAGCACTATCATATCTGATTGCATTAATACAGTTTTTACAATACAAGGTTTTACTTCTTCAAGTATTCCAAGTGGTAACGCACCAGAATCAACAATATCAATGTTATCTTTATGTTTTATAAACCCATACGGTGAACCTACTTTAATAATATCGGCTACTCCCTTTCTTAAATCTACTACACATACATCTAGTGCGGTAAAAACCTCTTCACTCGTTAACGATAATAATTTGTTTACGCTTGTTAAAATAATATCGTTATCAAATCCTGCACGATAAAAGTTTTCTATTAGTGAAATTGCAAGATTGCTTGCTCTTTCCGCTTTCTGTCCGCTACCCATACCATCGCATAGCGCAAACATAAAGCGATCATCACCTATTTTAATAAGCGAATGGGTATCGCCACTTAGCGAAGATTGATATTTGGGACAAGATGCTGAGCCAAAAACCACATCGTATTTTGGACAGGTTTTTAAATTTACCACGCTAAATGCTGTTCGTTCAGATGTTTCTACTGTGCTTATTGTCATTTTTACTCCGCAAGTTTTAGAAACAGATTTTTCTATTTCTGATCGTTTGTTTGGAATATCTAATGTGCGGATTAGTAGTGTGGCGTTTGTGCTTTCTGCATTCTGTTCATATATTAGCGCTTCATCGCACACTATATCTTGATAGGTTAAATCTTCAATAATCATTTTTTCTTTTTGCGAGTCAAAAACAATATTTCTATTTATTTCTTCGGCAAGTGCTTTCATAATTTTAGACACTCCACAAAGTTGTTCTCCTATAAGAATTCTGCTTGAATCCATATTATTTATCATATTATTATATTGCTTATATTGAAGTATTAATTGATTAATATTTGATAGCACATTTGTTAACTTGCCACAACGAGAAGTTAAGTATGGCGGAATATCAATAAGTGTGATTTTGCCTTTTTCAAAGCCTATTCCCACGAGTTCATTAAATACTTTTAGTGTATCTTCATTTACAGTCCTTAAACATTTTTCACGATCTGGACAATCGGCGCATACTTTACCAAGTAGTTCATTTGCTAGCATTGCTTTTGCTTCTTTAATCGGCATATTTCCCCTAACCATATTTTTAAATACTCGCTCCATTTCGGCAAAAACATCACTCATTTCGTGAAGCCTTTTAAAAAGTGTGCTACGGTTACGATTAACTATGCTACGCTGGGCAAACCTGTCTTGTACTCCATTAAACGAATTACACATTTTTTTAATTGTTGCCATAGGAATAATCATAAACAGAAAACAACCTAAAATATTAGATGCTACACTAAAAATTGTATAAGATAAATATGCGTTAAAATATAATCCAAAAACAACATCTATAAAAATTATTGCTAAACTTGATAAAATAGGTTTTGATGCTTTGAACGCACTGCTAAGCATTGCCCAAACAACAAACACAGAAATATATGTAAGATCTGCGCTATAAAAAGCAACGCCTAATCCTATAATGCCACCAATAAATAAGGCAACGGTTCCGCCAAAGATGTATGTACAAAACAGTATTGCAAAAGTAGCAAATACGCGAATTAACTCAATATTAAGCGGGGATAAGTTATAAAATCCCAATGCTAGTGCCATTATAATAACACTACCACTTATCATTTCATCTATTGTTAATCTGTATTTTAAACGAGGATTAGTTATCGCTTGTGTGGTTTTTATTCCCGCTAGCAAAAATAAAAGTCCTAATAAAACTGTTGTGACTGCTTCAATAATTAGTAGCGTTTCGCCTAAATTAAAATATACATAAACCGATTGACTTAATAATGTGTAAAAGATAAATAACGGCAGTTTTAATTTACCAGAACAATTTTTATTTAAATAATACGCCATTATTCCAACAACCGAAGTAAAAGTTGCGCAAATAAGTATAGTTAATGTCGGTGTAAAAATAACAAGGGCGCCAATATATAAAGGTGCCAGTATAAAAGGATTAATCCCGCTAAATATAAAAGCAAAATACATTCCATAAGTAAAAGGACTTAGAGATTGATTAATTTTTGCGTTTGCAAGAACAATAAAAACCACAAAAATTGCAAGATATTTAAAAATATTTTTTAAAATTTCAGGTACCGGCGAATACAGTGCCGGTGGTTTAATAAAACTTGATTTTATTTTTTGCATATTTTTATTCCTTTTTGTTTTTCAAGTCTATTTTTTCAAAATAATATACTTAAATATTATATAATAAATTTTAAAAACCATAGGCAATACTTTTGTCTAAAATTAATGATGATTTGTACTAATTAAGCATTATTATAGAATTTTTTAGAATATATTATATTTAGCACAAAAAACGCTATTAACATAATTAAAAAAGTATTACAAAAAATTACTAAAATATTATAGTCAAAAAATAAACGATAAAGATTTTATAACAATTAAAGAATTATTATTGGTTTTAATAATAACATAAACAAAAGCAGTCAATGAATTGACTGCTTTATTTTTGGTGGGAGCAGAAGGGCTCGAACCATCGACCGCCTGCTTGTAAGGCAGATGCTCTACCAACTGAGCTATACTCCCACATTTCTGTCAGCGTGTGTATTTTATCATAACTATAATTAAAATGCAAGCGGTTTTTTAAAAAAGTTATTTGTTTTAATAAATTTTCAATAAATGATTATAGAATAAACAACACTTCTCGTTTATCTATCATTCTGGTTTGATTTATCTGTTTCTATTTCGGAGTACATCGTACCGCAATGTTTGCCCATATTGTTTAACTGATTAACTATATTACTATTGTTTTCAGTTTCATATTCTACATATAGCATTTGCTTGCCTTGATTTATAACCGCATCTAAGGTAAATTCTTGATTATCAAGCATTATTTTAGTACGCTTTTTTATAATGCATTTACTAACATATAGTCCCGCGGACAAAAAATCTTGTATTAAATCTTGCTCATTGCTATAAATTTTATTAAAATCGCCTTCTTTAATTAATAAATTAATCGGCCTATTAATTTTGCCATCGCTTCGGGTTTTTATATGACCTTTATGTAACATACTAGAAAGCTCATAGGTTTTTCCGCCATCGTTACTTAAACATCTTACTCTTAAAATATTATCATTATTGGCGTTTTCATTATTTAAGGAATCAAAGTATAAATCCTTTTGAAATTGCATTGATACAATTTTGCAACCAGAAAATATGCTGCCTAATAATTTTTTGTTTTCTATTTTAATTTTGCTTTGTTCTGTGTGCGACTGTCCTTTTCTTAATTCGTTAAATGTCATATTGTTTTGAAGTACAAAATCCGCATTAACTTTTGTTGGTTTAACTGTACTACAATAACCGGGCACTACATATTTTAAATAATTTTTAACTGTAAAACAGTTATCAGCTGTTGTCCTTAAAGCATCTCGAATTACACGCCTTAAAAATAATGTCTTATCGTTGCATTCTACAAAGTTTTTTATTATATTATCTTTTGGTAAACTATCAGTAAGTAAAGGGTTTAAAGCATATAAACCTTCGACTATAATAACATCAAAATCTTTGCCCTTAATAATATTTGAGTAGTCTGTTTTGTTTTCGCTTACAATCATAGAATAGCTATGTTTATAAATATCGCCACCATTTAAAAGTGTGGTAATATTATTTGCTAAATATGGCAGATCATAAACACTTGGCTCATCAAAATTTATCCTTGAAAACTCATCTTTTAATCCATTTAAAAAGACTTGCATTTCTATGGGACTAATAAGGTCCTTGCATTTTTCTTTAATAATTTGAAGATTATTTTCAGAAAATTTTTCTGTAAAATCGGAATCTGTAATAACAGTTTTTATAATACCAATTATTTCTTTAACATTTGCTAATTTGTTTTCAAAACAATTTTCATTTACTTTATTTGTTATAATACCCGATATGCCTTTTCCGTAATCATCTGTAGATAAAGTATATGATTTAATATTATTCTGTAATAATATTTCTTTTAGTGCTTTACATGCAAAGCTTTTGCCAGAAGAAGATGCACCCGCAACCAATATTACTGCTTTTTGTCCATTTTGCAGCAATTCTTCTATCCGGTCTAAATTTGCATAACACCAAGTTTCAATATCATTGACATTAGTTGCATCTTCATTTTCCTTTATTAAACTTTTCATATTTTTATTTTTATATTTGCTATCACTTGTTACATCTTCACATTCAATTAAAAATGCACATTCTAGTTTAGCTTTTACATCGGCAATATCTTTTGCGGTAATATCGTTATTAAACTCTACTTCAGCAAGTACAAGTGGCTGTATAGTATTTAAAAATTTATCAATTTCCACCAAATATTTATCTACTTTTACCACATAACGCTTTTTGATAATGGTAAATAACATTGCCCCAGTTAATAATGCTTTTGCGTAATTACTAGGGATCTGTTTTTCATATTCATCTCTTGTTAATGTGCCATTAGATTTTAAAGTTACTGTATATTTAACTTGCCCAAGCTTAACGATTTTTCTTACTCTTGCTTCTTTAATTTCTTCAAAATTAATACCTTTAAAAATCGTCGATAAAATATCTTGTTTTTTATTAAAATCAAAATATGTCTGTATAATACAAACAGAATCGCCTTTTACTATTGGCATATCGCTTAATTTAAACTTAAGTTCTATTTCTTTTTTCATATTGTCTTCCTTTTGTTTATTGCATTATATCATAAATTATGTTACAATTCAATTAGAACTTTTATATATGAGGTGTAACTATGAATTATAATGATTTTGATTTAAACCTAGTAAAAATATTCACAGCGGTAGCAGAAAGCGGAACAATTTCGGCAACCAGTAAAAAATTATACATATCACAACCCGCCATTACAAACTCAATAAAAAAACTAGAAAGCTACTTAAATGGCTCGCTATTTGTTAGAACTCCTCGTGGAATGAAATTAACCCCCGAGGGCGAACAGTTTTACAATTTTTGTAAAGTTTCGCTTGATAAATTATCACAAGGGTTTTCGGTTTTTGCAGAATATGCAGATTTAAAACAGGGCGAAATTAAAATAGGTTCAAGCTCTACACTTATAAGGCATATGCTAATACCATTTTTGGCAACTTTCGGCGAAAAATATCCAAACGTAAAAATTACAATTACCGATGGCATAAGTGGCGACTTAGAAAAATACTTATTAAAAAGCGAAGTTGATCTTGCAATTATGAGTACACCCATTAACACGCCTGAGCTTTTTGATTCAGCAAAAATTACAAGCACAACAGACTGCTTTATTGCAGGTAATAAATATATCGAGTTAAAAAACAAAGTACTTGATAAAAATGAACTAAAAAACTATCCGTTGGTACTACAAAAACGCCCATCAAACAATCGAGACTTTTTCGAACAAATGTGTGCAAAAAACGATTTATTTTTAGATGCCAAATTTGAAACATCAAGTTTTTGGCTAATAAATGATTTTGTTGCTCAAGGCATGGGAATTGGTTATACAATAAAAGATATTATTAAAAAAGATATTGATAGTGGTAGGATTTTTGAAGTCAAAACAAACTTTGAAATTGCCTCCCGTGAAATTGTAGTATTAACATTAAAAGGTGGAGTAAACAGTTTTGCTTGTAACATATTTATAGAAGAACTTCAAAAATATTTTAAATCACTTTAAAATTAAATTAAATTAAATAAAAAACTTGCATGTTTGCAAGTTTTTTATTTTTATAGTATTAAAAATTATTCGGCATCATCAAAAATATCTAAAATGTCGCTATTTTCAGAAAAATCTTGCTGAGGAACTTGCTCACTTTCCGGCGGAACTTCATACTCGCTAACATCTTTTTTTAGACTACCCGTGTCATCGGGTTTTTTATAAGCGGGTTTACCAATAGCACTATCTAATGACTGGGAATTACTATCTCTATCAAAATTTTTGAAGGAAACAATTTCTTCAACCCATTTTAGTTTTATTGTACCGGTAGCGCCATTACGATGTTTAGCAATAATTATTTCAGCAATATTTTTTTCGGCATCAGATACCATTTCGCCACCATCTTGTTCGGGTCTATAAATAAACATTACGATATCGGCATCTTGTTCTATTGCGCCAGATTCTCTTAAATCACTTAGTATAGGACGAGGAGGCTTACGAGTTTCTACAGCACGCGATAATTGTGAAAGGACTATTACGGGTACATCTAGTTCACGGGCTAAAATTTTGAGCGAACGCGATATTTCACTTATTTCTTGCTGTCTATTTTCGGTTTTTTTAACACCTAAACTCATAAGTTGAATATAATCTATCATAATAAGATCCAGCCCATGTTGGCGTTGTAATCTACGGCATTTGCTTATAATATCCATAGGTGTATTTAACGAAGAATCATCAACAAATATTTGCGCTCCTGCTAATTTTTTGTTTGCGCCCCAAAGTGCTTTCCATTCATCAATAGAAAGTTCTCCACTAAGTGCTTTGCTCATACTAACATAGCCTATACTACATAGTGCACGCTGTGCAATCTGAGTTCGTGGCATTTCAAGTGAAAAAACCGCACATTTTGCATTTTTATGTATGGCAGCATAATTTACAATATTCATACCAAGCGAACTCTTACCAACGCCAGGACGAGCAGCAATAAATATAAGATCACTTTTTTGTAAACCGTTTGTAATTTTGTCAAGTGCATAAAAACCTGTATTTAGTCCTTTTAGCGAATCAGGGTCTTTTGCTATGGCATCAAACTTATTAAGAACTTCTTCAAGCGATTCTTTTAGCGGAGTCAAGTCAGAAGAATCCAAAGTTTTGGCAATATCAAAAATACTTTTTTCAGCAAAAGCAAGTACTTGATTTTTGTCCTCATTTTCATATGCTTTTTCAATTATTTTTTGAGATGCATTTATCAATTTGCGTAAAACAGAAGTGCGCTGAACAATTTCTAAATGGTGCTTATAGTTTGCAGAACTAGGCACAATATTAGTAAGTGTTATAAGATAATCAATTCCGCCTATTTCACCCATTATATTTTCTTTTTCAATTGCATCGATAACAGTAATAAAATCAATAGGCACATTTGATAAATATAATGTTTGCATTACCCCAAAAATTTTAGAATGTGCCTCGCTATAAAAATCGTTTTCTTTTAATGCGGATACAATACTGACTGCCGCTTCCGGATCAATAAAGGCTGAGCCTAAAACCGCCTGTTCTGCCTCTAAACTATGGGGCATCATTTTTGCAATCAAACCTGTTTTTTTATCTGCCATTATATTATTTTCCTTTGCGCTATTTTTAAATTACATATCTGATTATATTAAAATATAAGCATTATGTCAAATACAAAAAAACCTTTTTAGTCTATTTGTATTTTGTTAGCCGCTTTATATCTTAATGTATTATCAAGTATTTTTTTCCTTATTCTTAAATTTTTTGGAGTAACTTCTAAATATTCATCATCTGCAATAAATTCAAGACATTCTTCTAGGCTCATTTCTACTGGCGGGGTAAGTCTTAACGAATCATCGCTTGCGGAAGAACGCATATTAGAAAGCGCTTTTTTCTTACAAACATTTACAACTAAATCTTCGCCCTTGGGATTTCCACCAACAACCATACCCATATAAACAGGCACGCCGGCTTTAATAAATAAGTTACCGCGCTCTTGTGCGTTATACATGCCATATACAACAGAGTCGCCGGCTTCAAAAGCAACTAACGAACCACTATGCCTACGGTCAATATCGCCTTTATACGGTTCAAAACCATAGTGAATAGAATTCATAACCCCTTCACCTTTGGTATCGGTTAAAAATTTACTTTTATAACCAAACAATCCGCGTGAGGGAACTTTAAATTCCATTCTCATTCTGCTACCAATTGGAGTTAAATGAAGCAATTCGCCCTTTCTAGATCCCATTTCTTGAATAACAGTACCTACTGAATCTTCTGGGACATCAACAACTAGTCGGTCAATAGGTTCATTTTTAACTCCATCAATAAGTTTATATAATACTTTTGGCTGGCTGACTTGAAATTCATAGCCATCTCTACGCATATTTTCAATTAAAATTGAAAGGTGCATCTCGCCACGCCCACAAACACGAAACGCTTCGGTGCTTGATGTTTCATAAACTTTTAACGATAAATCTTTAATTGCCTCTCTTTCAAGTCTTTCTTTTAGATGTCTACTTGTTACGTATCTCCCTTCTGTACCAGCAAAAGGGCTGTCGTTAACCAAAAATGTCATTTCTACTGATGGCTCAGAAATTTTTACAAAGGCTAATGCTTCGGGAGTATTAATATCACAAAGAGTATCGCCTATTCCAACAGTGGGTGCTCCTGCAACGCATACAATATCACCGGCAACTGCTTCAACTACTTGCTCTTTTTTTAAGCCATCAAATTGATAAATTGCAGTTACCTTAGATTTAACGACTGGGTGGTCGTTAAAGAAATCTACAATAACAATATTTTGTCCCACTTTTACTATACCGCGTTCAATTTTACCTATTGCCATTTTGCCAACATAATCACTATGCTCAGTTGATGAAACTAACATTTGAAGAGACTTGTCCTGATCTCCGTGTGGAGCAGAAATGTGCTTTATAATAGTTTCAAAAAGTGGTTGTAAAGAAACGCCTTTTTCCTTCATACTATATGAGGCAATACCCTGTCTGGCTGAACAATAAATAATAGGACTATCAATTTGCTCATCTGTGGCATTAAGCGAAATTAATAATTCTAGCACTTCATCGGCAACTTCGGCACAACGAGCATCAGTACGATCAATTTTGTTAATTACTACTATTACTTTTAAATTCAATTCAAGTGCTTTTTCTAGCACAAAACGAGTTTGTGGCATTGGACCTTCGTAAGCATCTACAACTAAAAGAACACCGTCTGCCATTTTTAGCACGCGTTCTACTTCTCCACCAAAGTCGGCATGTCCCGGCGTATCTATTACATTAATTTTGTAATCTTTATATTTTAATGCAGCATTTTTTGCAAGTATAGTAATACCACGCTCGCGCTCAATAGCATTGGAATCCATTACTCTGTCCATAACTACTTGATTATCTCTAAATACTCCACCTTGTTTAAGCATTTCGTTAACAAGTGAAGTTTTGCCATGATCAACGTGTGCAATTATTGCTATATTTCTAATTTTTTGATTTTCCATTATTATCTCCTTTGTACGCAAGGGAATTCGTTTAATTTGAAATCCATATCGCTAAGCAAATGGTATTATACCACAACGCACTAATTTTGTCTATTGTCAAATTTAAAGAATTTTTTTTAATGAGTAATAAAGCACTTTAATAAGCACTTTAAAATAATCCATTTTAAATAAAATATTTATTGTTGCTTTTACATTTTTGATATTGTATTAATGTTTTCACTATAAAAAAGCCGCAATTTTTCTTTTTTAACATCAAAATGAATCCTGCCATACATATAAATCATAAATAATACAGTAAGTCCCAGTCCTAGTATATACCAACCGGTTGTATTTGCGGATAAACTGTAAAAATGTATACTGAGTGTTAAATTATCTTGCGGTATATCCCAAGAATGCACATAAATACCTTGAAGATAATCATATGAAATGCTATCAGCATCACTTTTTAATTTGGAACTGTATGTCGCGTATGAATAAGTGAAAGTAACATCATTAATTGTAAAATAATTTATAACTGGACTTTCTAAACCCGTAAACAAAGTTTGATAATCAAAAGTATTTATCTTTGAAAACTCAGTAGTTCTTGTTTGTATTGTTTTTTTAGTAAAAAAATTTTTTTCAGTAGTATAATTATCGGCTCTTTGCTCGGGGTCAATATCGTAATAATCGTAATAAACCGATACTGATGAAAATTCCAGTTTAGCAGATACTAAAATATCGCCGGAGTAATTGGTTGCTCTTTCCACGGTTTTAATAAGCCCTGTCGCTTCCGGTAACATTAATAAATAACTACGCATTGCAACTTCTACATCTTCGGCAATATTTTCGGCGGTATAGCCATCTGACTCTATGCTATCACTATCTAATAAAACATTTAATTTCTGTAAAATTTCACCACTTGGAGTTTGCACAATAGCATACTCTATGTTTGCACAACCTGCAAAAATAACGCTACAAATTATTATGAATAATAAAGAAAGTTTTTTTAACATTATTTACTCTTTTATAATTATATTATTTTAATATATTAATTATGGTATAATCTTATTCCGTATATACGGTCTACTGTATTTTTGTAAATAATGGCATTACTTTAATTAAATCAATTCTACTTCTAATTTCGGTAAATTCCCATTTTGGCTTAGTAATGTTAAGATATTCCCTAATTTTTGCTGTTGCAATAGGCATGAACGGGTCAAATATAACGCCTAAGTTTGCAACAATAGTTGCACAAGTGAATATTGTATCATTGAATGCGTTAATATCCTCTTTTGCTTGTATCCAAGGCTTTTGTTCGTCGTAAAATCTATTTGCATAATCAACAAGTGCCATTGCTCTTGTAGCCGCTTCTCTTAAATCCAAGTGTTCAATTAATACAGCAATTTCTTTATAAGCCTTTTCTATTTCAGATTTTACATCTAAATTCATAGTACCATTAGGCAACTCGGTAATTCCTTTAAATTTTAGTGTCCTATTTACAAAGTTACCTAATTTGTTGTTTATTTCGTTATTATGCGTTGCCTTAAAATCTTCCATTGAAAAGTCGGTATCCTTTTTTTCTGGCCCGTTTTTTACAAGATAATATCTAAATGAATCCGTTCCAAAATCTTTTACAATATTTTTTGCAAGTATTCCATTGCCCAAAGACTTTGACATTTTAACGCTGTTAAAGGTCATGAATTCACTGGATACAATATAATCCGGAAGATGATATTCTTCACCGGTCGCCATTAAAATTACAGGAAAAATAATACTGTGAAAAGGAATATTATCTTTTCCGTGTACATAATAACTTATGATGTTAGCATCATTTTTACGCCAAAAATCGTGCCAATCGATTCCTTTTTCGGCACAAATCTTTTTGCATGCCGTTAAATAACCCAGCACTGCTTCAATCCAAACATAAATACGCTTTTTTTCATAGCCCGCAACTGGTACTTCAACACCCCAATCTAAATCTCTTGTTGCCGCCCTATCTATTAATCCTTGTTTTAAAAATTTACCAGTTTCATTTTGCGCATTGACCCGCCAGTTTGCTTTGCGGGCATTTACAAATTCAGTAATTTCCGATTGGAATTTACTCATTGCTAAGTACAAATTTTTGTTATTTTTTAATACAGATTGTTTACCACAAATATGACATTTAGCATTTTCAATATCTTTTAAGGTAAAAATATATGAACATTTAGAGCAAGAATCTTCATCTAGTTTAACTTCCGTTTGACAAGAGGGGCAAATAATGCTTAGTTCACGATCTGCCAAAAACTTTTCACATTGTTCACAATATGGTTGTGGCTCAGTTTTTTCGTAAATAAACCCTCGGTCATATATTTTTTTAAATATTCGTTTAACTTCTGTTTCGTGAAATTCATCATCGGTTTTTGTATATAAATCATAAGAAAAAGCAAGGTCTTTAAATGTTTGTGTAAATTCTGCATGATATTTATTTGATATCTCACGGGGGTTAACTTTTTCTTCATGAGCACGCTCTGTAATAGGTGTACCATGGCAATCTGTCCCCGAAACATAGCAAACATTGTCTCCATTTAAACGGTAATATCTTGCCAGCACATCGCCTGCCATTAACCCCGCTAAATGTCCTGCGTGTAATGAATTGTTTGCATATGGCCAAGCACCACCTATAAATATATTTCTTTTCATAAGTTACCTCTTTATTTCTTTTTTAATTGATAAAAATTGTAAGTTTTTGAAGCCTTAAATACAGTTTGATTTTTTAATACTATGCTTTCAAATTGTTTAATTGCATCATTAAGCAATTCAGGTTCTTGTACTAGTAAATAAATACTACCATTTGGCTTAATTACTCTTAGCGCTTCCTTTAAAAAGTCCAAGTATAATTTTGCTGTGGCATTCTCATATTTAGCGGAAGGCATTTCGGTAATTATTTTGTTTATAGTTTCGTTTTCTATATTTACCATATCGGAAGGGTTAATCTTTGTTATTAATGGTTGTCTTCCCATTGTACGTTTTCCGCGCTCTTTCATTGCACTTACCATATTACTTTCATAATCGCCGGCATAAACTTTAACATCTTTATAAAATTTGCTTATGCAGAATGGCAAAACTCCGTATCTGGAAAATGGGTCTAAAATAACATCATTTTTTTGTATATCGGATTTATAAGCAACTGCATATGCTACATCTAATTTAATTTCACCCGCTTTTTGCTTTTCGGAATCTGCTGCTTTGCTTAATCGCACAGCAAAATAATTTTGTTTATCATGACGAGAAATATAATAAAACTCAACATCTGAATCTAATTTATTAGATTTTAAACCTGTATGTTTGTGAATATATTTTTCATCATTACCCTTGGTGTAATCATCTACACTTACAAGTCCTTTTTCTGTATAATAACGCACTCTAAAAGTTAAAGCATTTTTAAAAAATGAAACCGCACGCTTTATATCAATAGATTCGCTTAATAATTTTTCTGACATTTTTCTAAATGAAGTTTCTTCCTGCGAAAATTTATAAAGAACTATAAATATTGTAGAAAAAAGCGGATATTTCAATACATCTGCAATTTCTTTGCCGTATTCAAATTCTGCTAGATCACGATAAAAATTAAAACAACCCGCACCTTTTAAAAATTTTGGTGCAGATTCACTTATTAAATCTTTAAAGCCCAAACTAATTTTTGCAATATATTTCATATAGTCCCCTTTGTTATCAGTAAATATTAGTTTAACATAAAACAGTCTTAAATGTAAAGTAAACATTTGTTTTATGGTGTATTTAAACCTGTTTTATATGATGTAACTAATATGGCATAAAAAAGCCCACTGTTGATTGTGGGCAAAATTGCAGTTTAACTCATCTTTAACAAATTTGAAAATCTTCTTTTGCTTCGGAGTATTTATACTTCTCGCCGGTGGTTATTTTTGCTTGTATATTATCCGCATAGATAAGTGGCGAATTTATACTTTCAGCAATTATATCTTTTGCTTTAACATAACTTTTTGCTCTGATTTTACCTTTACAGATTATTTTATTTGCAAAAAGTTTATTACCTAATATATTTGGACAATTAATTTGATCAAAATAACCACTATCACAAACCAAACTTTCGGTAACGCAAATTGGCTTTAAAGATGATATTTCTCGTCCACTAATATTTTTAAAAACTCCACCATTTAATGTTGCGTGCTGAACAGATAAATTTGTTCCAGTTGCAAGTCCGGTTTTACAGACAAATTCTTCAATATCTGAATATGTACCTTTAAATTCATTTACGGTAACTTCTTTTGCTGTTAGATTAATTGATCTGAAATTATTTACTTCTGCTTTGTTAATAGAAACTGTTACGCCAAAAAAAGTGTTCGCTTTAATACTGTCGGCGTAACCATTATAAATTGTTAAATTATCACATTCAATATTTTTTATTCGTGATTCTTCAATCTTGGCTGTGTTGGCTTTAAGCATTCCTAATTCTGCGATTTGACATTCAAAGTTTTCACATTTTGCAAATTTACAAACAATTTTATCTGTAATAGTTAACGATTTTGCTTTTAAAAATTCACATTCAATTTGCTTAACTGTTATATTTTTTACTGCAAATGTAAGTTTTCCGGCAATAATTTTAATAGTTTTACTAAATTCGTTTGGTAAATTAACATCTATCTCCACATCTACTGGCTTTCCGCAGGATACAAACGCAAAAGCCTGTTCTTCTGGACTATAAAATTTATAAAAATCTTGGATATTTGATATTATCATTTTTATTTCCTATGTTTTTTTATTATTAGGCAGTATATTCATTAATATCACTTTTTAAAGTTTTATCTATAATTTCGCCTTCACAAGTTTCCACTTTTAACAAATTGCAATCTGTTAATATTTTCGGGGATACTACTGTCCCAATATCAATTTTTGTTACTCTAATTATGTTTGAAGCAATAACCGAACCTGCTCTTATGTAATTACCACTCATTTCATCAACTTCGGCTGTGTCTACTATAAGTTGATCAAATCTTAAATCTTTTATTGATAATTCTTTTCTTACTTCCAATTTACCGCCAGCAGTTAGTTTGTCAGATGATATTTGATTAAATATGCCACCTTTATTTAAATATATAACTTTCGCATTTAAACAATTTCCAAATGATTCATCTTTGCAAATCAGCCTCTCACTAACAGTGGCCATTTGTACATTAAACAATTCTGTCATCACATTTTTGGCTTCTAAACTTGTAACTTTAATTATTGGGCATTTCACAAGTCCTATTTCATAATCTGTACTATCATTTTCGGAATAATCTACATCAGTGTATATTATTTTTTCGCTTTCATCTTCATTTATTGTAAACAACATTGCGCCTACTGTTATATCACCCGCAATTAATTTGCCATTACCTTCTATCTTCCGGGTAAACTCACCACAACCAATAACGGCAAAATCTTCAAAAAATATTTCGCCAATTTTATCGGCTTTAAAAATATTTATAGTTTTGCAGACAATTTTTTCGGCATTAACTGTTAATTTCATAACTCCATTTTGAGTTTTTTGAGATTTAACAAATAAACCTTGAAGAGTATCCACATTTGCTATTCCGAGAGTGGCTTTTTTTACAACTTTAACTTCAATTGCATTTAAATAATCACATTTAATACGCGTACAAGTTATAGTACCTACGTTAGTTATTTTTTTTGTTTGAATTGAGATTGCGCTTATAGATTCTACATTAGTTATATTATTGCAGTCAATGTGACCAAAATCTAAGTTTGGACATTCAAGATTATTGCAATCAATGTTTTTGCCTATTAAAGTGCAACTTGATGAAACATCATTTGCCAAAATATTTAATGTTTTTGACAAGTAAGGCGGAATTTCAAAATTAATTTCAATATCTGCTAATTCGCCATGCTCAGTAAAAATGAAAGTTTTTTTATTTTCATTATAATATTTTTTTAACTGACTATAATCATTAAAAATTAGCATAAATAATCCTTTGTTAATCCAATTGTACTATAATATAACATATCTTAAAATTAAAAGCAATAGCGATTTTTTAATTAACCTTAAATAAAAAACAAGCCTTATTTGACTTGTTTGCTATTTGGTGACCCTAGGCAGGTTCGAACTGCCGATACCACCGTGAAAGGGTGATGTCTTAACCACTTGACCATAGGGCCTTTATATTGGATATTGGTAGCGGCGGTAAGATTCGAACCTACGACCTATCGGGTATGAACCGATCGCTATAACCAACTAAGCTACGCCGCCACAAAAATATTAAAAATGGTAGCGGGGGTGGGATTTGAACCACACGGCCTTCGGGTTATGAGCCCGACGAGCTACCTAGCTGCTCTACCCCGCGTTATAAAATTTAACTTTTTCAAGCGTTGTTAGTGTAAAACAAAATCGCTTTTTTGTCAATACCTTTTTATTATATTTAAAAATTAATTTTTTTGGTACAATCACTTGCTTAATTAAACTAAAATTATGCTTATGGCGTATATTGATAAAGCGGTTTTTGAAACAAAATAAGCATAATCCTCTACAAACAAAAAATTGACATATCAAAAAAATTGCCGTATACTAGATTATTATTAATATATTTAAAGGCAGAATTAGTATGAATAAAGAAAATACAATTAAAAAAACATTTTTAACAGGTGACCGGCCTACTGGCAAGTTGCACTTAGGTCATTATGTTGGCAGTTTAAATACCAGAGTTGAAATGCAGAATTCCGGTTTATATAATCCGTTTATTATGATTGCAGATATGCAGGCATTAACTGACAACGCAAAAAATCCCGAAAAAATTAGAAAAAATTTGCGTGAAGTGGCACTTGATTATCTTTCAGTCGGCATTAACCCTGAAAAATCCGTAATATTTATACAATCACGCGTGCCAGAACTTTGTGAAATGACAATGTATTTTTCAAATTTAGTAACACTATCAAGGTTACAACGAAACCCTACAATTAAGCAAGAAATAAAACTTCGCGGATTTGAAAAAAGCATACCTGTTGGTTTTTTAACATACCCCATTAGTCAAGCCGCCGACATTCTTGCTTTTGACACCGATGTTGTACCGGTTGGAGAAGATCAATTACCTATGGTAGAACAAACTCAAGAAATTGTGCAATCTTTTAATGCTACTTATGGCAATCTATTTAAAAATCCAGTTGCTGTTGTACCTAGTGCAAAATCACGCCGTCGCTTGCTGGGGCTTGATGGCAAAAAAATGAGTAAATCGGCAAACAATGCTATTTATCTTTCTGATACTACCGAAGTGTTACGAACAAAAGTTATGAGTATGTACACCGATCCAAATCACATTCATGTAGAAGATAAAGGTCAAGTTGATGGTAATATGGTATTTACATATTTAGATGTGTTTGGTTCGGACAAGGCAAAAATTAAAGAAATGAAAGAGCATTATAAAGCAGGAGGACTTGGCGATGTAACGGTAAAAAAATATCTTTTACAAGTTTTAGAAGAATTATTAACTCCAATACGCGAACGCCGAAAATATTATGAACAGCATATTAATTTAGTAGACAAAATTTTAATTGACGGTAGTAACAAAGCACAAGCGATTGCCACAAATACTTTAAAACGCATACGAAAAGCAATTGGAGTAGAATATTTTGATAATTAAATAAATTATTTAAAAATAAGCAAATTTGATAAAAAATACAAAAATTCGCAAAATATTGCGGTTTTTGTATTTTTTATATCTTTTTTTCAATTATTTAATAAAAATTGACATTAAATCTATTTTTTTATTGCATCTTTATAGCATTTTTTTGTATCATCAGCAGTACTAATTGCTTGTGATAGTTCTTGTTGCTTTGCTTCGGTTACCGGATACATTCCCCTTTTTTCCATTTCTTTAAAAATTGCGTGCTGAGTTGCAATATGGTCAGCAGCATTAGTAGTTAATAAATCTATTAATGGGCGACAAGATGCTTCCATTATAAATTTTGAATATGCATTAATCATGTATTTTTCGCAAATGAGTGCATCTATCATAATTTCTTTGGGTGTTAATTTCATTATTTTGCACCTCCTAAACCAGAATTTGATGTTAAATAGTTATAAAGCGAATCAAAGTGTGAACCATGTTTTAAACAAATGTTTTTAAACATTGTTTTAAGTGCAGTATCTTCTGTTAATTCTTCAAGCATTTTAAACTTAGTTGATGCCCATTGTTCGTAAACCATTAGTTCGTGTAATGCGCTTAAATCTTTTGTTGTAATAGGATTTTTCATAAAAATACCCCCTATGTATTCATAGGGTTAGTATTTTCTATAAAATAATTATTTATACAAGGAATTATTTAAAAGAATTAAATGCATTATTTACGCATAAATTAATTTCTTTATTATTTTCCGCTTCTGGTATTGTTTTTTCGGCTTTTATAAAATAAGTCAAATATTCAATGTTTCCACTACCGCCTTTAATAGGAGAAAAAGTAACATCTTTAAATATTAATCCCGCTTTTGCAAAACTATTAATTACACTATTTAGTACTTCAACATGTACTTTTTCATCAAGCACAATCCCTTTAAATTTATCTGCTATTTCTTTTCCACATTCAAACTGCGGTTTAATTAGCGTAATAAGTTCTCCATTTTCTTTAAGAACATTTTTAAAATTGTCCGCAAGTAAATTAAGCGAAATAAAAGATACATCTGTAACAATAATATCTATTGTATCCGCAAAATCTTTTTTGCTTGATTCTCTAAAATTACAGTTTTCCATTACAACAACACGCGTATCAAGTTTCAATTTGTTATTTAATTGACCACTGCCCACATCTAAGGCGTAAACTTTTTTAGCCCCAAGTGATAACACACAATCGGTAAATCCGCCAGTAGAAGCACCAACATCTAAAACAATTTTGTTTTTAAAATCAATGCCAAAACTTAACACCGCTTTTTCTAATTTTAATCCACCGCGTGATACATATTTAAATTCATTTTTAATCAAGTCTTTTTTAATTTCTATTTTATCATTTTCAGTTACCATTTTACTTTTGTTTTGTACGCACTGCCCATTTACCGATACATAGCCTTGCATTATAGCGTGCTGGCTGTGTTGGCGTGAATCAAAATATGAATGTTCCGCTAAAAAAATATCTAATCGTTTTTCCATTATTACCTATCCTTTATTGAAATCAATCAAAAAACACAAATATTGAGGGCGAATTTATAAGTATTACACCGCTACTATTTTTTCTCCACACTCCGAACAGAACTTTGCACTTGCCTTAATTTCGGTTCCGCAATTAGCACAAGTTTTAACTTGTTTTGCACCACATTCTGGGCAAAATTTTACAGTTGCTTTGATTTCTACACCACATTTAATGCAATTTGTTTTGTTTTCTGACTTATTTTCTTTTGGCTTGCTTTCTTCTTTTAAATCATTTGCAGAACTACGCATTGCAATTTTGCCCATTTGGTCGCCAAAAACACCAAGTTTTGTGCGTTCATCAAGCACTTTTTCTACTTCGGCTGGAAGTGATAGGTTTTCTATAACAAGAGAACAAAGTTCTAACCCAAATTCTTTAAATTTTTCCTGTAATTCGGTTTTTCCGAGTACCGAAAATTCGTTATAATTTGTAGCAAGGTCGATTGCCGAAATTTTTGAACTTGCAATTAAATCGGTAAGTCCTGCAACCACATTAGATTTTAACTGTTCGGTTATGTCTTCGATCGTAAAAGTCGAATTTGTGCCAAATAATTCTTTTAATAATTTTGTGGCATCATTTGCCCTAAATGAATATACTCCGTATCCCCTTAGTCTTACAACGCCAAACTCTTTATCTCTAAGCATAATAGGATTTTGTGTTCCCCATTTTTGAGCGGTAAATTGTTTTGTGTTTACAAAATACACTTCGGCTTTAAAAGGCGAATTAAACGCATATATCCAAGACATTAGCACTGTTAAAATAGGTAAGTTATCAGCGCTTAACTTATATATACCCGGTGTAAATACGTCGGCAATTTTGCCATTATTAACAAATACCGCCACTTGCGATTCGCGTACAATAAGTTTTGAGTCCATCATAATTTCTTTATTTTCCATAGGAAACTTATAAACAAGTAAATTTTTGTCTTCATCTTCCCACTCTATAACTTTTAATAATTGACCATTTACGGCGTCCCAAAATTTCCCCATTCTGAACTCCTTAAATTTTTTTGTTTTTAATAAATCATACTAGCATATTTTTAAGAATTATTCAATAAAAATGCCATCGTTTTATAATAGAACAAACACAATAATAATTTATATTTTGTTAATAAACAACAAACCTAGCGAGTTTTGTCCGCAATGGCTAAAAATTGTGCTACCCGTAATCGCCTCGGAGATTTGTTTAAAATGTGATTCCTCTAAAATAATTTTTTTAACTGACTCCACTATACTATAATCAATCATACTATGAGTAATAAAAATAACACCACTATCTATATTTGTGTTTTGTTTTAAAATATCTTTAACATATTCTTGCACCGCTATGCTAATGTTACCACGGTATTTTTTGCCTGCAATCATTTTTCCATTTTTTACATTAATAGATGGTTTTAGCCTAAGTAAATTAGCCCCAAAAAATGCAAGATTGCTACACCTTCCGCTTTTATGCAAATATGTTAAATCATCTATAATAAACGAAACATTTACATATGGAATGCGTGTTAAAACTTTATTATATATTTCCTTTATGTCAAGCCCTTTTTCAATCAATTCGTTTGCATATAAAATAAGCAACGCAATACCGGTAGACAGTGAGCGTGTATCAATTACATAAACATTTTTATAGTCTTGTGATGCCACTAAGGCGCTTTGATAAGATGCGGACATATCGCTAGACATACTAAAATGTAAAATTCCAGTTTCTGTTTTAGCAATTTCACAAAAAATGTCTTTGTAGTCGCTAATTGATGGGGCAGCGGTTTTAGGTAATTGTCCGCTTTTTTTAACATAATCCGCAATTTTATCGGGCGTAATGTCTATTCCATCTTTAAATGATTCATCTCCTAGCGTTACTGTAAGCGGAACTACAATAATGTTGTGCTTTTTAATTATATCTTTTGTTAAATCCGCGGTGCTATCTGTTACAATTTGAATTTTCATAGCCATCAACTCCACTATATTTATATTGCTTGTATATTAATTATAGCGTTATTGTTGATTTTTAACCTTTTTTATTGTAAAATTAGAAATAAAGGAAAAATATGGAAAACAATTTACACACTGGACACCGTGCTAGGTTAAAAACCCGAGCATTAACCGAAGGGTTAGAAAGTTTTGATGAGCATCAAATATTAGAAATGCTCTTAGGTTTTGTTATTCCCCGAAAAGACACTAATCCTATTGCGCATAATTTAATAGAACATTTTGGTTCTTTGGGTGCTGTTATAGATGCCTCGCCAGAAGATTTAATACAGATATGCGGTATGGGTAGTGTAAGTTCACAGTTTTTATATATGTTGCCGGAGATTTTTAAAGCATACAGAAAAAGTAAAATGGATAAGCGCACGCCACTTAAAAATTTAAAGCAAGCCGAGGAATATTTTAAAGCATATTTACAAAATCTAACACGCGAAGAATTTTATTTAGCGTGCTTGGATAGTGATCTTATGCTAATTAAAAATATTTTGATTTCGGAAGGCACGGTAAACAGCGCCAATGTACAAATTAGAAATATTACGCGTGAAGCATTAAAGTTTAACTCTTGTTCAGTAATTCTTGCACATAATCACCCTAGTGGACAAGCCTTACCATCGGCGGAAGATTATAAAATTACAAAAAATATTGTTTTAAGTTTGGGCCTTAATGGTATAATCACAGTAGACCACTTAATAATTGGCAATGACACAATTTATAGTTTTGCAGGCGAAAATCAAATGCAGGAATTTATTAATAATTTAGAAAAAATGGGTGGCGCTAAGATCGCTAATAGAACCACATCATATTCAACTGAAAATTATAAGAAATTAACATAATAATGTTTTCATAATAAACAAATTAAAAATTCTATTGCAACGCCTACGCTTGCGGGATAAAAGACTCATCAGAAAGTTCTATTGTTAACACTAAACTATATACTAGTGTTGTTTTTTGAACCCAAGATAACCCGCACCTAAACTGTAAGTATTGTATGGTTGACCGATTATCTATGCTATCAAATTTTGATGCTAATATTGTATTATTTTTTAATACAGTTATATCTTCATCGTTTACCCCAAAAGAGTAATATTTTTGTGTATCATTATGCCCCATATTTGCCCAGTTTAAATCATTCTCATAATTAATTTGTTTCCACAAAATTCTTTCATATGGAGCATTATTTGAAATTGTATCTACATTAGTAAAATAAAAATTAATCGGGGCGCCGGTTTCATTATATACTATTAACTGCTGGCGTACTCCCCATACATCATTATTAAATTCCCATTGTCCACTTGTAAGTTTTGAGCCTGCATTTGGATTAACAGTAAAGTGTGCAGTCATAGTTGCGGTTGTGTTTATATAAGTTGCTTCAATTTCAACTTGCGTTTCAAATCCAAAATCATTATCATTTTCGGCTAATGAATAAACACCTGAGCAAGTGCAAAAAATCGATAAAGAAAGCAAACACAAAATGAAAAAATTTTTCATTACATTTACCTCCTTTTGATTTGTTACCTTTTTATACAAAAATAATTGTAATCAACAACAATCAATTAGGTAGCGCATTAAATTGTGGGTTATATAAAACTAATTGCCATATGATTATATACAATTAGATGTCAAACTTGTGCATCATGTATATATAAATACACTATATGTAGTATTACATATACATATTTAATAATAACACAAAACTTTTTTAAATAGCAAATAGATTTATATACTTATTACTAATTACATAAAAATATAATTAAAAGCATATATATTTTCAAAAATGTTGTAAGTTGTTTACATATAAATAGCGTATATAAATTTCATAGCAACACATAATACCATTATATTAAAACTGTCAAATAGTAAAACAAAATCAATGACAGTAAATAATTTCTATACATATGTAATAGAAAATAAAAAGGAGGAAAAATGAAAAAAATATTAACTGCAATATGCTCATTAGCAATTGCGACAACAACCGGACTAAGCATTAATTCTTTTGCAGAACTAGATGATGTTATAACTGGAACAACCACAGTTACCATTGATGCAGTAGACTTAACGGGTGCAGCAACTTTTGCTGTTGGTTTTACAGTAGATCCTAATGCAGCAACACTTGCCGGAATTTGGACAGGCGATACAGTAACTGTAACCAATTATTCAGGTGCGCCCGTCTTTTATGTTTACACCGATGCAACATCTACCGGTGCAACATTAAATACCGCCATTCCAGCAGCGGCATATGATGATGCACTTCCTGCCGATGCAACAGCACTTGCCTTTACAGCACTTGCAACAAATGACTATTCTGCTCGTAGTGATGAACAGTGGACAAATATGGGTATTACTGCTACCAACACTGATTGGTGGCTTGGTGATATTACCGGTGGCACAAAAACTCTTATAACTGCAATATTTACTGGTGAGGGCACGGGAATTGCAGCCGATAATATTTTGGCATCTAAATGGGCTGCCGGAGATCCCGCTGTTCCTGATACTGCCACAGATGCACTTGCTATAAGAACTGGTACATCTTTTCCTTCGGCATTATCAGTAGGCATTAGTGTAGTTTTAACATTTGAGTTAACTGCTGGTACAGTAACCTTATAGTTCCGCCTACCTAACGGATAGGCGGAAATCGCCACCGTTTAAACGCAATCTTTTTAACACTTTAGCCCCAAACAGAACCACCTAGCGTATTAATACGCGTCGGAACCTGTTTGGGGCTAAATCATTTAAAAATCTTTGCGTTTAAACTACCTAGCGTGTCCTTCTTAAACAAAGATAAAATAATACTGTACTTTATGGCTTTGCCAATAGGGTTGAAAAAAATAATTTAACCATTTCATTTTTCTATTAAATTGTACGGCAAGATTATGCTGTGTGTTTTTTAATAGTTTGATATAGTGGTGCAGTACGGCTTAAAAATCCCCCACGAAAAAATAAGCAAGTCTTAGGCTTTGCCTGACCTTTTGTTCCGCCGTCGCTACCGCTAGGCGAAATTTGATACCGCCTAAAATTAACCTTTTAGGCTCTTTGTCTTAAAACAGAACGCCGATGCAACCACTGGTGCTATCGGCAACCTGTTTTAAAACAAATATCTCAAAAATCATAAATTTTATGCTACTTTAGTTTTATATATAAAGGTAAAGTAAGAATATGTCGTGTGTTTTTTAATAGTTTGACATAGTGGTGCAATACGGCTTAAAAATCCCCCACGAAAAAATAAGCAAGTCTTAGGCTTTGCCTGACTTGCTTATTTTGAGTGATATCCTATAAAGGAAGGGATTAGCATTTTTATTAAAAATGCGGTTAAAAGGGAAACACACGAGCCCAGCGGTTAGCAAATTTTACATTTGCGTGCCCGCTACTTATCGGCTCGTGGTTGCCCTTTTACATAAAAAAAATGGCAGGCTTTACGCTTGCTATTTTTTAAAGATTAAATTTGTATGGTCGGGGGCTTGATTTCAAGCCCCGCCACACTCCAACAAAAAACTCTGTTTCTACTACCTCACGATAGTTGTAATTTTTTGCTTTGAAGATTGACATTTTTAATTTTGTTTAAAAATTATTTAATGTTACTAATTAAGTTGTAACATCAACTTCCCCAGCTGTTAATTCAAATGTAATTACTACACTGATATCTACAACAACTGATGAAGCAAAAGATGTACCAGTTCTAATTGTTAAAACATCTGTTGTTGTGTCAGCACCTGAAAAGGCACCATCAGCCCATTTAGATGCAAGAATGTTATCGGAGTGAACACCAGTTCCCTCGTCTGTGAATATGTCTTCAATTCTAGTTCTTACTTCAACTAACTCAGGAGTATAGATATCACCTAACCACCAATCTGAATTGGTAGCAGTAATACCCATATTAGTCCATTGAGCATCTGTACGAGTTGAAAAGTCAGTTGCTGTTGGAAGAGCTGTCCATGAAAGTGCTGTTGCATCGTCTGCATCGTGATCATCCCATGCACCTGTTGCTGCTGCTGCTAGTGCTACATCTGTTTGTGATGCGCTTGTGTATACATAGAATATTGGTGCTGCTGAAGTATTTGTAACCGTAATTGTATCAGCTGACCAAATTCCAGCAAGTGTTACTGCCTGTGGATTTACTGTATAGCCCAAGGCAAATGATGCTGTACCAGAAAGGTCAACTGCTTCAATTGTTACTATGGTTGAACCCGTAACGTCATCATCTAGTTCTGCAAAAGCATTAAAACCAAAGCCCATTGTTGCAACAAGTGCCATAGAGCAAATAGCTGTTAATAATTTTTTCATTATTTGTTTCTCCTTTTTTAATTTTTTGTACATTTATGTACATAAAAAGTTTGTGTTGGTCAATCTTCATTTTATTACCAACAGATTTATATCTATTTTAACCATAGGTTAAAAATGATACCATAAATTTAATGTAGACTCTTTTTGATCTACTATGCTCATCGCATATATTAAGTTTTCAAAGTACAAATAAAAGTTGTAAAAAATCTTTGTAAAACTTATGAGTAAACTTTTATTCACTGTTGTAAGTTTAAAATGTAACCATAAATTTGTCAAATGTTTTATATCACAATTTTAAAAATATTCCGCTTGGCATTATCCCGCAAGCACTATTTAGTACCGAATAAAAATGCGATTTTAAGCCATTTTTGTCGTTTTATAATCTTTAAGTACTCAATCCATCACAACCTAAAATGCCCCCATAGTATTCCTATCTAAACTGTATACAATATATTGTTTTTTCGCCTACCTAACGGCTAGGCGAAACTAGCCACCGTTTAAACGCAATCTTTTTAACGCTTTAGCCCCAAACAGAACCACCTAGCGTATGCATACGCGTCGGAACCTGTTTGGGGCTAAAGCGTTAAAAAATCTTTGCGTTTAAACTACTTAGCGTGTCCTATTTAAATAAAGATAAAGTATTACTGTACTTTTTTTCTTTGCAAATATGTATCAAGAAAAATTAAATTTTATGATACTTCACTTTTTTATTTAACTAACATGTTATAAGAATTTATATACTTATACTAGTAATATATAGTATATACATATATATAGTGTAAATTTGTATACTACTTTATTTTTCTATTAAAAGGTACAGCAAAATTATGTTGTGTGTTTTAATAGTTTGACATAGTGGTGCAATACGGCTTAAAAATCCCCTGCGAAAAAATAAGCATAGTTATAATTTCCGCTTGCCTAACGGTCAAGCGGAAATTATCACCGCACAAAGTTGTTATTTTAATCGCTTTCAGTCGTTTTAGAACCCTAGAGTAATCATACACGTCGGAACCTAAAATGACTGAAATCATCTTAAAATTTCTAACTTTCTGCTACTTCACTTTTCTAAATAAACTATAATGGAAAACCGCAGGTAAAGTTTTAAATCATCTGCTGGAAGCAAATGGCATTCTAAAAATGAATAGCTGGGCTTTGCCTAGCTTGAATTTTTAGAGTGCAACTTAAAAACGGAGGGAATTAGCATTTTTATTAAAAATGCGGTTAAAGAGGGGAACCAAAAACGCTTGCAAGCACAATGTGCGTACAAGCGTTTTTGGTTCCTCTTTTAAATTGTTACAGCGTTTCTAAACTATTTACATTAAGTAAAAACTCCATTATGCCCATCGTAATAATTCCATTATCATCTATTTTTAATTTAATATCATCTTTTACAATAATTATCTTTTTAAAAGAATCATTGATTTTTAATAAAGACTTCTTTTCTTGATTTTCTTTATCTTGGCTACTTATCTCAAACGCAGATTGAATATAATATTTTTTATTACCTCTACTTGCAATAAAGTCAATTTCTAGTTGTTTTCTCTCTTTTACTCCATTGGCATTTTTTTCAAAAGTATCAACAACCCCTATGTCAACATTATAATCTCTAGATCTCAATTCGTTGTATAAAATGTTTTCCATTATATGATTTTCTTCTTGTTGCCTAAAATTAAGCGTTGCATTTCTCAATCCAACATCTGCAAAATAATATTTTGATGGCGTGCTGATATATTTTTTGCCCTTTACATCATATCTAACCGTTTTTTCTATTAAAAAAGAATCTGTTAAATAGTCTAAATACAACTTTATTGTTTTGTCGGTTGTCAAGCTTCTATTTATTGTTTTGAAAGTATTTGCAAGTTTTAGGGGGTTTGTCAAAGAACCAATAGATGAGGCCAAAATATTTGCCATATCTTCTAGTTCGGCATCATTTTTAATATTGTTTCTTTCTATGATATCGCACAAATACACTTTTTTAAACAAATTAGTAAGGTAATCTGCTTTTTGTTCATCATCTTTTCTTGATAAAATTAATGGCATTCCTCCGTAAGTATAAAACTCTTTCCACGCTTCAATAGTATTTCCATTGTATGCAGAAGAAAATTCAATAAAATTTAATGGACGAACTCTAATTTCATCTCCCCTACCTCTAAACTCAGTTAAAATATCTTTTGATAAAAATTTGGAATTACTACCAGTAACATAAATATCTAGATTTTGAATATGAGTAAGACCATTTATCAAATCAGCAAAATCAGCAACAAACTGTATCTCATCTAAAAATACATAATATGTCGTTTTGTCATCAATAATTAAATTTTTAATATAACTGTATAATTTCAAAGAATCCCTCAATTCTTTAAAATTTATATCATCTAGTGGAATTTTTATAATTTTCTCTTTATCAACGCCTTTCGATATTAAATAATTGTAATACAAATTGAAAAGCAAGTAAGATTTACCGCAACGTCTTATACCAGTTATTACCTTAACTAATCCATTATTTTCTCTGTTAATAAGTTTATTTAAATAACTAATCCTTTTTATTTCCATATTCACTCCGAATTTTTGTTATTTGTAACACTTTTTCGTAATGAGTATAATTTAATTGTCTTTTAATGTCAAGTGTTTTTGTTGTTTCGCATTCAAATGGGCACAAAAAACGCTGATACTTGCAAGGATTTTGCTACATATATAAAATATATATGTAGCAAAATCACAAGTATAATATTATTAAATTTTATGCTACTTCAATTTTCTATTCAAATTTTTTTGTTATTATATACTATATATACTAATATATAATACATACATTTATTAATACACATTAGCAAGGCCATAAAGTGAAGCAATATTTTATCTTTGCTAAAATGGGACACGATAAGTAGTTTAAACCGAAAGATTTTTAAATGATTTAGCCCCAAACAGGTTCCGACGCGTATCAATACGCTAGGTGGTTCTGTTTGGGGCTAAATGGTTAAAAAGATTTGGTTTAAACGGTGCCTAGTTCCGCTTGACCGTTAGGCAAGCGGAATACTTATCATTTGCGTGTCCGCTACTTATCGGCTCGTGGTGTCCCTTTTAATTAAATTTTTATAAATATAAATATTTCGGCATTTGTTTGACCTAATAATTTTGATGATGAGTTATATGCTTGGAATTCAGCAACAACAGCATAAATATCATAGCCTGATGGAATGGAACCATACTTGGTTAAATATCTTTGTTCGCCATATGTTCGTGCTTCCTCATAAGCAGTATTACCCCCCATACTTCTGCCAAGTGCATTCATACGATCACTAGTGATGCTCTGATCAGGTTTTAATAGTATTGGTGTACCAAATATGTTAGTAGGATTTGTATATATTATTGGTCCAACGCCTTCGGCATCTGCACCAAATCTTACGCGAAGATTAATTTTTTGATACACTACATTAGTTCTATGATTATAAATACGAATATTTCCGTTTCCTGTGTAACTAGAAAATGTAATTAGCGCATTAATTGTAATACGCTGTTCATCAGCATCTAGTTGTGTATAATCATCATCATCACCACCTTCTGGTGGACCTTGTTCAATGACCCCGGAAGGATTAAAAATCCACGACCAAATAGATCGTTCTTCAACTTGTATTACCGACATAATTGTGCTTAAAAAGAAAAGTATTGCAAGTAATAAGAATGCCACTCTTTTTAGTCTTTCTTTTTTACGTTGTTTTTCTTTTAATATTTCTAAGTCAGTTTTATTTGTAATGGGTGTTTTTCCTCTTTTTCGTGGTAAAATTATTATAGGTACAAGTTTATCATCATCATCATCGTCTTCATCTTTTTTTAATTTTTTTAGTTTTTTTATTTCTTTTTTTTCTTCGCCTTTATTTTCCACAGATTTTTTCCCTTTTTCTTCTTCTTTTGTAGTTACACTTTCAAGTTCGCTAGCAATTAAATTTTCGGTTTTTGAAGAATCATCTGCTTTTACTGGTTCTTTATCTACAATTGGTTTTGTTTCCTCCGGCTTAACTTCTGCCTCTTTTATTGGTTGAATATCATTTTTAATTGGCTCTTCTACCTTAGACTCTTCGGTTTTAACTGGCTCTACCAAACTGCTTGCACTTGCTACCATTTCTGTTTTGCTGGTTTCTTTAACTTTTTTACCGTCATCTATTTTTTCAACTAATCTTTCAGTTTTTACTTTTTCTATCTTCGGCTCTTTTTCTTTAACTTTGGTTTCAGTCTTTGGCTCTTTTATTTTTGCCTTTTCAGCCTTTGGTTCACTGGGTTTAGTTACAACTTCTGCCTTGGGCTCTTCTGCTTTAATTACAGTTTCTACTTTTGCTTTTTTTACTTTTAACTCGGATTTTACAGGGGCTTCTTTTGGCTCGCTTACACTAACACTAGGCTTATTCTGCCCTCCAAAATTTTTTATATCATATTCTGATTTTGATTTTGGGTCAGAAAGCACTTTATATGCCTTTTCAATAGCCATATATTTTATAAGTGCAGAAGGTGCTTTATTGACCTGCGGGTGATACATTTTTAGTAGGCTATTATGTGCCTTTTGTATCTCTTTAACTGTGGCATTTGGCTCTAAACCTAGTGTCTGATATAAATTCTTTTTTGGTGCTTTGGTGTTTTGTTTGTCCATTGATTTGTCTCCTTTAAAAAATCGTATTTTATTAACTAGTTATTCATCATCAGTTGAAGGTTCTATTGTAAATGTATATGTATAAGTGTATTCAGTGCTTACCGGCCACGCTAGTCCATGTCTTACAACAAGCCAAATACCTATCTTAGATAAACCGCTATTGTATAGAGATGACACTAAGTGGTCTGTTATTAATACATCAGTATTTATGGTGTTAAACCAAGTTTCATCGTTAGTTTGCGCTCCTACTTTAATACCTATTAACAAGCCAGCAGATGTGCCCAATGTGCCTAATGAATACCAGTAAGAACTTAAATCGTAGTTATGGTCAGTATCCTTAGTTGTATAGTCAATAAGTGCGGGCGCACCAGTATCAGGAGCAATACCCATTGAAATAATTATTGGGAAAGGCGAATTGTTTTGTAATTCGGATTCATCTTCTTCTTCAAACGATTCTTCATTTGAATCTATTGTAATTGTCATACTAAGCGGTGCTACTACACTAAAATCGTATTGCGTATATTCATCAACTATGACATTAAGAACCATTGTACCTAATTGTGTAAGTCCATCAGCACTCGTAACTATCATTTGTAATTGATAGTATCTTGCCACAAAACTTAAATATGCACCCGCATGATGTAATATCAAGTCAAAAGATGTTGTGGGTGTTGTTATTGTCCCAACAGATACTGCATTTAAAGGATCAACATAAAGTACAGCATTACCAAGTTTTAACCCAATTTGAGAATTTGCAGTGAGCGTGCCATATTTATATTTGTTAGTGATGAGCGTTGATAACGCTGAATCATTTGCAAGTGCAATTGAAGGCGTTTGTGGTGCAGAATCAAATTCGGAATCCACTTGTTCAGTAATGTCTGTATATTTTAATAATTTACCATTTTGTGCCGTACTTGTCAAACTAAATGCAATTGTTCCAGTGCCTGCGTTAGTGGATTTTGGTACTACTGTAATCATATTAGTAGCAGTTGCCATTACCCCACCACTTGTATGTTCGCTATCTGTTGTTACACTTGCGGTAACATTAAATATGCCTTGTGCTGATGGAGTGTAATAGAATGACTTACTTGTTCCGCTTTGTGATTGTGTACCGTTTACATACCACTTAATAGTGCTTGCAGGGTCATTATAACTTTCGTTTGTCCAACTAAGCGAATATGCAATTTGTGTAAATGCAGTTACTACACTTGTTTTTGATTGGGTTAAATTTCCGGTAGGCGTTATTGTTAAACCGGCTATTACTGTTGAATACGTTATAACAATTGATGTTGTACCCGCACCACCATCACCGGCGGTTACAGTTACAGTATGCGTCCCGCGCGTGGTGTTAGAAGGAGTAGGCACCCATTCATTAAATATCACGCTAGCCGAAATTGTTTCCGATGATGGCATACCTGTGCTATCTGCAATCGTCAGTGTTAGACTTTGCGCTGGATCTACATATGCGTAATTGCTTACTGTTGCTGTATATACAACGCTTGCTCCATATCCATAACTTTGGGAAGCAGGGGTTACAGCAATTAAGGCTATTTGATATCCAGTAGTAAGGCTACCACTGTATCTTAATACTCCATCTGCCGAACCTGTTCCGCCTACATAAACTTCTATTGTATATGTTACTTTTTGAGTAGGTGTCCACGATGAGTAAACCGTATCTGTACCACTAGAATTTATTGTTTTGCGTTCATTTAACATTGATACAGGTCCACTTCTATAAATTGATATTCTTATACTCTTATCGGAAGTTTCTAATGCACTATAATTTGCTATTGTTAATGTGGGCGTGCTTGAAGTGTTCCATATTACCGAAGTGGGTGTTACCGAAATTGCAGTCCATTGTGCATAAACTGTCAAGTTACCGCTTGCATAAGTAAATATTGTTGCCGAATTATACGCTATACCACTACCGTTTGAAGCGGTATTCCAACCTATAAATATGTAACCCATTCTTGACATATTTGCTGATAAGGGTAGCGTGCCAACAGAAGCATCATATGTAACTGTCTTAGTCGCACTACTTCCACTTCCTGTCCATTCGCCACTAGGTGCAGTGGCAATTACACCACTGTTACTATTTAATGTAAGTGTTGCTGTCCAGCATGCGTATAATGTAGTGTTATTTGCAATATTCCAAGTTCTCGCACTATCCATTGCTGATGTATAATACTGTGTTCCCACTCCGCACACAGATGTATAATATCCGCTAAATGTATAACCGATTTTTGTTGGCATTGTTGCTTCTGGCATTGCACTATCATATGTTGCTAATACACTACTACTTCCACCACTTCCGCCATTGGCGTCTAATGTTACCGTATAAGTATTTACTGTCCAAGCAGCAAAGAATGTTGCGGCTGAATTGGTTGTATAACTTGCTCCGTTTGCGTATGCAGTTCCACCCGTACTGTTAAGTGTCCAGCCATTTGCTGTATAGCCTGACCTTGTTAAAATATTTGTTTCGATGGTGAACGCTATATCATGTAT
>JALOBO010000273.1 GCA_023228225.1 Clostridia bacterium
TTAAATAAACTTGTAAATAGTATTTAGTTGTCAAAATTGTATCCGAACTATCGGGTGTCGCTTGAGATAATAAATACAACGACCCATCGGATACAACTGTTAAATAATATCCTCCAGTAGATAATGCAACTTTATTTATTGAAGCTGAAAAATATATTATATCAGATACATTCCATGTAGTAGGTGAAGCACGAGCTAATACAGTTAATCGCATATCATTACCGCCAAATGCTGACCAAATGCCACTTTCCGCCGAAAGTGCGAGCGTGTTTAGTTGCGCGATACCACTATAATACGTCGATAAATTACCAGTATCATCAACAAAATAAACAGATGTTTCGTTAAGACCCATATATTCTAATTGTTGGTCAGCGCGCACTTCACTAAATGCAGGAACCTCGCTCGCCGAAGTCGAAATTAAATTAAACGAACCGTTTATTACTTCAACAACAAAAATTTTATCCGTAGTTCGAATGATAAAATTATTAGCATCATCAATGGATTGGATTGATTGAATGGTTGTACCGGCAGTTAAATTTAATTGATTTGTTGAATTTTCGATTACAACACCTGCGTTTAAATAACTTATAGTTACATTCGAAGGATTTACATTATTCCAGCTCACAAACATTTTGTTATATGGATTACCAACTATACTATTATATACACTAGATATAGCAGATGAATAGGTAACTCCTGTATCGATACGATGATAATATGTATTTACAGCAGTTGTATATGTAATTATATTAACTTCGGGGCTATATGCTTTTCCTAACGTAATAGACGTTATGCCATCCACAACCCCTATTATTTGTCTGTTTCCAGTTGCATACGAAAAATATGAAATTACTTTGTCAATATCATAAATTACAATACCCGATTCATCAATTGCACATAGAACAGCTGTATTTCCTACATGATTTGAAATCGGAGTTATGACACTTGTTTTTGCATTTATATGATAAGGAGTATTGCCAGATACCATATAGGCATCGCTACTACTTACGTATTTTATATCTAATACCGAAGCGCTCAACGCATATTGTTGAACTGGATTATAGCGTTGAGTTGCATATGTATTAAGTGTAATTTGCTCGGTTTGCAATAATGTAGCCAAAGACGATCCATAAATTGGTTTAATGTGTGGAGAATAAGAAACGACACCGGTTTGAGAATTTGTCAACTTCATTCTAATAGCATAAATTCCACTATTAATATCAATTGTAGCAGAAGAACCCGTATATCCAGCATCCGTCCATACATACGTAGTCGGAGAACTCGGATTCCATAATGATTTTTGCCATGTCACACTATATCCGTTCGTATTATAAGCAACCACGTCACAAGGTGTTGCATCATCACTACACGTAAAACTAGGTGTATAAACCAAATAGGAGGGAATAGTAGGTGACATTCCTGCTAATAATGGCAAATAATAGCTTGAAGGTAAAGGAAACGTATTATGGCTCAAATCATTAATTGTCCATATAGAGGTAGAATCGCCGATATCACCTATATCCCACGATAATATAGTTTCAAAAAATGGTTTATTTCCCAAAATATCAATAGATGTAATATTAGCACCATTATAACTCGTGGTTGTAAAAGTAGAAGAAGACCATCCAGTAATAGGAGCTTGCATGTCTTTCCATGCATACGAATTAATAATCTGAGGAGCGCCATAAACCGCATCTCCAAACAATCTATTGCAATCCGATGTAGCATCTATACTTTCGACTAAACATACTGAATTTTGAATTCGTAAACTCCCAAAGGTAACTCCCACAAATCCCCCAACAGCCTCATCTCCTGTTATCTCCCCTAAAACATACGAATTTGAAATAATAACAGTTCCATCACCGCCTAATACCCGCCCTATCATGCCACCAATACCAGAGTCCATCCCTATGTTTCCATTAAATACACAATTTGAAATCGATGCAGATTCATTAAAACTAGTAATACCTCCAACGATTCCACCACCATAACTTTGATATACCATAACTGTAGCATTTACATAACAACCATCAATATGAGTTTCCGTAGCATAACCTATCAAGCCACCAATATCTATTAATCCAGAGACAGTAGAATTATAAATTTTACAATTTTCAATAATATCAAGTCCCGAAAACCCGCATAAAACACCAGAAAATGTACTCGTACTTGTATTTCCAACAGTCGCATTTTCTAAAATAATATTACTAATAGTGGCAGAAGTGGAAGAACTAAATAAACCACGGAAAGATCCTGGACTTACATACAAATTTGAAATAGTATAATTATTCCCATTTAATGAACCCCTAAATCGATCAGCGTCAGTACCTACAGGTGTCCATGTAACACCACTTAAATCGATATCGTTATCCAAAACATAATCTTCAGCCAAATTCAAATTCATATTTTGTAATCCGGTAGCATCGGTAATATGCGTTAATGCCGAAACTGGCGCAATGAATGCCATTCCGACAATAAAACATACTAACATTAAGATTCCAAACGTTTTATTACTTTTTACTCGATACATTATAAATATGAATTGATTATCCATATATTTAAAACTAAGCATGTAAAAAAGAAAAATTATCGTTTATTAAATAATCTAAAGAATAGTGCAGTTATACCAATTGCTACACAAACCAAGAACAAATAAACAGTATCCGGTGGCATCCAGACGACCCAAACCCCAAAGGTTACGCCTATACTTACGACCAGTAATTCAAGTCCACGACTACGGAAATACACTAATATACAGAAACACGTATA
>JALOBO010000274.1 GCA_023228225.1 Clostridia bacterium
TTCCGATCTGTTTGAGCCAATATTTTATTTGTAAAGGTTTCTCTGACTTCCGCTACACTTTTATATGAAATTACGCTTGTTGCCATATTAGTATTCGCCCCTTTCTTCAATGATTAAATGTATTTGAGAAAGAGCTTGTTTGGTCTTATTTGATAGCACACTAAAACGATTGGCTTTTTCCACCGCTAACATATTGGCGATTTCACTATCCATATTCGGCACAATTAAAGGTGCGTCTAATGTGTATTCATAATAAAGTGTGCGAGTATAATCACTCTCTTTTTTACCAATGCCCGAAAGCAAGGTATTCTTACGCCACATAGTAAGCAAATTGGCATAATCTAAACCAGACCTACCACTCGTAATGGCGTTTTTATAAGCGATCGAAATTGTAGTTGTTGGTATAAATGTTTGCTCACTATCTTCAACGGGCATAATTGATAAAGTGCCATCACTTAAAAAGCGAATAACCATAAACTTGTTGCCACCTAAAAACCATAAGCGATTGCTACCGACAAAAGCGAAACTCTTATAATCTTCATATCTAAAATATCTATGATATGGAAAATTATCACTACCTAAAAATGTGGCAATCTCATTTGACAAAGGTATAAAGTCAATGCTCTCGTTATCGTGATTAGTAATTTCAAATAGCAAGTTGCCAATATGAGCGATGATGTGCTTTTGATTATCTTCGGCAACAAACGACCATATGCCATTAAAATTAACGGGGTTTACATTTATAATTGTGCTTTGTGTTTCCGTGCTATCAAACGATTTAGTGAGATAACTAATTGGTTTAATATCGAAAAGTTCTTCATAACCTTCTCGTTTTTGAATGATGCCATCTTTATAAAGAAAGTTTTGTAAATCAATAGCACGATGACTTGCGACATTAAAGCGTTGACTTGAAAAATCAACACCGCCAAATTGTGTGATATTGAGTGTCTGGCGACCTTGCTTGTTTAGATTATAATGCCTATAAGTGCTATTTCTTGCCATATTACGCACCTATCTTATAGATATTTTCTACTTGATCTTGATGAAACATTGACACATTGGCTTTTAGACCAGCAAAATACTGCTCGGCACGGCTAATGTGCATATTGGCTAAATCGGGTGCTATCGGCTCTAATAAGCGACCTTGCACATATTCCATTACATAATTGGAAGCACTCTCGCTAATACCATAAGCAACTTTTAAGTCGATATTGTCATCAAGAACTTCGCCATTGACTAATTCCACTTCTTGAATATCGGTAATGCCAAAGTATGGTAATTCTTGCTTATACTCGACAAGAATTGGGTATTCGCTTGATTCCACAAAATAATCGGTAATTAAAATCTTATTAACACCAAACTGCCGAAATGCGAGATTACGATATTCGCCTTTATAATGTTGAACGACATTGATAATTTCACTCACACTCGATGATAACTTGGAAAAATCTAAAACATTACTAACTATATCTCTATAAGAAATACTATCTACTTTATATGGTATTCTCTCTAAATCGTTTAATCTGGCTAATGCTTGGTTTAATGGTGAAAAGACATTATTGATATTAGTGGCATAATCGCTATCATTGTTAAAATCGCCCTCTAAAAATGCTTCATAAGTAAAACTACTATCAGCGAGATAAAGAACATTTTTAACACTTAAATAAACCAATTTTGATAGCAACATAGTTTAGCCCTCTTTCTTGTTTGTTTAGTCAATTAGATAGGAATTGCACCTATATCCACTCGGTTAAGGAGGTATTACGAGCCAAAACGCAATAAGCCCACCAAGTTGTTTTGCTACTTAAACTACTAATTGAGATGTAGGGAAGCACATTTAAGCACTTCCCATAGAATAACTACTTCTTGATATAGCCACTTTGAATGGCAGATTCTTTAACCCATAATGGGACTTCTATTGGCTCATCCAACGGAACGAAGAAATCGACACCATCTCTTTGAAAACGAATGGCATCAATGTCGGGGTTTAATGGGTCTTTTGGAATAAGAAGCGAAACCTTTTTTTCAACTTTGACTTTTCTTGGCATTTTTATACCTCCTTTATAAAGACATTGGGGCGGTTTTTAATGGGAAACCGCCAAACCATTTGTCATTAAGCAAATGCTTGATTAACCAGCGAGGGCAAGTTTGAAGGTAAGTTCTTTTTCGCCACGAATAATCTCTTCGGACGATAAATGAATGATTGCCGTTTGTGTGACATAAAGTGTTTTCGCAACAGAAATGTTATACACATCGCCATCAAGTTCGTATGTGCCATCACTTTCGGCGGTAATGGCTGTTCCGCTACCTTGTGTTGCTCCCGTCTTTAAGACGATTGTCGGCGAGGCAATATCATCACCAGCGGCATCAACAACATTGACCGTCAAGACGACATCGCCATCTGGGCTATCAGAGAACGAATCGTAGTGTTGGCGAGATGAATCGGCTGGGTCAACGCTTTCGGTGATTTCAGCAATGGTGTGTTCAGCACGAAGGACACATTCATCAGCGATGATGCGAGTGCCAAAACCCATAACCTTATAACCAACTGACCCTCTTTGATGAAGGGCGTCTGGTTTCGCTACGCCATTATCGTATTCGGGGACTGACCCCAAACCGTTGTCGTAAACTTCGACGCTTGAATTGCCAATCGAGATTGTGCCAACAGGCATACCAAACTTTGATTTAGCAATAAAGAGTGTATAGGCAACTGACGAACTCTTATAGATGACGGGGCTGACGGTTTCATAAAGAATGAATCC
>JALOBO010000275.1 GCA_023228225.1 Clostridia bacterium
TGAGCGTGAATTTAACACTAAGGAAGATGTTAAAAGGTGGATGTGTGATATTCAGCTAAGCCGCAGGAGCCCGAACAAGAAAAAGAGGACTTACATTATCGGAAGACGGTATTTGATTGAAAAGAATACAGTAGGCGATAATCAATTCACAAGTAACATTCTAAGTAGGGTGGGTAAAAATTACCCACCCTCTGAAAGATCGTCTAAAATTATAGCAGATCAATTAAGCCTAACCGAAAAAACAGTACGTAATGCAGCCAACTTCACGCAAGCAGTAGACACAATTGTAATCGTCACAGGCTGTAAGGTAAATGATCTTCTGGATGATAAGATAAGAGGAACTATAGAAGAAATAAAAAATCTTGCATCTGAGGAAATAAGCACACTAAAGCGTATAATAGAGATAGCTTTTGAAGATGGAAAAGACCTGCACCTTTCAAAAAACAGTGTTGAAAAAGAGCTTGAGGATAAAAGATTCCAGGACATTGAAGAACAGAAAAAGCAGCTAAAAATAAAACGTGATCAGGAAGAAGCAGAAAAACTAGAAAAACTGAGAATTGAAAAAGAAGAACGTGAACAGCAGGAGAAGGAGAGGGCAGTAAAAGAAAAAGAAGAACAGGAAGCTAAGTTAGAACAGGAAGCTAAGTTAAAGCTTGAACTTGAACAGGAAAAACTAATTAAAGAGTATGCAGAAGATGCAGAGGAAGAAGAAGAAATATTAGATACTGTAGATTTAGAACAGATTAAAAAAGATCACGAAGAGAAGCTTAGAATTGAAAAAGAAAAGCTTGCAGAGCAGTTAAGAAAGCTTCAAGAGATGAAACAGAGAAAAATAGACGAGGAAGAAGAACGCATTAGAAAACAGAAGGAAGAGTGGATAAAGAAAGAAAAGAAAGAGCAGGAAAAAAGAGATCTTGAGCTAATAGAAAAAACAATTAAGGAGACTATTAAAGAAACTCCTTATGATGCATATATTCAAAATGCATATGAGATAATGAGAGACATTTCCCTTAACGCTTGCGAAAATGCAGAAGTGTTGTACAGAATAAACACAGAGGTTAAGCTACAAGATCCAAGCACGCTAAACAAGTTATGGTCTGGAAAAGTTTGGTTAGACTTGCTAAACGCTGATAAAGATGTGAAGCTTTACATTGAGAAACTATTAGAAAATTATATAGAAGGAAACGTAACTGAAGCCTTTGTAATTGTAAGAAATGATACAAGCTCTGAGTGGTTTAAGCATATATTCCAGAAGGCAAATGCAATAGTATTTCCAACAAAAGGAAATTTAAAAAGTCATATACTGATTTACATTGGAACAAATTCAGAAATGTTTATGGACGAGTGTGAAAAATACGGCTGTGGTATTGTAATTAAAAAATAAGTGTGGTGGTTAACTTGGTACAGTTTTGTGAAGATTCTATAACTTATGAGGATGTAATTACCTATGAAGATGTAATTACTTATAAGGATGTAAAAATAAAAAGAAATAAAGGCACTATAACAACAGTAAGCCATAAAGGCGGATGTGGGAAGACCACATTTGCTTATATGCTTGCATTACACTGTTTTAGTGAACTGCATGAAAAAGTACTTTTAATTGACTTTGACGAACAGGGTACGGCTGGGTTACGTTTTGGTGTAATTGGCGATGATCAGATTAACAAAGGTCACAGGGCATCTGAACTTTTTAGCATGAAAGGTTTGCCTGTTCCGTATGTTAAGATTGAAAATAAACAGTATGGTGATTCTGGTATTCATATATTGCTTGGGGATTCAGATTTAATACACTGTGTGAATGACGCTGAAGATAAAGCAGAAGGTGAGGAAGCACTATTTAAAGTATTTAATAATAAATATGATATGTTAGAACAAAACTATGATAGGATTATTATTGACACACCTCCAATTATTGACAAAAGTAAAAGCTGTGTTTATGCACTTAAAGTAACAGATAAAGCTGTGGTTACACTTACTGAGCTTGAATCAGTAGAGCAGTTTCAGTCAACAGTTAAAACAATTACATCACGTGGTGTTAAGAATCCTGTAATTGCCCCACTATTTACCATGTATACAAAAGATGAAAACAACTTCCCAAAGATATTTGATGAAAAATGCATTGAAAATAATCTTAAAACATGTGGTGAAGTAGTGAAAGTAAAAATCAAAGGGAAAGGATATGGGCACGATGAGAGCCGATCAACACTGTATAGATTAATTAGAACTCTGTTTCCATTAAGTTCTTGTAAAGTTGCCATTCCCAGGAGTAAGAACGTAGAACGCCATAAATATATAGGTACAAGTATTGAAAATAAAAAAATTATAGATGATGCATGCAGCGAAGTACTGTCAAAAAAACATGTTTTTTCAGAAAGTCTGTACAACAATGATATTTATGTAGATAAGATCAAGTGTCTACAAAAGTACATCAAAATAATTCACGATGTCGATAATGCTAAATTAGATATTAAAAACAAAACAATGAAACTAACACCGAATGTTATTAAAGAAAAAAAGGTTGTTCGGAAAAAGAATATAACACAAAAACAGGTGGTAAATTCAGCATTTGACAAAGAAGGTGCAGCAAGAAGAAGAGATTTAGAGAGAGATGCCTTTAGAAATAGATAACTATATAACCAATAACTCCAAATATAACAGGCTCACATTAACGAGCCTGTTAAATAAAATGGTGGTATAAGTGATCTGTGCCAGTGTTTGCAAGTCCCGCTTTTAAGCTTGCTGTATGTGTAATGTCA
>JALOBO010000276.1 GCA_023228225.1 Clostridia bacterium
TCACGGAATTACTGACACCGTAATGAACGGCACTTATGCGAATACAAACGCAATAAAAGACCACCAAATTGCAACTATTGGCAGAATAGACGGCATTAACTACAATATCGCACAAAATGCGGCTGCAACACAGGCAGGATTTTGCTCTACAATTAGGGCGGTTGAAGACTGTTGCTGCAGAACTAACTTAGCCAATGAACGCAACACAAATGCTATTATACAAAGAATTGACGCATTTGAAAACGCACACAAAGACGAAGTTATTAGAGAATTGACTAACAAAGACAATATTTGCCAAACAGTTAATCAAATCCTAAACGCACAAGGCAGATATGTAATGAACCCGCCTTGTCCTAACTACAATTACTGTAACCCTTGCTATTGTCAATAGTAAGTTGAAAACCCCGACATTAAGTCGTTGATTATAAAGGTGGTAGTCAAACGGCTACCACTATTTTTTTAAGGAGGTAAAAATGAATAATTATTGTATAAGGTGTTTTAACACATTGTCAGTTGTATTAGTATCTGGTGTCTTAATATTAGAAATACCGGATATAGCACTGACAAACTGCACGCAATTTCAAATACGAATTGCACAGGCAATTCCAGCGGGAATAACTGCTGATACAACGGTTAGTATTAGGACTACATCAGGTCTTCCATTCCCACTATTAAATCCTTGCTGTGCAAATAATGTTTATGCAGATCAAATACGAAGATGTGGATTCTATTTCGTTAGATTTGGTAGTGATACGGGCAATTTTATACTTGCAGGTGGGTGGAGATTATGCCGAACTTCACATGTTTTTGATGTAGTAATTCCAGTGATATTAAGCTCTACAACCACAACGAAATCTACAAAAAAGGTAGAGGTAAAAAAAGATGAGTAGATTTATAGGATTGATGGATATGATTTATTCAAAAGATAAAAGTTTTGACAAAATGAATCGCACGACCGCAATTTTGGAAACTATGTTTGACACTTTAAGGCAAACCCACAAAGAACTTTACGAAGATACAATGTATAAGTTTGAAGAAATTGCATACGAAGTAACACAAGAGAAGGCGGAAGAAATCGTTGCGGATATGAAACCTTATGGAGAGAAGTGGAATTATGAAACAGTTAGAGAGTTCTTAGAAACAAAGGGTATAACAAACCACTGCATAGAATTTTTCTTGGCTATGAACATGGGATATAACGATTATTTTGAATTGGCAAAGTCAGTAGATAAACAAGATGATATAGAATTCTATTTTATATTGGCAAAGGATTTTATACATGATGTGGATGCAAAACCATTCAAAGTTCTTAAATATTTTTTAAACAGCTAGTATGTTTTATTTTAAGAATTATATTTTTATCATATTTATTTGACTTTTCGAAAAATATGTGATATTATATGATATACAAAAAAGATAGATGCAATATTATTTCACTTCGTGTATTATAGAAGGAACGATATGAAAAAAGATGAATTAGAGATTTTCAATAAAAATCAGAAATTAGTGCCTTTTACTTATAACAAATATTTTATTAAGCACAAAGAGCATAAAGATGATTTAATGCAAGAGGGGTTTTTATCTCTTATAAATTGTATTAATAAGTTTGATATCGCTAAAGGAGAATTTTCAACTTTTGCAGTTGTGGTTATTAAGAATTCGATGAGTCAATGGTTGCGTAATATAAAGTCAAAAACATTTAGAAATATATCGATTGATTTAGTTTTCGATTTAGAGGTTAATAATATCGGGCTAAACGAGGAATATGATAAAATAAATTTTGATATGATAATTAATAATTCTATTAAAATATTTAATAAAAAACAAAAAAGTATAATAATGGATTGGGTGAGCGGTGTAGAATATGGACAAATCGCTCAGAAATATAAATGCTCTAGTAAATATATATCGCAAGTCATAAATAAATTTAAAACTGTTTTCAAATATAAATGGGGACAGAAATCAATATGCGAAAATAAAAATATGCAATCAAGCATAATAGAGGATGAAAATGGGAAAGGAAAAGATGGGATTGAAATGGCGAACTAATTACCACATTATAAGTTTAAAAAATAGAACACATATGGGTGACAATGATATAAAGGAAGCCATATTACATATTTCCAATAAATATAATCTAAATGAAGCAGATTCATTGAAGAAATTGATAAACTATGCAATAGATGGGAAGCTTTTACTTGAAGAAAAAACTGGCAAAAATATTAGTAGTATTGAAATTAGGAACAAATTAATGAATTTGGATGATTTATAATATTTGATTGATATTAATTTTTTATATATAATAATTATGTAAATATAAATTTGAAATTCAAATAATACTAATGAGTTTAGATATTATCATAAAACATCAAACAAAAGATATGGTATCAGAAGCTTGATATTTTTAAAGTATACTGAAATTAAATGATGTTTTATCAATAGAACATCCGATAAAGGATGTTTTTTTGTTGACATTTTTAATATTTTATGATATAATATAATAAATTATAGAAGGAATTTATTATATGAAGAAATTGCAACAGTTCAATATATTGTCTTTTACTTATAATAGATTAAAAAATAATAATTTTAATCTTGATATTACTAATTTAGAAGCGGAAAGAAATGAAGAGTTGATTGCATTGGCAGATAATGAATGCCTTAGAGCGATTAGAATAATAACAAATCATAAATTCAACTTGATGGGTGAATGGGATATCCAAAATTTATTCGCAGAAAGAAAAAAAATAACCA
>JALOBO010000041.1 GCA_023228225.1 Clostridia bacterium
TTTATGATCTTTGTGCCAATAACCGTGATTACCTATTTCAAAACCTTGTTCATAAATGCTTTTAACAGTATTCGTATTAGAATTAGCCCAGCTTCCACCAACAAAAAATGTGGCGGTTACATTGTTATTTTTTAGCACCTGCATAATAGGCTCTATATATTCTGTGCCAGTGTAAACATTAAACATTAGCGATACATTTGCAATATCAGTATTACCCCTAAATATTGGCGAATTATCATTTTTTCCGCTTACACTTTGAATATCGGCGACAAATGTAAAAGCAAATATAGAAATAAGGACTAGACTAATTATTAAATTTGAAATTATGTTAACAAAAAATTTATGACTTAACTTGGGCATATTCCACCTATTACAAAATATGCAAAGCAATACAAATAATATGCTTGTAAAACTAATGTGGCAAAAAAACAGCGGTTAAACTGTTCTTTTTATAATTTAATATTTAAACTGAGTTTGAAATAGGCGGAATATATTAAAGTTTTTTTACAAGTTTTAAATCAACTCTGCCTTTTTCATCAACTTTTATTACTTCTACAATAACAGAGTCATTAATATTTATAACATCTTCAACTTTTTCAACTCTGTGGTCAGCAAGTTTAGATATATGGACCATACCATCTTTTCCGGGTGCAAGTTGAACAAATGCGCCAAATTGCATAATTCTAACCACTTTACCAGTAAATTGTGCGCCAGGAGCAGGCTCGGTTACAATAGCCAAAATAATAGATTTTGCTAATGCTGCCTTATCGCTGTCTGGAGTAGCAATAAATACTTTACCATCATCATTAATATCAATTTTAACGCCAGTATCTTCAATAATCTTATTAATTACTTTACCACCGGTACCAATAACATCTCTAATTTTATCAGGATCAATATTAAAACTGATAATCTTTGGTGCATATTTTGATAGTTCGGTGCGTGGAGCAGGTAAAACTTCAAGCATTTTATTTAAAATAAACAATCTTCCAAGTCTTGCTTGCTCTAATGCAGTTTGTAAAATATTTTTATCAATGCCTTTTATTTTAATATCCATTTGAATAGCAGTAATACCATCTTTTGTACCCGCAACCTTAAAATCCATATCGCCTAAAAAATCTTCAAGTCCTTGAATATCGCTAAGCACTGAAACTTTATGTGAACTTTCATCTTTAATAAGTCCCATTGCAATACCTGCAACAGGGGCTTTAATGGGAACACCCGCGTCCATAAGTGCTAGGGTTGAACCACAAACGCTTGCTTGTGACGTTGAACCATTTGAACTTAAAACTTCACTAACTGTTCTAATAGCATACGGAAATTCTTCTTCAGAAGGAAGAACGGCTTCAAGTGCACGCTCAGCCAATGCTCCGTGACCAATCTCTCTTCTGCCAGGGCTTCTGAGTGGTTTTGCTTCACCCGTACTGTATCCAGGAAAATTATAGTGATGCATATAACGCTTTGCTTCTTCATCATCAAGTCCTTCCAGTTTTTGAACATCACCTATTGTGCCAAGTGTAGCCGTTGTTAAAACCTGAGTCATACCTCTTGTAAACACTCCACTACCGTGAACGCGTGGAAGAATACCCGTTTCACACCAAATAGGTCTAATTTCGGTAAGCGCCCTGCCATCAGGACGAACACCGTCCTTCGTAATTTTGGCACGAACTTTTTCTTTGGTCATGTGGTAAAGGACATCGCCAATTTCTCTTTGTTTATCAATAAAAATTTCGGCAAAATGTTCTTGAACATTTTTATTTGTTTCTTCTTCTCTGACTTCTCTTTCTCTGCGGTCAAATGTAGAAAGTGTGTGATCTACAAGCTTGTCAGCATATTTTCTGACTTGTGCTTCTAATTCGTCAGGAATAATATAGTAAGGAAGGTCAGTGGCTTTTTTTACTCCAACTATTTTAACAATTTTTTCTTGGAACGCAACCTGTTTTTTAATTTCTTCGTGTGCAACCATAATACCTTCAAGCATTTCGGCTTCGGTAACTACTTTTGCGCCTGCTTCAACCATTAAAATTGCATCTATGGTGCCAGATACGGTAACAAACATTCTAGCGTTTTCACGCTGTTCATTATCAGGATTAATAACATATTTATCACCAACAAGTGCAACTCCTGTCGAACCGGTTGGTCCAGCAAATGGAATGTTAGAAATTGAAAGTGCAATAGAAGAACCCAACATAGCAAGAGGCTCCGGAGCAATATTACTATCTACCGAAAGAGCAGTGGCGGTAACCGTTACATCATTAAAAAAGTTTTTAGGGAAAAGAGGTCTAAGTGGTCTATCAATAAGTCTAGATGTTAAAATAGCCTTATCGGAAGCCCTGCCTTCTCTTTTTTTAAATCCGCCAGGAATTTTACCGACAGCATACATTTTTTCTTCAAAATCTACGCCAAGTGGGAAGAAATCCACACCTTCTCGTGGAGATTTTGACATTGCAACATTAACCATAACAACGGTTTCACCACATTCAATTATGCAAGAACCGTTTGATTGTTCGCAATATTTACCTATTGTTACTTTTAATTTTTTTCCATCAATATCAGATTCAAATATTCGTCCTAAGTCCATTATAATACCTCCATTAGTAAAATCAGTTTGAAAAAAGAGGCGATATCCGCCTCAAATTTGTGCTTTTATCTTATGCCAAGCGATTTTTTAAGTTCTCTTTGTTTATTAATATCTTTCTTTTCAAGATATTTTAAAAGAGATTTTCTTTGGCTTACAAGCATAAGTAAACCGCGTCTAGAATGTTGATCTTTTTTATGAACATCTAAATGAGCGGTAAGATCGGTAATGCGCTGCGACAATAGTGCAATTTGCACTTCCGGAGAACCTGTATCCCCTTCTTTACGCGCATAAGTTTTTACAATTTCTTGTGTCTTTGCTTTTTCCATTTAATTTTTCCTCCATAATTTTTATATTCGCCTAAAACATAGTTATGCGCGGAGTTAAACCGCAAAACTGCGTATCAGGTACTTTTGGTATAATATCACATATTATTTAATTTGTAAATTAGTATTTGAAATTTCTTAAATTTATTTTATTTATTTAAACAAATTTTCCTTACGAATTTTCATTTCTTCAATTCTATCAATATATTCTTTTATATCTTTAAGATTTGCAGATCGTTCAATTCGTTGTCCACCATCAAAAAGACATTTAGATATTGCGTTTGCACCGCAAGCCATAATTCCAAAAAGTTCTTCCATGCTATCAATGTTAAAAATGCACATTTTGCCCTTTTTTGAGTATCCAATATTTTCAAGATTTCCTGTCATATATTTTTGCCTGTATATATAATACGGTTCGTAACCATGTTCAATTAAAACTTTTAATGAATAGTCCAGCATTTTATTAATATCTTTATTAATATTCATCTTGCCGTTTTCTTCTATTAAGTCTGAACCACGTTTTGCCGAAAGTGTATGTACAGTTATGTTATCTGGCGCTAATTCAAGCGTTTTTAAAATTGTACGCTTAAAGTCTATAAATTTTTCGTTACTAAATCCTGCTATTAAATCCATATTAATATTAAACCCATAAGGTTGTGCCATTTTATAAGCATTTAAAATATCTTGCGAAGTGTGATTACGCCCAATGGCAAGTAGCGTACTATCTTTAAATGATTGTGGATTAATGCTAATACGTGTTACATTATATTTTTTTAGTAAATCAAGTTTAGATTTTGTTATAGTGTCAGGTCTGCCCGCCTCTACCGTAAATTCGGAAACACCAAAGTTACATTCTTTTAAAATCTCTTCTAAATTTTCATCTGGAATTGCTGTGGGAGTTCCGCCACCTATATATACACTTCGTACTTTATAACCTTTGCTAATAATTAGTTCTTTTGCATGCCTTATTTCGTTTATCAGTGCTTTTGTATAAGGCGCTACTGTCTGTTTTGTTTTAGAAATAACTGATGATACAAAAGAACAGTAATTACATTTTGAAGTACAGTAAGGTATATTTATATAAAAATCAATTGCTTTTTCGTTATTTTTAATAATTAGATTGCCTACGGGGTAATTTTTTATCAAAAAATCATCTAAAACTTTATTTTGGTTTTTAATAATTCTAACAGTAAGTTCCGCTTTTTTGTGTGACACATAAAAATCTTCTTCCATAATTTCTTTTAAAGAACTTAAAGTTTGGTTATTAGGAGTATCTAATCGTAAAAGGTTAATATCGTTTTTATCAAAACTATGTTTGTCAAGCATTAAAAACCCGCTACCCGATGAAAGCAAATCTCTGCCAAGTTTTGTAGGTCTAACTCCTGTCAGTGAACCCCACGGCATCGATATCTTAGTATGTTTTTTTAAACATAAATAAGCAGTAATCCTAATACATCTTAACATGACACGCTTAAAATGCAGTAAATCTCTAATTTCATAGATGTAAAATGTCCTATTTTCCTCGGTGCTTTTTAGATTTAAATACTTACATGAAATATACAAAATATTACCATCTTGTTTTACATATAAAGATAATGTGCCTCTAATATTATCGGCGAATTCTATATCAGCGTAAAACAGTTTTATTGTATCTTGCAGGTCATGCTCCGATTCAGGTATATTTGTGATAAGTTTCAATTTTTTACTCCCTTAAATTTATTCTACATAAATATATTATTAAAAGCAACAATTTTTGTCTTAAATTAATGGGCAAAATATATTCTAAGAACGGAAAACATCATAAACCCCTTTTAGTACTTTTATTTTATTTGTAATATTTAATAATTGATTTTGGTCTTTTATTTGTAGTGCAACATTTATTATTCCGCGGTCTCTATCCAGTTTTTTGGCTTCAAACGAAGCAATTGAAATATTATTTTTGCTAATTTCATTTGCTACAATGGCAAGCACTCTCCCATCATCTTGAATTATAATCCTTAATGTTGCGGTTAATATTGTGCTTGCATCTATTTTCCATTCTGCTTCTATTAATCGTTCAGGTTCTGCATACTTTACATTAACACAGTCTTTGCGATGAATTGACACTCCCCTCCCGCGTGAAATAAACCCAATTATTTCATCACCAGCAATGGGCGAACAGCAACCTGCAAATCTAATAAGCACATCATCTAAATCCTTAATAATAATACCACTGTCATTCTTTTTATTGTTTTGTAATTGCTTAGTGTCTATTTTTGGCTGTAAATCAAGTATATATTGCTTATATAATGCTTTAAGTTTGCTTATAACTTGGTTTGATGAAATAGCACCAAATCCTACACTTGCATACATATCATCATAACTTGTAAATGAATAGCGTTCAAACATTTGTCCGATATATTTTTCATCTAAAAGTTTTGAAAGTAAATAACCTTGTGCCTTAGCATTTTGTTCTAAAATTGTTTTACCGCGTTTAATGTTTTCATCTTTCATTTCATGCTTAAAAAACGCTCTAATTTTATCTCGTGCGGTTTCTGTTTTAGCCAGTTTTAGCCAGTCCCTAGATGGTCCCTTAGATAGAGATGAAGTAACAATTTCTATTATATCGCCACTTTTTAATTTGGTATTAATAGGTACCATTTTACCATTGATTTTTGCACCTACACATTTGTTACCGATATCGCTGTGAATATAGTAAGCAAAATCAATAGGCGTAGCCCCTTCTGGAAATTGTAATACTTTCCCTTTTGGAGTTTGGACAAAAATTTCGCCACTGTAAATATCCACTTTTAAATTTGCAATAAATTCTTCGGCACTTAAATCTTTTTGCTCGTCCATTAACTGTCGTATACTACCAAGTTTAATATCTAGCGTATCTTGTTTTGTGCGCTTTTCTTTGTACATCCAATGTGCTGCAACACCATATTCGGCGGCACGATGCATTTCTAGTGTGCGAATTTGTATTTCTATGGGTTGTTCATTAAATATTACAGTAGTGTGTATTGATTGATAACCATTTGGTTTAGGAAGCGCAATATAATCCTTAAATCTATCTTGCATAGGTACAAATTCGGTATGAACTTTGCCAAGAACACTATAACATTCGGGCACGGTATTAACTATAACACGCAGTGCTACGATATCATAAATATTATCTAGCGAATGAGTCTTATCTCTAATTTTTTTATAAATGCTATAAGTATGTTTTTTTCTGCCTGTAATTTCGGCTTTCATTTGAAGTTCGGCTACTAAATTTTTTAATTTATTTTTTATTAACTCTACATCTTTTTCACGCGCGTGGTATCTTGATTCTACACTATCATAAATTTGTTTAGAAATTTTTGGTTCTAATACAGCAAAACAAGTATCTTCTAATTCACTTTTAATTGTAGAAAGTCCCAACCTGCTTGCAAGCGGAGCATATATGTCAAGTACCATTTTGCAACGGGCTTTTTGTATTTCAGGCGAAAACTCATCTATGGTTAAAACATCTGCAAGCACATAACAAATAATTATTAGAATTGTTCTAACATCTTTTGCAATAGCAACGAACATTTTTCTAATGTTTTCGGCCTCTTCTTCAATATTTTTAAAACCCGTTGTATACAACTTAAACAAAGCATCAAGTACGCTAAAAACCTCTTTGCCATAGTCTTTTAAAATATATTCAGCACTTATACTGCCGTTTTGATATGGTAAATAAAGCAGTGCCGAAATAAGACTGTCTGCATCAATATTCATATTATATAATTTATTAATAACAATTTCTGTTTTTCTAATATTACGCTGATCGGCATATTTTATTAGGTCAGCATATGCCTGTAATAATTTTGAAGAATCCGCATATTTACTGGAAAATAGTTCCTTTAAATCCATATTTATTATGGCTCCTAAATGTATTATATTACTTTTGTTAAGAATTGTAAAATATTAAATAGATTTGAATTTTCTAGTCTAGAATTTACATTTTCACATTTACCTAACGAATATACGCCTTCGGTTTTTATTTTATATATCCCTAGTTCTTTAAACGTATAAAGACAAATTACAAACTGTACATAATTTAATTGCTCATTAAGTCCTACACAAGCCTTATTAAACCAATCGTATTCATTTATTCCAAAAATGTTGTTTTTAATACCGCGGTTAATAAAGTAAAAATATTTTTCAAATTTATCACGCATTATGTTTGCGTTTTTAAATATACCGCTATCAAATTTTCTATCTGCGGGAGCATAAATTTGTGCAACTGTAAACTTATTTAATTCTTTAATATACCCATCATCAAGCACAGGATCAAGTAGCACAATATTTTTAAAAATTGCTAGTTCGCTATTTGTTGCAGGTGATAAAATTAATGTATTAAATCCATTAGAAGCAGTAAAATAAAACATGTCTTTATAAATAATTTGATTACTCCAATTATTTAAAATAAATTTTTCAAATGTTGCCACAGTATTTGCTATAAATAAAGTACCGCAAAGATTATCTTTAATCAAACCGTTTACTAGGTTTTGAGTATCAGTGTATTGTTTATATTTTGCTTCGGTGGAATTTGTAGTATAAAGCAACTGTTTTATATATTCGCCATAAGCAATTTCTTTACTTTGTTCAAGTGGCAAAACAGATGAATAATCTAATGCTCTAATTACACCTTTTACAGTTTGTTTATCTCTGTAAATATCTGTTTGCAATTCAATTAGTGCGGTTTTTTTGCAATCAGAACTTAATGTAAAATAATATTTGGAAGCGTTAAAATATACCATACTAAAACCTTCGGCTTGCACAATAAGATGATTATTGTAATTACGCATTAAACTAACATTTGCTTTTTCAAATTCTATACAAAAAATTGGTCTTGGATTTTCACAACCAAATGGTTCTAAAATATCTAATTTAGTTACAAAATCCATATCAATGTCTTTAATATTAATCAAGTCATCATAAATTTTACTTGGCATAAACAATCCATTTCCATAATTTTTTGAAACATAATCATCTACACTTTGTACAAACTTATCATAATTTTTTACTTTTAGTGTAAGCCCTGCCGCCATCGTATGTCCGCCAAATGTTTCTAAAATATCTTTAAAACTTGAAAGCATTTCATAGATATTTACGCCATTTATACTCCTGCATGAGCCTTTTAGTGAGTCGCCGGTCTGCGAAAACAAAAATACTGGCCTATTAAATTCATCGGTGAGTCTAGCGGCAACTATCCCTAAAATACCACTGTCCCATTCATTACTACTTAAAACTATTGCTCTGCAATCCGCCATACTACCTGCCACAATTTCGGAAATGCACTGCGTATAAATTAAATTGCATAGTTCCTGTCTTTTTGTGTTGTGTGCGGTAAGTTCAATTATTGATTGTTTAATATCTGCTTCATCTTTCGATATAAAAATAAGAAGCGATGGAGTAGAATCCCCCATTCTTCCAGCAGCATTAATTTTTGGAGCAAGTTTAAAAGATATATCGGTCGCAGTTAATTCGTTAGTTATTTTTAAATCTTTCATAAGCATCTTAATGCCTATTCGCTTATGTTTTTTAATCGCTTCAAGTCCAAAATGTACAATTATACGATTTTCATCAAGTAATGGTACAATATCCGCAACTGTTGCAATAGCAGCAATATCTATATATTCATTTATCGCTTGCATTCCACCCATGGCTTGCACAATTTTTAACGCAACGCCAGCACCGCATAATTGCTTAAACGGATAGGCTTGGTTTGGAAGTTTTGCATTTATAGTTATACAATCGGGTAACTGTAAGGGAATGTCATGGTGGTCGGTAACAATAACATCAATTCCCAATTCGTGAATATAATCAATTTCGGCTTTACATGAAATGCCACAATCTACTGTAATAATTAGGTCTGGCATATAATCTTCGGCAATTTTTTCTATGGCTGACATTGTTAGCCCATATCCATCTACATATCTATTGGGTAAGTAACAATGTATATTTTGTAGCCCGATTGATTTTAAATATAAATATAATATAGCAGAAGCAGATACACCATCGGTATCATAATCTCCATAAATTACAACGGTTTCGCCATTTTTGAGTGCCATTCTTAATCTTGATACGGTTTCCGCCATTCCGCTTAGCAAAAACGGGTCATTTAAGTTTTGTAAATTAGGGTGCAAAAATCCTTCAAAATCTCTAACCCCGCGTGAATAAATGAGCCTAGCGATTGTTTCTGAAATATCATATTTTTGTGCTAACATTTTTATTTGTTCATCGCTAATATTCTCGGTTTCTCTTTTAACAAATAACATCTATAAATTTTCCTTTTAACATTTGAAAAATTATAGCATTATAAATTTTTTTGAGCAACTGTTTTATACTGTTCGCTTGGTCAAAAATATCTACATAAATTTATTATACTTTGTAATCTTAATTAAAAATATACGCCCGCTAAAAAATAGCGGGTTTTAAAAATTAATTACTATAATTTACAGCGTTATTATTCTGCTGGTTTAATTTCTGGTTTAACTACAATAGCATTTACTTTTTTGCTTTTTTGCTCTTCGCGTTTATCCATAATTAATGCCCAAAGCGAAGGGGCTATGCAAGTAGAAGAATAAACACCCGAAACCAAACCAAATATAATAGGAAGGGCAAACTCTCTTATAGCAGATACACCAATAATTGTAAGGATTAGTATAACAATAATTGTTGTAAATGAAGTGTATAAAGTACGCGTAAGCATTTCTCTAACTGACATATCTGCTAGGCGCGCATGTGTATAATCTTTATACTTTTCATTTGTTCTATTTTCTCTTATTCTATCAAAAACAATAATTGTATTATTAATTGAATAGCCTGCAATAGTTATGATTGCCGCAATAAATGGACTGTTAATTTGAATTTGGAATACAAGTACAAGTGCGGACATAATAAGCACATCATGTACTAATACAATTAAGGTAACTAGTCCACTCACAAGTTCAAATCTTATAGCAAGATAAATTAATACAAGCACCATTGTGGCGAGCAACGCAAGCATGGCATATAGTAATAATTCACCAGAAGATGTTGCTCCTATACGCTGAGTATCATCAATTCTAAATCCTGCACTATGTTCGGCATTTAAAGCATCTTCTATTTGGTCTTTAACCGTTGCACCTAGTGCATTCATTTCTTCATCGGTATAGCCTGCAATATCTTGATATTTTATAACAATAGCCGCATCTGTGCCTTCGCCTTGTTTTTGGCTACTGCTCAGTTTTAAGCCGTTTTCGGTTAAAATGTCTTCAATGGTAGCAAGATTTTGGTTATAAATTAAAGTTGTTTCAAGTTCTTCACCCATACGAACGGTAATAATAGTACCGCCAGTAAAATCAAGTCCCAAATTAAAACCAAAAATAATCAAAATCATAAGTCCAATAAATATTATTGCACTTGATACAATAAAGAAATATCTTTTATTTTTATTTACGGGTAATTCTTTGCTTTCTTTTAAATTTTTAAAAAATTGCTTAATGCGGGCTTTTAAGCCACTAAAAAAATTATTCGTTCTCATTTACATTGCCCTCCCTAGTCAGTTTTAATGGCTTTGGATTTGTACTGTTTATAGGTAAATACCATTTTACGAACTTTTTAGTTACTAATAGCGTAGTAAACATTGATACTACAATACCTAATAGTAGCGTAATGGCAAATCCTTTAATTGAACTTGTACCCAAAACATATAATACTACACCTGCAATAATTGTTGTAACATTGGAATCTAATATGGCACTAAAACTCTTTTTAAACCCACTGGCAACAGATGCGGGAATTTTTTTTCCTAATTTATACTCATCTTTAATCCTTTCAAATATAATAACATTACCATCTACTGCCATTCCTAAACTTAATATAATACCTGCAATACCTGGTAAAGTTAATTGCACAAGCGGAACTGCTTGTAAGAAAAACAATAAAATTACAACATAAACGAGTAGAGAAAGGTCTGCCATAACACCAAACATTCCATAAACTAATATTAAGAATATTGCAATTATAATAAAGCCAATAATGCCGGCAATTATGCCATTTTGCAGAGCATTTTCACCTAGCGTAGCCGAAATTACAGAATTATCAAGTAGTGTTAAATCAACAGAGAATGTGCCACTTAATAATTTTGTCGCAAACTCTTCGGCACCTGCAAGCGTGCTCATATTATCACCTGTAATAAAAGTTACGCCATTTGTAATTGCTTCGCTTACGGTTGGCTGAGAATACAACTCACCACCTATATAAATGTAAAGGCTTGACCCGGCAATTTCGGTAGTTAAATCCGAAAACAGTGTCGTGCCTTCATCAGTAAACTGTATTACAACACCATACTCGCCATCTTGGTATGACGCTTGAATATCTTCTATGTGCTCGCCGGTAATAATGGCTTCGGCAGTATCGCTTTCTTCTTTTTTAATTTCTAGTTTAGCGGGAGTACCAATAAGTTCAAAAATAGCAGATGGATCATCTACATCTGGCACTTCAATTCTTATTTTATTACCTTGTTGTTCAACTACGGTGGCTTCGGTATAGCCTTCACTTGTAAGTAAATCAGAAAGTCTTTTGATTGTAGCGGTTAGACTTGTATCAAAATCTGCATCTGAGTTTTCTGGTTCTGTGGCTTCATATACAGCCACAATCCCACCTTTTAAATCAATTCCTAGTTTAATGGCTCCCACAAATGAATTATATTTATAATAAGTGAAAGGTATTTCAAAAGGAACAACCGCAAGGAAAAGTCCAATTAATATCACAATGGCCATAGCTATAAATTTTCTAATTGATTTTTTACGCATTTATTTCTCGTCTCCAATTAACACAATTACAGACAATTATATTAGATAATCTATAAATAGTCAATTAAATAGTTAATTTCAATTTATAAATTTTTCATATCTAAATGTTTACCAAAAAATAAATATAAAATACGCGCCTTTATAAAAAATAAACGCCCTAGGCGTTGAAATAACCTTACTATGAACTTATATAAAAAACTTAAACCTTATCTTATTAAAGTAGTACACGCTAAGTAGTTTAAACGCAAATAACTCAAAAATCTTTAATTTTATGCTACTCCACTTTTCTATTCAAAGGTACAGCAAAAATATACTGTGTGTTTTAGCAGTTTATATAAA
>JALOBO010000277.1 GCA_023228225.1 Clostridia bacterium
ATAGTTGTTTGATACAACCGAACTAATGTTGGCAATAAAGCGTTGTGCTACCTTTGGGTCGCCTAGCGTGTTGTTAATGAGTTGCTTATAGCCCTCACTTTGAATAGCAACGCTAAACTTTGGTCTGCCATTTGTTAGGCTTGTATTGGTTCGAGTAATGTTTGCCATAATCATTTTTCTCCTTTGATTTTAAGCATTTTAGCACCGATAGACTTAACGAAGTTTTGAATTTGATACCATTGTTTTGAATTAACCGTTAATAGTATTTCAATATCTTTGACTTCTAAATCTTCATCGTTAATTTCTTGTTTGGCAATATCGTTGACTTGATTTGCTTTTTCAGTTTCTTTTTCAATACTACTGATTAAGTCTAGCGTATCAAGATAGGTTGCCTTAATTCTCGCCTTTAATAGTATGTCATTGTTTGCTACGTGGTTTGTAATATAGTTTAGGTCTTTATCAATTTGTGCTTTTAATTGTAGTATTTCATCTTGTATATTTTCTAAACTATAACTTTTGTTTTCCCACTCTTTTTTATACACTTTGTCTAACGGAATTAACATTTTCAATTCCCGAAAATACAACTCAATATCTAATCTTTTAGCATTTGTTTGTCTTTCATCTATTTCTTTAATGCCCTTGTCAATTTCACTAGCAGTATCACTAACCAAACTCGTTAGATATTTGATTTGACTTTCAAACATTTCATAAGGTGCTAGGAACTCTTTTTTTGTATCAATTCTAATGCGTTTCAAGGACTTGTCAAAGTTGTTTAACTCCGCCCTTTTGCTTTTTGCATCGGCATAAGTTTCATTACTAACTTTGAACTCTTTATAATTATCTAAAATGTTAATTAGTTCAGTCTTAATCTCATCGTAATTAGCAAGTTGGATCTTGCCAACCTCAATCTTCTTTTCAATCTTAAATTGTGCCATTATTTGTTCTCCTTTTCTACATAGTCATAAGGTTTTATCTCACTTGCTAGTTCTAATGTTTGTAGCAAGATGGCGTATTGGTGGCTCGGTATTGAATAAAAGAACCCGCCATCATTGTTTTTCCATAATGCCAATGACTTAATAATGTCTAACGAAACTTTTGCTTTATACTCTACCTGAATAAAACTTAATAGATAGCCGATGGTTTCTTTAATAGTTGCTAATTTAATTAGATCAACACGATTTTCCTTGTGCGGCGTTTCAATCTTTTTAGTTAGTATTTCATTGATTAAGGCATCAGCGTTAAGATAAGCAAGTTCTAGTTCGCCATAATCTTTCATAAGTCTAATTCTATCTTGTTCTAATAGTGGGTTATATTTGTCTAGGAACTTTTTGGTTTTTGCTTGTAATTTCTTAATTGTGTTTCGCATTTATTCCCCCCTTTCTTTATAGCGTTAATATAAGCGATGGCTTTTGGTTTGTTTCTAGTTGTTGCCAAAACTCTAATTCGGCTTTTTTTAATTTTTCTATTTCTTCAACAAAGTCCGCCCTTTCAAAGTGATAAGTATTAACTATTTGTTTATCATCCTTGAAAACTAGATAGGCAACCAACTCCACGAACTCGGCATCATCTTTAACTAATAAGTAATGTAGTATTTGAATAAAGTAATTATTGGGTATTGTATCTCGCCATTTTTCTTTATTAACCGTATTTAATATCGTGCTAGTCTTTACTTCTAATATCCCTTTGCGATTAGTCCCTTTTTCAATGAGTTCGCCATCTAATGTAGCAGTCATAAATGGGTGTTCATCGCTTACTAGCATTTCAATATAGCCATCTTGTTCTACTGTCCTTGGGCGTATAACATCATACTTATCCTTGTTTAATAAAGCATATAAGTATCTAATAGGGCTTTCGGCTTTCTTGCCAAACTGCACCGCATCTAAATTGCTAATGTTGTCTTTTGCTATGAAACCTTTTCTAACCTTAATCATTGAGTTAAAATAGTCCACATTTGTTTTATAGGGGTTTTCGCCTACGATAGCACTAGCACCACTACCACCGATGATACGCCCACCCAGCCAATCACTTTCGCTCTTAAATTGTTTTCTAGTATAACCCATAAGAACTAACCAACTCTCTTAATAAAATAATTCATAAATTGTCTTTCGCTAATATCTAGCACATTGCATATTTCAATTAACGAAACAATAGAAACTGAACCAGCGTTAATCTTATAATTGAACGCTTGTCTTGTAATTCCTAACGCTTTGAGAAACGCTTTTTGACTACCATATTTCTTTACGATCCTTTCGCTTAACAACTCACGATTGACTTCATATTTAATGCTCATTGTTCAACCCCCTTTCTATAATCGGTTTAATGTTTAACATTGTTTACCCCTTTCCATATATTATATTACCATAAGTGTTTACACTATGTCAAGGCTATTCATATAATAACCTATAAAACATATTTACATTAAAATAAAAGTGCTAGAATATTATATCTAGCACCCCAAGTGTGTAAGGAAAATGTTAAACCAACACACTTTTATTATAGGTTTAGTAAGTGAAAAGGACATAACCCTTACTAAACTAAACCTATTATATAACATACGCTAGATAACTTCCAATTTATTTATAATCTTACTAACCACATTTTTGAAAGTTGGTGGTTTTGTTCCTACAAAATATAAATACTTATTTGCTAAATCATCAACCTTTACAATCAGTTCGTAATCATCTAGTTCTTTGTTATGCCTAAACTCAATGATTTGTAATTTGCGTTTT
>JALOBO010000278.1 GCA_023228225.1 Clostridia bacterium
GAAATGCTCCGAGAGGCCGAACATATAGCTACCAAACTTAACATTAAGGGCGAATTCGAAAAGTACGCTGAACTTCTCATGATGCATGGCAATGTTTACATTCACCCACTGCCTGGCTTCACCTACGAAATCTTGCCGAACAAATCAATCACCATTGTAGACGACCTTTCCCGCATCGGAGGTAGTTCGAGCCTCACCGCGATCAGGGCCGCCAAGTACTACATTTTAGATGAAGGCTTGACCACTGAACAACGGTATCGCGCGGAAGACATCATTCACATTAAATTCAAAGAAACTCCCATCTGGTGGACCGACTCTAAGGGCCGCAAAACATTCGGAATCTATTCCATTTCACCGTTACATAGGACTGTCCTCCCTATTTGGGAGAAACGCCAAATTACCATTATTGATGTCATCTGGAGGTGGAGAAATGTTCCGCGCGAACACCACCAGATTGATGCTACCCTCTTCAGTCTAGACAAATACCCCGGCAATATTGATCAGCGGCGGACTGCGGCAAACTCTGACATGGAAAGAACAATTGCGGGATACACTAACACCATTAAAAATCAAACCCCAGATCAAGGCTACGTCACCTCAAGCGGTGTCGAAATTAAGCCAATCGAGCATTCCGCAAGTTACCTCTCCACTAATGACCGCATTACGCAGAATGCAGATCAGGTCTGGACCTCTTTATCTATTCCGCGCAGCGTAATCGCAGGTGGCTCTGGCGGCTCCTACTCATCCGATTTAGTCTTAAGCACCTATGTCGCCAATAAGATTGAGCAACTCGCCAACAAGATTAAGCCCGTCATCCTCGATAACATTAGAAAGCGCCTGCTCGCTCTCAAATCCTCCTACCCCGTTGAGGAAATGGACATTAAGATCGAATTCGTGATGGCGAACTCGAAAATAGAACTGGCTCGTCAAATGGTAATGATGAAGGATGCCGGTATCTTCACAGAGACCGAACTTCGGAACCTCCTAGGTTATCTTGAGCTCCGCGAAGACCAACGCCCATATGTAGTTAAAGACGTTACACCTTCAACTACTCCGGCTGGAGCTCAAGATCCAGAAACCCCACATAGTTCCGCGCAACACTCCTCTGACGCTGGGACTGCTACCGTTAATCGTTCTTTGAGATCCCCTTAATATTAAGGAAATCTCATTCTCATTATAGGTGGAATGGAGATGAGCGACCGTATTTGGAAAACAGTAGATGCTCTCCATGTAGATGGGGCTTCCATTAGGGCGATCCCAGTAAAGGATCACCACGGTAAGCTCACTCCATGGACGCCGTCTATTATTGAAAAGATGTTCAACAAGATCAAGGGGCCAGTACCCTTCTATGTGGGTCACGATCTCACCGCATTATCGCCAACCACTGTTGGATATGGAGTTAAATTCGGCATCACCGATGACAAAGAAGACATCACATACAGTGGATTTGTATTCGATAAAAGCGCGATCAAGCAAATCATAGAAGACGGCTACAACAGTATCAGCCCCGAGGTCGAAACTGTCTATGATGCTAACGGAGAACTCATAGATAGTACACTTCTCGCCATGGCATTTGTCAAAAACCCAGCATTCCCGGGAATGCAAGTACAATTCGCAAACGCCGCATTCAGTGCCCCTGAAAGCGAGGAACTAACATCAAAAACAGGTGAACCTATGTCTAAGTCAACTGCAATTGGAATCCTGAAGTCCAAAGGACTTTCAGATACAGAGATCGAGACTCTCACGCAGGCGTTTGAGAGTGAACAGGCTGCACCGCAAACCGTACCGCAGAGCGCGCCCCCCGTAACTACTCCCCCTGTTGTTACGCCGGCTATTCCTGCACCCACTACGGCTGCCCCCACTGATATGAGTGGCTTCGAAACTCGCATCGCAGAGCAGGCTGCAGAAATCGCGCGTCTCACACAGACTAATGAGAGTCTCCTACAAACTCAGTATACTAGCGTTCGCGATGAAGTGAAAGGCCTCGGCATCGCTAATCCAGATGAGATCGTTAAGGGCCTTCCTACTGCGCAGAAGATCTCGATCCTCAGCAAGCTGAAAACAAATATGGCTCGGACGCAGCCCATGTCGACACCTACAGGCGCCCCAGTTGCATCTAGTCAGCCTCCCGCTGATCAGCGCGCAAAGGTTGCATCTATCCTCAAGTCTGTCGGCATGACTGTAGAAGAGTATGAGAAACTTAAATCCAGTAAGAAGTGATTACCATGTCTTATGGAGGAATTACAAACGAAGCGCGCACCCAGCCTTTTGTTGCTGAGGATGCTATCCCCAATGCTGGCTATGTCCTTATGCCAGGAACTGCAGATCAAACGGCCGGTCTTAACCTTAAGGTTAAGCTGAACAACGGGAGCACGGAGCCTGTCGGATTCTCCTATACGTCCACTAAGCACCCCGTTACTGGAGTTGCAACGGCAAACGTTCAGGTCGGCGTTACTGCTCTCATTGAGGGCACTGAAGTTGAGGTCCCTGTTGTTGCGAGTAATGCCAAGATCACTCAGTGGGATGCAATCGAGATCGCTGCCGGCGGAAAGGTTGACAAGAAGGATGGCGCCGGCTGGATTGTCGGGCATGCGCTTGAAGACAAGGATGCAACGACCGCGGGCTACATCAGAATCAGAGTGTGCAAGTATTACGCCGCATCTTAAGGTGATAAACATGAAACAGTATTTCGATGATGGATATAATGGTGTAATCACCTC
>JALOBO010000279.1 GCA_023228225.1 Clostridia bacterium
TTTTACTTTGCATGATTCCTCCTTATGAGAGTGTAGGTACGTTAACAAAGAAGGGGGTAAGTTGCATTACGAAGTTTTCACCAGCAACAGCATTTGCAAAGCTAAGTTGATTCAACGCGTTTCCACCAGTAAGTTCCATGCTTTCACCTGCATAGCGAAGGTGGCCCAGAGACTGCGTAGCATCAACGCCCAAAGCAATTCGTACAGAGTAAGTTTCAACTGAGATCAGTAATGTCACAGCTTTCTTACCATTATCATCTTTAACCTCAAGTCCTGTGATGTCACTGATTGAGTACGCAGTGTCAGCACTCGCAGTGAATGTAACTGTTTTTCCCGGTGCTCCATCAAACAACATAGTGGGAGTCATAGTTTCTCATCCTTACGTTTTTAGTTATTAAGTTGCTACGTTCAAAAAATGAAGACAGCAATTATTTCTTCAGTACTTTAAAAATCGCCCCAAGCATACTCATGATCATCTGAACGACTGAATTCTGTTTAACCGGCAGCAAGCCGATGATCTCACTGGCCGCGCCGTAAACTGTACTACCTATTGCTATAATCGTAACTGGGTCCATTTTATAATTCTCCCTTTAAGTTTAATCATAATGCTGATGTTAATGCTGATGCGTCACTGGAAGAACGATGTACATCTAACGATACCATTCACCAGTTCTCATCATCATACTGTTCTGAAGTCCTCTGTGACCCACCTGACGAAAATACAAACTGTCTTCAAGCTCATCTGCAGCTAAATCAAAATCGCGCTCATGAATAGCGCTGATCATTTTCTTAAACTTCATAAAGCGTGTGAGGCCAAGGTTGTAAATCATATCAATTATTACTATCCGTCTCACTGGATTAAGGCTGAAGTTAAGTTTCTCATAATCAAGCTCTGCTTGAGCATACTTAAGCTTGAACATAATCTGACTGACTTCCTTAGGAATGTAATCATACTCATCAATGTGAGTTCCCCACCCAAAGGTAAGTTTGCCCGCAGTACAACGATAAACCTGACTACGATAACCTTCATTCGTCTTAGTATAATTAACTCCGCGTTTATCCACTTAAGACTCCTCTGTCAAATCAATAACTTCACCATCATCAAAATAACCACCACCCTCGCAAGCCTGCTGTTTGAGTTTAAGAATATCATCCGCAGTAAAGGTCGTGCTAACGGAAGTAGTGTTGATAGTCTGAGCAGCCTTGCCAACTCCACGATCAAGTATTGCATTTGACTCCTTGAGGCGGATGCTAGCACTCACTTGCTCTCCATCAATCTGGCCGGTTTCAATAACTTCACGCAAATTAGCAAGTGCTTTAGGAAGAATTTCAGCAATCTGTTTCTGTAAGTCCATAGTATCAGAATCCGCTGCACCATGCATGACTTTGAGCTGCTGCTGGATGATTGGCGAATTCTTTATCATCATTACGGTTTGCTTATCAATGCCGAGGTTCTTAGCTATGTCAACGCAAGTTATTCCCAAAAACAGTTGGCGCTTAATCTGGTGATGAATGTCTTGCATATTCTTAAGAGTCCAAGATTTCTTCTCATGAGCCGGAACTCTTCGTCGATCATTCTGATACTGCTCATCTGTTATGATGCCAGCTCCTCTTTCTAACATCTGATTTCCTTTCTCATTAATTGTTAATTTTCTTAGCTTAATTCCATCATAACATAAGGAATGTGATTATGTCAAATTAGTAATTTCTCCAATTAGTCCCGCTGTTTGTTTGGTGTAAGTTTGCCGCAACGTAGTTATGATGCGCGCACGAGCGATCAGGCTGCGTTCAATTAATGAACGTAGCAACCAAACGCACTCAAAGGTTTCCGCCCTGCGGGCCGCAAACGCGCGCAATGATTGGAGATAGCAATGCTTTTGTAGGAATTTGTACATATCCAAAATCTGATTACAAAATGGAAATACTGCAATGTTGGCGATCGTGCGACGAGTTTTCCCCATCGAGTTTTGGCCCGACTATAGGATAATTACATGGCTAGACAAGTGTTATCTAGGGCCGAATGGCTAGCGGATTGGGGGTTGACAATGGGCTAGCGTGTGGTATGATGGAATCAAACGTCGGGCAATTATCAATTACGGGTTTTCGTCAATCCGGCCTAGGTACGCCCGACATGGACAATCCCACCTAGGGTTCATGATATTTGACAATTTGAGCGGTGGCATGGATATCACCGGAAAGCCATGTGAGGGGATGCTAGGGACATACGCCTAGGGCAAACCCAAATGGTCATTTGTAATGACCATAGTTAATCACCTTAGTAATGTCATGACTCATTCATCATTAGAAGGGAGTTAGTTATGACACAGGCAATTGATCTTAGTACAGTGATTAGTGGCGTTAGCATCAAACGGACATGGAGTACAAAGAATGAGAACGGTGAAACGGCTAAAATGCAGGCGAATATTGACTTCGAAGGAATAACGCTCGGTCAGTTGTGTGAGTTGGCTTGTCAACCATTAGTCATCCGGAGGCAGGCCATTGAACGGAAGTTGAGTGTTAGTGAGATTGAGGCCAGTAAGGGAAGTGTGATTCATTATAGCCAAATGGGATTGAAAGTTAAGAGCAGGGAAGAGAAGGTTCAGGAAATTATGAGCGCAGGACTTCCGAGAAAGTTGGCGGAAAAGGCCGTTGATGATCCTAAGGGGTTTAAGTTGTTGATGGATAGTATGGAAGACTAGTCGA
>JALOBO010000280.1 GCA_023228225.1 Clostridia bacterium
CAATTGGGATTTCATAAACACTGAATTGAATTTTGCAACAGATGTAGACATAGGTAATTCTCCCGACGGTCATGGATATTGTTATATAGGATTAACATGGCTTCTATCGAAGATACAAGTAGTATTGAAAGGATACTGTTTTTATATAGGGAATACGGACCCTACCGACAATAGGTTTATATACTTTGTACCCGATGGGGATGAGAGTCAGAAGGGATGGAATGTAGCTGTAACAGCATTATCTGCTACATTCAGTGATACATCTCCAGGATTATTAGAATATTCTATAACTTTGGTGGAGAGGTTCAAATATGGAGAAACGTTGTATAAACCATATACAGCATCACCAGGAGAAATAGTAACATGAGTACAGTTTCAGAACCCATAGTAATCATATATGATGCAGAAGGAATAGCATACGACATATCTACCATTACTTCTCGTATAAATTATACATATGGAAGGAATCAGCCTTTCGCAATGGCTGAAGTATTAGTTAAGAAAGCATATTTCAATTCAGATGATTTGTATTGGAGTCAATTTGGATTAACACATCCTGCAATCATAAATGGGAAAACTACAATCCATGTCGAAGCATATGGTGAATCATATGATATGTATATAGAGAGACATGATTCTGAAGAGGATACTATCACATTCTTATGCTATAATAAGGCATATAAACTTAAAAGTTCTATCAATCTGAGTTCAATCTGCTCTATAAATTTCGAGATTGTATCAACTGTGAAATATTTTTATATGAGCTATGATGTAGCTAAATCTAATCCTTTAACTATATTAACGGATTCAGTTACAGATGAAGGCATATATCTAATCAGATATTATTTCAATGAAGTTACATTGCCATCATATTATGTGGACTTCAGCGTTACAGTATCTCTCAAGGATACAGTTTATTCTGTGGTTACAAATTATATTATGGGAAATGGTACTAACTTATTCAGATTCGTTGCAGTCAATGGTGCTGGATATACAATTCCTACTTGTGTTTGCGACACAGGATACATGTATGATTACACACAAGTGCCTACAACAGCAACCATTCCCATCTTAGATACATATACTTCTGAAGAGATTGAAGCAATAAAGAATGCATCAGTATTGTTGGATGAGAACGACATCATCAAATGCCGTGTAGATATTGTGAAATGCTGGGATGCTATAAAAGCCATAGGATATATATCTAATCGTATCCCCTTTTTCTATGATAATGCATATTTTGCAGATTATAATCCTTCCAATTCAGCATCTCAGTATTCTTATCTCTATAAGATGCACTTAGATAATGGGGAGGCATATACACAATTAACAGAAGGAGACCCTACCACTATCAAATCTTTAGACATCTACACAATCATAGATAATGAAGACCAAGGCTCTACTTATGTTCAAACGAGTCAGATGGTAACGGCTGAGAACTATGCGACCACTATCGCCATCAGTGATGTTTCCATGAATGAAGAAGGAGATTCAATTTATCTTCCTTATCCTGAAAGCAATCCGACAGACCCTGCAACTACAGATAACTACGATAGGAATCTTCAAACCAGAAAGATAGCTTTGAATAGGATTGTAACCAATTATAAGCCGATGGATGCGATTCAGTTCACGATGTCTGAGATAGGAAGTGAAAGTGAAGTCAGCGAATATCAATGGACTGCATCATCGGTGGCAGGATTGCCTACTGATGCTTCTGTTCAAGAAGGAGATATAGGAAAAGTATCTGCTGGATTCATGATAACTTTCTATAAGTATTTAAGCGGAGTGTGGACTAGATTTGATTATGTCGATGATGGCAATCAAAGAGTAAGCAGATTCGCACCATATACTATGCTTGGTGTGATAGAAGATGTGCAGAATGGATTGACGATGTATAACGTTCCTCTGTCTTGCATTATGTTGTCATATCCTAGTTGTGTAACAACTTTGACTTTTGGAAACCCTCAATTCATGGATGCACAAGGTCAGATTTCAGGATTGACTTCCTCGGCTCAAACAGCTACAGAGGAAGGAACAGAAGATACAATCACATGGGATAAGCCCGTCTCCAAGATTGTTGTAGGAAATCAGACATTATCTAAATTGGTGGATGACAGAGCAGGATTCACTGGATTGATAATGGAGAAGAACTCGGATGTCAGCTTATACAGATTAGCAGGTTATGACAACGGAGTGATACAGGCATACTTCAACTCTAATGGTAAATTCATGGCAGGTGGAGGAGCTGTGGTGCTCGATGATAACGGTATGAGGACTTACAACACCAGTTCGGTGCTTCAGTGCTCTATCGGCTCGAATGGAGCTATAACAGCAGGTTCAGGTGCAGTATTATTGAATTCTTATGGTCTTAAGACATATAATACCAGTTCAGTATTGCAATGTTCGGTTGGTTCTGATGGTAATATCATTGCAGGTGGAGGAGCAATCAAACTCAATTCGACTGGAATGCAAGTATATAACGGAGCTACATTAACAGCTTTCATAGATACCGCTGGTACATACAACACTGGATATAAGGGAAGTACACCATATATCAAACTTAATGGGTCTGGATTGACTGTAAAATCATATTATACATACTCTTCCAATTCTGCAATCAATTTCACAGATAGTAGCAACAATATTATCGGAAATCTATATTCTGTATCTGAGGATGGCATATACTTAAGAGCATATAATA
>JALOBO010000281.1 GCA_023228225.1 Clostridia bacterium
ATAAACTCATACAGCGCGTTTCCGTCAATCAGCCTCATGGCTATCACCCTTTCCCAGCAGAGCGCCACACGTAGGGCATTGAAACATTTCATTTTCTTGTGGCGTATCATCATTTGACATTTCCCACACAAGCCCACAATGTGAGCATTTCCAAAGGTTACTGCAATCATCGTCCATTTCAATCCAGTGTGCGTGTACCACCTCTGCCAGTTCACCGGATGCGACACGGCGGAGGATGGAGGCGACAAAACGCATAGTGTCGCGCCGAATACATTCTTCTGCGGATATTGGCATGCTCATATCAAAATTTTTGATTTCATTTTCAAGATTTTCAGCCGCTTTAAGCGGTGTCATTTCATTCATAGTTGGTCTCCTTTTCAACGCCATAGGCAAAGCAAAAACCGATATTGTTTTCATCGACAAGACAGTCTCTGACTGAATTGTAATGTACTTTTGAATGGTAATAGCCGCTTTTGTCTGTAATATATCCATTTTCTTTCACATGCGGCATTTTAATTGTGTCTCCATCTTTTATTTCATTCCCATGAATATCATAATAAGGTTTCATTTCTCTACCTCCTGCGTTTCGTGCGTCTGCTGGGCTTGATGGATAAAATAATCTTTCCAGCAACCCTTTTCATCACAATTTCCGTCCCAATCGTGGCATTCTTTATGCGCTATCTCTTGCGTGCATAAGCAGTCCTCATGTGCTGAAATATGCTTGCACGCCAGTTCCAGCGCCTTTTTCAGCGTGGCAATTTCTTTCTTCGCATCATCATAAAACTCTGCATTGTATTTTGCTGTGCTCAAACAAAACTCTTTATCCTTTTTCAACGTGGCGTTTATAGTATTCAGCCCTTCCACTTCTGCCGTCAGATTTTCTAAATTCATATCTGCGTTGATTTTGTCATTTTCAAGCATGGCGTTTTTCTGCTCTAATTCGTAATTTTCAGTTGCCTGCTCTAAATTTGACTCTTTGTAACTTTCAATCAGCTTTTCATTTTCTTTCGTCAGCCGTTCCATCTCTGCAATCAGCGCCTTTACATCTCTGCCATAAATCAAATCAGTAATACCGTCATATTCATGTACGGCGGCGGCTTCTGCCCTTGCCTTGATTTCTTCAATGTTCATAATTTTTCTCCTTTCGGCGGTTGGGGCAGCGGCATCCAGTGAGTGACAACTTCACGATTCAAAAAATCCGGTGACAACGGGTCAAAACCTATGCAAAATTCTCCATCAAATTTTTTGTTGTTACTTGCATAAATTTCCCCGGTTGTTATTTTTGTTTCACCTTTTGGGCTTCTTAAAAATAATAAAACCAAAACTTCTTTGTCCGGCAATCTCTCGCTCACCGGAATCCAATGCGGGATTTCTGCTTTTCCCAATATTGCCCCCGATAATGCTTTAATTGCTGTATCGTATTTTTCTTGCAATTGCGGGATTTCATCGGGTTCAAGTCCGGTTAATTCATACTGAAATAACTTTCTCCTTATTTCTAATATTGGTTCACAATTACATGATGGCTTTCCCCCATTCAAACATTTTTCTTTGCATTTTGAGATTGCTTCATATTCTTCGCCATCTTCTTCATCTGTAAAACATTCAATTAGTTTTTTCATCATTTATCCATCTCCTCAAAAAAACTTAATTGTGCGTCCTCATTCCGAAACCGTTCGTCAAAATCATGCACCGTCATACCATTAGGCTTAAATATTACCGGGCTATCGTTATCCCATTTCAGCATTAGCGCCCAGTATTCCGGGTATTGTTTGCGGAGTAATCTTAATTGCCCTATGCTTTGATTGTGGCAAAACCAACAGCCGCCGCGCGCTGATTGCGTGTAAATAGGAGATAGCAAGCCTAACTTTTCCGCTCGCTCTCGTGCCATTGCTTCGGTTACGCCGTATTCAACCAATGGAGATATTTTACGGTCTGTGAGGTTGTGAAATCGGTTAGGCTCGTCGGCGGCTATGCCGATATATTGAATAATGTTTGGCTTATTGAGTTTGCTAAGTGGTACCATTTTTAATTTGCTATTGCACCACGCCCCTTTTACGCAGGGGAACCCATAGAAGTTCCCAATATGCTTGCCTTTTATATATTTGGTGTAGAATTGTTCTTCATAGCTTTTAGGCGTGTGTAAATGTTCAACTTCGATTCCGTACCGCTCCTTGATAATCTTGTCAGCCTTTTTCTTAAACTCCATCATCGGCGGCAAGTCTGCCGGTATCGTGTCCGTTGCCATAATCTCAACGTGGACAATGCGGTCAAGCGGTAAACCATGTTCTTTGCAAATTTCGGGAATGATAATGCTGTCTTTGCCATAGGAAAGTGACGCTATATATTGCATTATTATTTATCCATCTCCTCATAGTTCTCACGCTCAAAATCAATTTTTATTTTGTCAATTAACAATTTGTCTGTGTGCTCCCAAAAGATTTCGTCGCTTTTTGCTTGTTCGGCAAGCTCACCAATTTCACCAATTATCTGATTTAGCCGGTTTGTGCCGTATCCATGATTATGCAGTACAACACACACGATTTTAAATAGCCGGCGCATTTCGTCGAGATTTTTGCGGCTGCTGCCGTTAATAATATGTGCTTTCATTTTTTACCTCAAAATAGACTAAGCTGTTCGCAATCGGTTATTGTAGCTATTTCTACATCTCTTTCTGTTACTTCTTGATAGCCAACAACC
>JALOBO010000282.1 GCA_023228225.1 Clostridia bacterium
TTTATTTTCTATTACATAATTTTTATTATCGTCAAGCCTGTGCATATTGATGTAATAATATTCTTCGCCGCCAATAATACGGATAGAAGCAAATGCGCATTCTGTTATATCGCCGTTATCCCATGCTAAAGGATATATCATTTGTGCGCGAACATAGTCTATAACCGGCTGCCCGTCTGCGTTTTGATATTCTACAAGTGCACCAGTTCCAAGAGCATAGGCGACTTCTACAAGCTGATTAGCACGGGTATGAAAGTTATTATCTTTCAGTATCTTTTCGAGTATCTCATCAAATGTATCGTTCCCTGTGCTGATTTGTACTTTTTCGTTCATTAATAAATTAGCATGGTCCTCGCAAACCTTTTTAGCCATGCCTAAATTATATAATTTACGTTCTACTTTTTTAGTGCCGTTGTACTGGGTATAAGAATGAAATCCAGCAAAATAGCCTTTATACCAATCGTTCCATTCCTCTATATGGCTGTAATATTCTGCATTTACGGTATTAAATCCGCGTACATTTGTAATATAGCTTCTTATTGTATCCATTAAATCACCACCTTATTTGATTAATCTCGCGTTCTGAATATCTTCCATAAATTTTTCAGTCGAATATTCCATCGAATCAAGATTATCTATATTTGATGTGCCGTTATCAAGACGTTTATCTTCAAAACTTTTTGTATCCCATACAGCATTTCTAAGAGCGCCTATTGTATTGATGCAATGCCGCATTACTTTGTATCTGCTTTGTGCCATCAATGAGTTGTAAAACTGTATGCGCACGTTTATTTCGCCTTTTATTGCATTATGAATTTCAAGCGGTATGTGCTCTTTTATCAGTGCAACTTGCAATCCGCGCATAAGTGTTTGCGCCTCTGAATCAGCCCATGCGCCAATGACCTTATATTTACTCATACACATACGGGAAAAAGCTGTAAAGTCGTTGTTGAGCTGTTCCGGCGTTTTAATGCCTCCACGCCAATGGTCCTCGAGCGTGATAACCTGTTGTAGATTTTTTGTAATTCCAGTGCAAGTAAAAGCATTGCCCGATTTATTCTCCCCAAAATCAATACCGATTGTAGCAAACATAATATCATTAGGCACAATGTCAATAATAAAATTGTTTGGAAAATCTGCAAATTGTTGATATACAAGCCCCTCGGCAATGCAGCGCTCACCTAATATGTCACGGCGATACCATACGCTGTTTTCAACATATTTGCTTTTAAAAGACGCTTTTCGCTCTTTTGTCAGCGTCGCATTATCATCTATAGTAAAATGCTGATATTGATATTTGCCAGCGTAATTTGTCTTGAACCGGTCTATATAATTGGCATATATCGGGTGATTAGGATTGCTCGGGTTCAAATCCCATAGTGTAAATGGTTGTGTTGCCGCCACCTGCCGCCCCATAGCGACCTTTACAAACGATATGCGGCTATCGTCATTATCGTAATGTTCGTTGATTTCTGTAGCTATCCACATACCATATGAATTACCAAGTATCTTTTTGTAACTGTCTGCTTTGCCGCCACCGGAAAACAGCACAATTTTTTCGCCGGTTTTTGTTTGAATATAAAGTGCTTCATTTTCTTTGTATTTTCCCCAGCGGCACCGCCCACGGAATAAATGTTCTAAGCCAAACCCATTACAATCGCCTATATTTAATTTGGCATTTGGCAAAGTAGAGCCGGACGCAAGATGTATTTTGTCGGGGCAAGTCTCAAGATATGCCGCTGCAATAATACAATGGTCTATGGTTTTGCCCGACCGTATAGCGCCCTCTGCAACACTAAAATCACATTGCAATGCCCGCTTGATATATGCTTTATGTTTGGGAGAAAATGTTTTCCAATTAATTGTCTGTGTTTTTGTCATTATCATCACGCAGCATTTCTGCCAATGGCGTTATATCTTCAATATCATCTATGCTATCAGGTTTTTCATCAAACATTCCTAAATGTTTACCAATCAATTCAAGAGCCTTTAATTTATCATTAAGTTTTATCTCAATGCCTGTTTGCGTTTGTTTTATGCCAGCGACTGCCGATCTTTGTTCTTCTGTCAAATCTTCAGTTGGCACAATCCCTACTAATAATTCATTGTCTTGTTTTACAACTTTTGTATAATCTGTACCATTTGCAAATGCAATATTAGCAAGTTCTTTTAGAACTTTGTCCTGCGTTATTTCAGTCCTTTGTTCTCTCTGGGCTTGCTTTTTTTGTAATTGAGCCCGGACTGTAGTTTTCTGTAGCAATTCAGACCCGATTTTAAAGGCGTTTTTTTTGCTGTATCCTGCCCTAATAGCGGCTTGTGTCGCGTTAAGGTCAATCAAATATTCATTTATAAACTTTTTTTGTTTGTCAGTTAACCTTAATGCCATTTACCACCATCTCTATTCAAAGCTATTTATTCCATTAAAATAATTATAATAAAAGTCAAATATATCTTTTCCTATTGTAATACACCCATTTTCGGTACGTGGGTTTGTATTTATGTTCGTCTTTATATTATATCTTCTTACCCTTAAACTTTTCTATAAGCAGATTATTATATTCAAATTCTAAATCTGCTAATTTTATCCGCTGGGATATATTCAAGCAGTTTTTGTTTTGCAATTCTATGCGTTCTTCACAATTTTTATTTATTCTCTCTTGCAAAGTATCCATCTTTATTCTCCACCAATTCGC
>JALOBO010000283.1:0-1964 GCA_023228225.1 Clostridia bacterium
GTCTACCAGAATAAAGCCCTACTAGTCCTATTTTCTTTACAGTCGTTGTATCACAACCTATAAAATTATTTACTGTATAAGTATATGTATGCAAAAGTATTTAAAGGTGTTTGTTAAATTAAAAAAGAAAGTTGGAGTGTTCAGGTGACTGAACAGACTCCTTTATGCTAAATTTTCGCCATTAATTATCTTTCTGTAGGCTAATTTTTCTATAAGTGGTTTGTTGTTTTCTATTTTTCTTAGATACATGCCTTTCCAAGCTTTGTAACTGTCAGCGTCTTTAAAAGTTCTCTTAAGCTGTGCATTCCATTTATCATAGTACATTAGAGGGTCTTTTTTAGGTGCTATTCTTTCCATAGACGCTAGTAGCCTAAGCCTTTTATTTTGAAGTGAATAGTCTTTTTTAGGTGCTGGGACTACTACAGGTGCTTTTTTAACTTTTGGTGCAATGAACTTTTCGTATGCAGCATCTACATACTTTTCTTCCTTAGCCCATCCCTGTGCAAGTCTCCCATACCTAAAGAAAACTCTTGAATCGAGATCTCTACCGTTTTTAAAGGCTTCTCTTGACTGCTTGTAAAAGCTTATTACTTTACCTTTTACATATTTATTAAAAGCTGCATAAATACGCTCATCCCTATAACCTATCTTCGGGTTTGCGTGAAGAACACACTTATAATACAACTCTTCAGCAGCTTTTAATTTACCCTGTCCAAGTGCATAATCAACTTCTATAGGTATGTTTTGAGGGATTTTTAAAGGTAGGGGTGCTCTCTTAGTTACAGCCTTATGCACAACCTTAGCAGGCGTTTTCTTAGTCCTGCTGGATAGTTTTGCAGGTGGTTTAATGCTGGAGAGGGAGAATTTAGGCTTAACTGCCTTAACTTCTTTCTTCTCCACACCCTTAGTATCAATGCCAGGATAGTCCAGCTTATGAGGTTGCGCTCTCCACTGAGCTTTACTCCCTGCGAGCTTTCCAGTTCTCTTACTATCATTTGCAAGAGAATACTTCATCCAAACACCTTTACCAGTATGGAAATATTTGCCACTATCTGCAACACTTCCATACTTTTTAACAATAGCCTTAACAGCTTGCGCGGCTGTTTGTGACCTTGTTATTTTAGCTTTTTTCGTTGCCAGAGCCTTGATTTGTCGCCCTGAGTATAAACCTTTCATTTGTGTACACCTCATAATTATATAGGATGTTAAGATATTTAAGTTTATGGCTTATAAATGTTTCTGTGGGAAATTGAAAAAAAATAAGCTGAAGGACTTGGAATTTATTAAAAAAGAAAAGTTACAGAGATTTAAATTCCTCTGCAGTAATTACACCTTTGATCCAGTATGTTTTCTGATTGAATACCCACCTTGTAATTATTATGTCACCATTTTTAAGGTCTTCTCTTACTGTGTTTTCCTCTGCAAAGTAGTATCTTTTTGAACCTGTTTCATGCATTGTTGAAAAGTTTATGTAATCAAGATCATCCTTGCTGAGCTTATCGCCAAATTTTTCTCCCGTACTAAGCACTTGCACATTGAATATTAAGACGTTGTTAAATGATCTATCGCCGTCTTGAATATCATCTATTTCCTGTGATGTTAGTCTTTCTACAGTATAAATGTCTGTCACTGGTGCTGTGTGAAGTGTGTAACCTGCAATTATTGTGCCTGCAATACCTATTAACATAAGCACACCGAATAGCGTTATATCTTGTTTGTCTATTTTCATGTTATCACCTATTAAAGTTATTTATTAGATAGTATTGAACAGTTTAGTATTTAAATGTATGTTTAATACTTATGATAATTATATCATTCAGGAACTCATCCAAAAGATTCTTTACATCTCATCTCCCTCTGAGTTGACCTGTTTATTACCAACTTCTCGCCGTCCCACATCCTTATCACATATTTGAGTGATATATATAAGAGAAAAAAATACAGAGAAAAATAAAAATATGCCT
>JALOBO010000283.1:1974-2682 GCA_023228225.1 Clostridia bacterium
CCAGATTGAGACTGTACTCCATAATGGGGGTATTACCTGAATATCATTACCACGATAATAGCTGTAATATTCTCTTGATAGAATAGAAGAAATTATAAAAAAACTGATCGAAGAGATTAAACCAAGTTTTGAGAGTGTTTGATTCAATATTCTGACCTCCTATAGTACTTTTGCAAGATTTTCTGATTCTTTACATGTGCCTTCATGTTCTAATTCCCAAACAATACTTTCAAGGTTGATTATTAAGCTCATTGTATGCCTCCTTTACCTATTCCTACCTACAACCTAAAAGTACTTAAATGTTTGCATTGGACATAAACAGGCTAATTTTTAAATTTTAGTGTGTTGTCTGGACATATATAAATACAGTTACAGCATACATGTTTCGATGAAAACAAACACATTCTACGGAGATTGCAAGCACCTAAACCTATCCGAAGGAGAAACAGAGTGCTTCTGCAAGAGAAGGCATAAATGGATAACTGATTGCAGATACTGTAAATCATTTGAAACATGCCTTGAGCCTGGAGCTGAGAGCCTATGCGTTACCTGTGCTTTCTGCACTCCTGCACCTGAAGAGAAGAAAAGGATAGGGAAGTATATTTGTAATCACCCTGTGTATCCTAGCAAGATAAGACCACACTACGTGAAGGGGTTGAAGAGCTGCAGGCTGTACAGGCGTAAGGTGTGAGTTTAATTTAATCTTAA
>JALOBO010000284.1 GCA_023228225.1 Clostridia bacterium
TTACTGACGTTAAAAAATTAGACCCTTCCAGCATTCTTGCAAATATCTTTACAGATGAAAAATTTTCTTACCTTGTAACTACAAGATCAGCTGAATGCAACAGTAATTTTAAGCAACTACAGCACACTATTCTTGATAGTGTAGACTCAGATAGTGTAAGAGCCTTCTTAGCATTTATTGATTCTATTGATCCTCTGCATATATTTGAAAACAAAAAAATACTCGAAAACAAAGATACTGTGCTCTCTGGTAGTGCATGTGTATTTGAGTGTAATGATGAGTATCTTCATAAAAATAAACTTGTTACTCTCGCATGGGAATCAGTTCAGTCTAGTGACAGCGAGGAAAGCACAGCAGGCACATGTTTAGTAAGTGGTAAACAGACAACTATTGCAAGAACACACCAGAAAATATTAGGCGTACGCGGTGCCCAGGCTTCTGGTGCATTACTTGTTAGTTTCAACGATCCATCATTTGAGTCTTACGATCATTCACAAAGCTATAATGCCCCAGTGGGGGATTATGCAATGTTTAAATATACTACTGCACTAAACCATTTAATTAAAGATCAGAACACAAGGCTTAATATTTCAGGTGATACTGTTGTGTTTTGGGGGCAGGAAAATCAGTCTGCAAATAATTTATTTAATTCAGTTTGTGGTGGGTTTGTCCCTACATCTGATACAAGTTCTTACTTAGCAGACCAGGTAAAAAGTGTTTTAAACAAAATACGTACATGCAAACCTATTAACTCAACTGATATAGGTATTGACCCAGGAGAAAAGTTTCATATACTAGGGCTTTCACCTAACAATGGTAGAATATCTGTAAGGTTTTGGTATGTAGACACAATAAGTAAACTTATCGAAAATGCTGCAAAACACCATATAGATATGGATATTGTAAAAAGTGATTTTGATCATAATTACATATCTATTTATAGTTTGTTGAACGAGTTAATACCACAGGCTAAGTTGGATAAGGAAGTTCCAAAGCAACTAAAAGGACAGCTTGTTAAAGCAGTAATTGGTGGTACTAACTACCCAGCATACCTATTTAGTCAGATGATACATTTGATGAAAACAGAGGGAAACGTAAACTATGTAAGGGCAGCTTTCGTAAAAGCATACCTAACAAGGACATACAGAAACAGACACATGATTAATAAGGAGATGCCTACAGTGAGTCTAAATGAAGAAAGTATAAATGTGCCTTACAGGCTTGGAAGATTATTTTGTGCATTAGAAATGGTGCAGTATGACGCAGTGGGGAGTACAAAGAGTAATATAAACAGTAAATATTTTAGCAGTGCAGCAAATACACCTGCAATAGTTTTCCCTCAGCTGCTTAAACTTGCACAGCACCATATTTCTAAGTCTGATTGGGGCGTTAAGTCTGATAAACTAATTACTCAGATTTTAGAGCATGTAAGCGTGTTTCCACAGCACCTTAATCTTGAAGATCAGGGTATGTTTATGCTTGGATATTATCAGCAGAGGAAAGCTATTTATACAAAGAAAACAATCTGAGTAATGTGGTAAAGTTAAAAATTAAAAATTAAAAGTTAAAGGTGGTCTAAATGAGCATAACTATAAACAACAGAATAGAATTTGTACTCCTGTTTGATGTTGAAAATGGAAACCCTAACGGTGACCCAGATATGGGTAACATGCCAAGGATGGACCCACAAACTGGAACTGGTATAGTAACTGATGTTTGCTTGAAGAGGAAGATTAGAGATTATGTTGACCTTGTTAAAGAGTCAGAAACAGGTTATGAAATTTATGTGAAGTCAGGTGTAGTACTTAACAACCAGCACAAGAAGGCATATGATAATCTAGGGATTAAATCAGAAGATAAAAAACTTCCTGCAGATCAAGAGGCTGCAGAAAGCTTAACTGCTTTTATGTGTAAGAATTTCTTTGATATTCGCACATTTGGCGCAGTAATGACAAATGGTGTAAATTGTGGGCAGGTAAGAGGTCCTGTGCAGCTTAACTTCTCTAAGAGTATTGACCCAGTATTCCCACAGGAAGTTACAATTACACGCCAGGCAGTCACAAATGAAAAGGATGCTGAAAAGGGGCAGACCATGGGGAAGAAAATGATTATTCCTTATGGGCTATATAAGCTTGAGGGGTATATATCTGCAGCTCTTGCACAGAAAACAGGATTTACTGAAGATGACCTTGAATTACTTCTTACAAGTATGGTCGAGATGTTTGAGCACGATCATTCAGCTTCAAGGGGCAAGATGTCAGCAAAGAAACTCATAGTGTTTAGGCATAAGAGCAAGCTAGGCTGCTGTCAGGCTTTCAAGTTGTTTAATAAAGTGTCTATAAAGGCTAAATTTACTGATGTGCCTACTAGGTCATTTGATGATTATGATGTTGAGATTGATAGAGTTATGCCTGAAGGTGTTGAGTTAATAGAGAGGTTGTAAAGTTTGTCTGCGAACCTGAAGTGATCATAAAATGCTGAGAGGTTCGCAGAATAAATATGTCTTGATATATAAGCTTGTTGTCATTACCTGTATAAATTATGTGACTTTGATATAAGAAAAATTAATTAAGTGTCTACTGTTCAGGGTCACTACTTGTACAGGTGTGTGAGTTGAAATCGATAAATTTATCGGCAGGTATGCAAAAAACAGGTCACTACTTGTACAGGTGTGTGAGTTG
>JALOBO010000285.1 GCA_023228225.1 Clostridia bacterium
GGAATCATGTTGGGGATTCTATGGGGATTATAAATGTATATTGGATGAGTATGGAGTGAAGGACGATGATTAGAGGAATGTATACATCTGAATTAGAAGATGACTATTATATTAAATTAGAGGATACTGATGGTAGTGTTAATGTAATAGTTGTTAAAAATGAGGGACGGTGGATTGCAGCATTACTTGAGATACTCAAGGATGGATCAGGAATAAGAAGATGTACCGGAGCGTATGATGCAGGTATAGATGTTGATAGTGAAGGAAGAGTTAAGATAGTGGATGATGAGGATTATGAATACTGATGATAGTGTAGTTATTCATAAGCATGAAACAGTGAATCCATCATATCAGGATAGCATAGAGATAGGGGCAACAAGCAAGGATGGTAAGTTGAAAGTATATTTCAATGCATCAGATATTGTAACAGCAAGAGAGCGTATAGACAATGCACATAAACTTTTGATATATGCAAGAGGTAAGATGAATGAGTAAGGATGTGTGGTTACAGAAAGTAGATGTTATTGGATATGATGGAAGTGAGAATAGATTTGTTCATTCATTCATGATATCCATTGATAAAAGTAATGAGTTTGCGACTATATGGGAACAATGGAAAGAAGAAGAAGGTAGTGACGAGGATACGATAGATGATCTTATAGAACGATGTAGGGATGCAGGCATTGTGATATATAATGTAGCATGGACTGAAGAATATGAATGGGGGTATATATGATATCAACTATACCAGATGATGATGAGGGATATAGCATAAGTGAATATGATGATAGAGGTGTTGTAACATGTATACATTGTGGGAACATTAGTACTATATTACTATGGGAAGAAGCAGAGGCATGTTTTTCAATATGTCCAATATGTAAAAGACGGTCCACATTAAATAATGAAAATGTTCCACCATGTCATCATGATGCGTAAGTGATTAATATGATTGATGCAATTATACAGACATTGGAGAATAATATTGTAACGCTTAAGATCATAAGAGATGAACATGGAATATTCATGGAGGCTGCAAACAAGATGCGTATGGATGATATGTATTATAAGAGTATCACAGATGTATATGGAAAGATTGACAAGATGCAGAAGAGTATGGCTATATTAGAACAGATGAAGTTATATTGTTTGAGGAAGTAATAGGTATGATTAAGACAATGGAGTATAGAGCATTAGCAAGTAGAGTATTGGTAGTGGCAGTTGTGAATGAGAGTGTTGGTGATTGGGCAGCATATATTGATGCTGTAGATGGGCATGATCATGATAAGGAATATGAGGAAGTAGCAAGAACAGGGAATAAGTTACCAAAGGCAATAGCAGAATATCTATTCCCACAAATAGCATTTGAATATTCATGGAGGTATTGAGTATGCCGGTGTGTGTGATATGTGGTAGGATAGAGGAAAGTGTATCAGGATTACCATTAGAAAATTGGCTATTCTTTAATGAAGTAGGAAACAGGAAGATCAATGTGGAAAGATATAAGCACTTTCATACCAATCGTAATTATGTATCTGATCAAGAAGGTATAAGATGGTTGGGTGTATGTCCCGGTTGTCATAAGAAAAGAACATATGTTATACATGGGTGTTATACACTGGAAATAGAGGCATTTACAGAGGAAGAAGCTGCAAGTAAGTTTGAATCAGCAGAATTTAAATATTCTGATATACAGTTGAATGAAGATTATGATATTGATGAGGTGTGATAATGCCAAGATGTATAAGATGTGGAGTAGTTGTTAATAGTGTGTTTATAGAAGATGTTGGGGAATGGAAACTAATAGAATGTATGCAATCAGAAAGAGGTAAAGTTGTAAGGATGAAAGATTGTCCTAATACTAATAAGTTGATGGATGATACTGGTAGATGGATAGGTCTGTGTCCTGACTGTCAAATAAAAAATGCATATGAGTGTAGTATTAGAGTAAGGGCTGAGAATCCTGAAGACGCAAAGAAAAAGATTATGAGTGGTAAGGTTGAGGAGCAAGAGATAGTTTGCTTTGTAAGATATGGGTAGAGTATTTATTTGTGTGGATTGTTTGCATGAGCAAGAAGTAATGGGATATAATGTAAAGTATCCTATACGGTGTGAAGTGTGTGGTGGTAAGATGTATGAAAGATACATTTATCATCCACCGGATAGAAAGAACTTAGAAGATGAATTGTTAAAGAGGATGGATATATGGAAGAAAAAGTAGTATTGGGCAAGGCTCGTAAAGATGAAGATGTAAAGAGATTCTATGAAATTGCATCTGCTAAAGTTGATAGTAAAGGGTGTAGGTATTGAGTATGTGGGATTGCAGAAAGTAGTGCAGTATATGATTGAAGTTGGAGAGAAAGATGAGAGTGAAAAACAACAGTTGGTCAAAGCACTGAGAGCATTCCTTAAGACTAATGCAGGAAAGGAAGCATTTGAAACATTTAAAGTTAATAATAACACTATGATAAGGAAGTGGGGATAATGGGGTATGTAGTATTGGTATATGATGGTGATGATGAGTGTGGAATGAATGAAGAAGATGTATTTATGTTTGTAGAAAGAAGAGAGGTAGATGAGTTTTTAGAAACCGTTGATCCAAGTGAGTTTTATGATGGGATAAATAAGATTGCAGTGTATAAACTGTGTGAGGTATATAAGTCTAAGGTAGTGTT
>JALOBO010000042.1 GCA_023228225.1 Clostridia bacterium
CCAACAATGTACATCGGATCTGTTGAAGAAAATGAGGAAGATGTTAGGGTTATTACTGACGGTATTATAATCAGTAAGAAAAAAGTTATTTCAATAGGCTTTTACAAACTTTTAAATGAAATCGTTGATAATGCTTTCGATGAAGCTAAACGTCAAGATGGCAAAATGCCAATGATTTCAGTTGATTTTGATTCTAAAACGAATCGTGTAACAGTTACAGATACTGGAGGCGGTTTTATCAATGCTTCAAAAATTAACACATCAAAAATTAACACAACAAAAATGACAAATGTTGAAACTGCATTAACAATGTTAAGAGCAGGTTCAAATTTCAAAAATAATGAAATTGACGAAACCATACTTGGAACAAATGGGGTTGGTGCGTCAATTGTAAATATGTTATCAAATGAATTTGAAGTTACAACAATCAATGATTCTGAAGTTTATTATCAGAAATGGGTTGACTTCAAAACGGTAACAAAAGATATCCGCAAAAAAACGCCAAAAGATAAATGCGGAACCACAATATCTTTTATACCATTAACTTCAATGTTTAAAAATTGCAAATGGGATTTTGAATACATTGAGGCGCAAATGATTTTTAGAGAATTCATCAAATCGCAAGAACCAATTACACAAAATTTAAAATTTGTTGTTACTTGGGATGGTGTTACAATGGATCTTAATAAACCATTTTTACCTAAAGAATCATTTGTACTTAATTCAAAAATTGGAACATTACATATTTGGAAAGCGGCATCCGATGATTATTTCAAACAAACGTCATTCGTAAATACTGCATTATGTACAGGCCCGCACCAAACAATTCTTCAAGAATTCATGGGTGAGTTATTTGATTATAAAGGATCTTGGTTATTTTGGTGTTCAGCAATGATTATCAATATTCCGCCAAAGTTTGTTCGTTTCGGTGACCAAAATAAAACAAAACTTGCATCTGGTCGTTGGGAAATTCAACCCATACTTGAAAAACATTTTTTAAGCAATTTTGCAAAGGAATTCAAGAAAACATCACTTTATAAAGAAATTCAACAACTTGTTGATGAACGCAAAAAAACCGATGACAGTAGAGAATTAAAGAAACAATTACGTAATGTTAAGAAACGTGTTGTTTCTGATAAGTACTTCCCGCCTTCTGAAAGAAAAGGTACTTTATTTATTGTTGAAGGAGGTTCTGCTATGGGTTCTTTATTACAAGAACGTAATGCAAAAACTGATGGCGTTTACGCACTTAAAGGAAAAATTAAAAATGCAAGGTCTGCACGCGATTTGACAAGTAATTTTGAAATCGTTGAACTAATGCATATTCTTGATATAAAACCAGGTGAGGATAAAAATTGTTCATATGACAAAATTTATATTGCAACTGACTGGGACCCTGACGGCGTTGGCCATATTGCATCACTTGTTATGAATTTGTTCTTTAAATGGTTTCCTAATGTAATTGACCAAAACCGATTATTTTTAATGTCAACTCCACTAGTTAGTGTTGATGTTAATAAAGAACGTAAATACTTTTATTCAACAAAAGAATTTGGGGAATACGCTGAATCAAAAATTGAAAAGTACAATAATGTTCGATATTTAAAAGGACTTGGTTCATTGGCATTAGAGGATTGGGAAATCATCATGAAATATCGCGATGCATGGAGAGTATATGCTGACAGATCTGCTGCGAAATACTTATGGGTTGCATTCGATTCAAAATCATTATACAGAAAACGTTGGTTAGAAGGAACATTTTAAAAAAATACAACATTACTATTGCTATTGATGCAAAAATGTTGTATATTTGATTTTAAAATAAAACTTATTTAATCTCGTGTATATAAATTAATATAAAAATATGGCTAGAAGAACAAAAATAATCCGTTTACCGATATCGAGTCAAATCGACATTAACTATAGAAATTACGCATTATACGTTTTAGAGAAACGCGGAATACCTTCTTGGTATGACGGTCTTACAAATGTACAACGTTTAATTTTATTAAACAGCGGAACAACATTTGGAAAAACTTTAACTGTTGCGGGATCTTGTATCAGCGATGGTTACCATCATGGAGATGCATCATTATCAGGTGCAATAAATAAACTTGCTCGACCTTTCGGTTGTTCAGAATCAATATTAATAGGTGACGGATTTTTTGGTTCGCCAATTAAAACTGATGCTGCAGCTGCTCGTTATACATCAGTAAAATTAAATCCTAAATTTGCAAAAATAATTAAGGAAAATGCTGTATTAAATTCACGAGATGAAGAAGGTGGCTGGAATTCATTATGGTTACAATATCCTATCGGTCTTGTAACCAATATCATAGGAATTGCGGTTGGATATAAAACAACTATTCTTCCAAGAAAACTTGAAGATATTCAAAATTATTACGATGGCAAAATAAAAGAGGTTATGCCATATTTTGCAAATTTCACCGGTAATGTTGAACGATTCCAAGGAATGGATAAAACGTATATCATTTCAGGTGATGTAATTGCAAACGACGTTAAAAAGGAAATTCTTATTAAAGACATTCCGCCATTGATAAAATTTTCAAGTTTTTCTGAAAAAATTGATAAGATCATTGAATTACATAACGGCAAATGTAAAGTTGATAATAACTCAAAAACAAATGTAAACTTAAAACTCGTTTACACTGGTTATGCTCAAGATTGGCCAACATTCAAATCAGCAATTATAAAAGCAACAAAAATTCTTGTTACTGAAACTGCTGTATTTGTTAAAGATAATATTGTAATTCAATATGACAAGATTGAAGATTATCTTGACGATTTTAAATATCGTCAAGCACAATTAAATCTTGAACGTTCAAAGTATAATCTTGAACAAACTGACATGGAACTTGCTTTCAATAAAGCAAAAAAATTGTATCTTGAATTCATGTTGGTTAAGAAAAGAACTGAAGCAGAAATTGATACATTTCTGGAGCAATTCGACAAACGTATTTCTAATAGGTTAAACAGTACATTACTTCGACACTTAAGTGCTGATGAATTACAAAGAACTGTTGCAAAAATAAAAGAAATCGAAAAGGAATTAAAAGAAACACAAAAAGAAACAGAAAAACTTCAAAAAATATTTGCAAAAATGAAGGACGTTGCATTAACACGTGGCGTAAAAAATAAAGCAGCAAAAGATTTATTTGATGAAGTTGAAATGATTGATGGCATTGAAGTTTTCAAAGGCGAATCCGACGATGAAGATGATGATAATGCGCCATTCAATCCTGCCGATTATATTTAAGTTCATTAGAGCAATTTTAATGAACTTAAAATAAATTGCTATAAAATCCATTGACCGTCATATTAAAGTGTATCTATTGTGATGATACGCACATTATCTACAAGTAACTTTTATACTTAAATAATATGACAACTGAAAGAATTATCAAATCAACAGATCTTGTCGGAGGCACTGTGTATGGAGCCACTCTCGAGAAGGTAAGACACAGAAATGAAAATCCTGAATTTACCGAAGAAAAACCGTATACGTATATTACAAATATCAAAACAAGCACAAACGTTCATGGATGGATTTTTGTATTTGATAATAAGTTTTTTGCCGCTGCATACACTCCTTTCCATGGTTACACATCCAGAGTAACAATTTACAACGCAAAGAAAAATGGCAATTATGATTGTGTGGACGATGAAATAGTTTCCTATAATTTATATTGCGATATTGAAGCAGCAGTTGATAAATTCTGCAAAGAATATATTTATGAAGAAGTTGCGCCTGCAGCTATCGAAGACCAAACCGTAAACTAATATAAATCACATAAATCAAATCAAGTATGAATGAAATCATGCAAGTAGCTGCACAGCGAACAAGAACAGACGAAGCAAAAAGCGGTGGGTTTAAACCCGGAAGCTCAAATATGCGTATATCACGCGATCATATTTGGTTTTATGATGCAATTGATGATGAATCTGCATTAGAATTCAATCAAGTTATTACAGATCTTGCGTACGAACACACAAAATATACTGTAAACGGTATGTTTGAAAGATCTGCGCCATCGCCGATATGGCTTCACATTAATTCGCCAGGTGGAATTATTACTTCAGCAATGTCAATGGTCGATACTATTAATCGAATCAAATGTGCTGTACCTGTTATTACTGTCGTTGAAGGTGTTGCTGCATCAGCTGCAACTTTTATATCTTCAATAGGTTCACACAGAGTAATTCGCGAAAATTCGTACATGCTAGTACATCAGTTATCAGGTGGAGCATGGGGTAATTACGAACAACTGAAAGACAGCCAACAAAATGTTGATGCGTTTATGGCTGACATCAAACGTTTTTACAAAAAGAATACAAAATTCACAACGGAACAGTTAAACGATATTTTAAAACACGACTTGTATCTTAATGCAAAAAAATGCAAACAATACGGTTTAGTTGACGATATCATATTATAAGTCCAGGTAACAAATTGAAACTATTACATTTATATGTATATTATTAATAAATTAAAGATAAATAAATTATGCAAAAACTAAATCTCAAAGTAGAAAAATTTCAAAAATTCATCAATTTCTTAAAAAGATTTCAAGGTATTGATAACTCACTTTTATTAGAAATTGACAATGGCTTCGTTAAAGCAAAAAGTTACACGCCAGAAAAATCGGTTGTAAAATATTCTGCAATTCCTCTTGACGAAGTATTTTCTGAGTACAGCGACATTAGCGCACCAGTTAAAGTTGGTATTTTAAATATCGACAAGTTATCATCTTCTTTCAAATTCTTTGGCGAATCGGAATTTGAATTTATCTTGGATTACGAAAACGTAAATGGAGATAATACAGGAACTGGCATCGTTCTTAAAAACAGTTCATTAGCAATTGAATTTCAATGCGCTTCATTGAAATTATTTACATACATTACTGATGACGTATTAAACAAAATCACAGATACATCATCAAGTAAAGTTGACTTCTTACTTCCAAAAGAACAACAAGCAAAAATCTCTTCATTATTCGGTATTGATTCTGACCACTCAAAAATCACTTTCAATAAAAAAGGTGATGAAGTACTTGCTGAAGGTAAAAACTTCAAACTTCAAGTTGTTGACACTGACGTTGCAAACAAACCGAATGCAAATCTTTCAGTATTCAAACATCACTATGCGTTTCTTGATAGAGAAGATGCAATCGTTCATATTGCAGACGAGAAATTAATTTTCGTTTCAAATGAATCTGACACAAAAATGATTATCGGCGAGGCTGAATAATTATTTCTCTATTACCGCTATTGATACATACCATATTACTTTAATTGTCCCATTTGTTATTTTTGCTAAACAGCAAAAGACAGATGGGACATTTTTAGTTTAAATAAAGTCAAAAAAATAAAGGCTATAAACATGTACGAATATAAATACGCAAAAGTATCTCAAGAATCAACAATTGCTGATATTGAAGCTGAAATAAAAAGATTAACGAAAATACAAAATGATTTTGGTAATGAGGAACAAGCGATAAAGATCTTTATCAACTCTATATACGGTGCGTGTGCATCGCCTTATTTTGTTGCATATAATCCACAACTTGCTGAAGCAATTACATTGCAAGGACAAAATATTATCAAGTTTTCATCTAAGGTATTAAATTTGTACTTTCATAAATATTGGAAAAGCGATAAAGCATTGCATGACCATCTTGGAATAACAGTTATTCCAACAGTTGTACAAGATGTTGCAATTTATGGAGATACCGATTCTGTTTATTGTTCTTTTCAAGAAGCTGTAAATGGTTCTGACTATCAAGGAGATCCTGTTGAAATGATTATTAAAATGTATAAATTTAGAATCAAGGATTACCTAGGAAAAGCATTTGACCAATACGCAACAAAGTGGGGAACAAAAAATATACAAGATTTTGAATTGGAAACAATTTCTGCTTCTGCAATATTGTTAGCAAAGAAAAAATATGTTCTTGACTTGGTGTGGCAAGACGGTATATCATTTGAAGCGCAAGCAAAAATTAAAGCAAAAGGTGTTGAAATTGTACAATCATCTACACCACCATTTGCAAGAACAAAATTAAAGGAAATGTTAAAGTATTTTTTCAAAGAAAAGAAACAATTAAATCTTAAAGCATTTGTAAATGAACTTAAATCATTAAAAACACAATTCCAAAACGAAGACGTTAGCAATATTGCTTTCGGCTCAAGTATTGGTGATTATGAAAAGGGAATCGCAAATGATACATCAAAATTTGAAATTTTACCACATTGTCCTATTCACGTACGCGGTGCAGGTTACCATAATTATTTGATTAATCAAAATCCAAAGTACAAAAAGAAATACTCGCTTATTAAATCAGGCGATAAAGTTAAATTTTATTATGCAAAAGACGATAGCGGAAAAGATATTGTTTTTGCATATTTACCAGGAAATCTTCCATACGAAATTGCACCGTCCGTTGATTATGAATTGCAATTTGCTAAAACAATTATTGACCCATTGAATAGATTTATCTCAGCATTAGGATTTCCTGAACTTTCAAGTAACTTAGTTACAAGCAAACAACTATTCTAAAATAAATCTAAACACATGGCAATTAAAGAATTTTCATTCGTAGAACTTGACAATATGTTATCGAAAAATGTCGATGACAGAGGTTCTATCAGCTCATCAAACGCATTCTCAAACATCGATGAATTCATCGACACTGGTAATTATTTACTGAATGCACAAATTTCAGGTTCACTTTTTGGAGGATATCCAAACTGTAGAACAATCGCTCTTGCCGGAGAAACCGGTACGGGAAAAACATTCCTTGCTTTAAATGGCGTACGTTGCGCACAAGCAATGGGTTATCATATCGTATATTGCGATTCAGAAGCAGCAGTCGATGCTGGCACATTTAAAAAATTCGGTTGTGACCCTGACAAAATTCGTTACCAACCAGTAAGTACACCATTGGAATTCAAGAAGTTTGTTTCAAATTTATTGAAATACATCGATGATGCTAAAAAAGCTGGTAAAGCTGTTCCTAAAATTATGCTTGTTCTTGACTCACTTGGTAACCTTGCAACAACTAAAGAACGTGCTGATGCCGTATCAGGTTCAGAGAAAAAGGACATGACAAAAGCACAAGAAATGCGTTCATTATTCCGTGTAATTACAATGGACCTTGCAGGTGCAAAAATTCCATTTATCATGACTGCACACACATATGCATCGGTTGGATCATTCATTCCAATGGACGTAATGAGCGGTGGTGGTGGACCGTTATATAATGCATCTGTAATTTTATTCTTATACAAATCAGGATTAAAAGTTGCAAATGCTGAAGCAAATAAAGTAGGTTTAACAAAAACCGGAATCATTGTTCGTTCAGCTCCACACAAAAACAGATTTGCACGTCCTATTACAATTCGATTCCACATTTCATTTTACAAAGGTATGAATCCTTATGTTGGATTAGAACAATTCATCGGATGGGAACAATGCGGTATTGCAAAAGGAAACATCGGTGATGAAAAGGCATTCAATAAAATGACACCTGCTGAACAAGAAGCTGCAAGAAAAGAAGGTAGAGTATGGGAACATAATGGAAAATTAATGTTCTGCGTATTGAAAGAAACCGCTCGAAATTTTGTCGTTAAACATTTAAATGATACTGTTCCTGCCGGAGAATTATTTACGCCACGTGTTCTTACACAAGAAGTTCTTAAAGAACTTGATGAAACAACAATTAAACCAACATTCCAACTGCCATCAATTGGTGACATGTTTGATATGGAAGGCTACGCTGAGGATTTTGCCTTATCAACTGATGAAAACAGCGAAACAGAAAATGCATTAGAAAACACTTTAAAAGACTAAAAAAATGACACAAGTAAGAAGAAATCTAAACAATGGAGTAATCATGGTATTTGACGGGTACGAATTTTGTACAACAGTACCTGCCGAATTTACAACTGAAGTTTTTCAAGAATGGCGTTCAGCAAACAAACAAGCAATTAAACAAGCAAAGTTTGATATGAAAGCAGAGTTCCAAACATTGAAAGAATCAGAAAATATCGCTGGATAATATGAATCTTGGATTAGATAGAAGAAAACTTAAAATCAAATACTTCTTGGATATCCAGACGGAAACGCCTGGATATCCTTCAATAGAAGATTATTTGTATGAATTAGTTAATCTTTTAGTTGAAACGGATTTTTTGGAAAATGAATTTGGTGCATTATGGACAAAAGATAAAATTTGTACCACTGTAGGAAAAGATAAACATATTGAATTTTTGCAAGAATTGGAACGACTTAATTACATTAAAGAAACGTCAAAAGCAAAATATTCAAGTTATCGTTTACTAAAACACGATTGGCAATACGATAAATCATAAAAATCATGGGTTTTTTAAAATACATAGAACAATTATTTGATACAAAAAAAGTGGAAGATCCGTATGTTGTTAAATACGAATGCAAACATCACCCGCCAATTACAGATATTAACGTTGCAAAGGCGGAAATCAAAACTATGGACGATGCAAAAACTCAATTCATGAAACTTGTAAAATGTGAATGCGTTGGTAAAAGTAGAATTGACAATAATTACATTTACAAAATATCTAGAGCCGAAGTTATACCGCAAGGTGTACGCGACATATTTGAAATTGCAATCGTTGTACAAATGTCTGATAACATGTTAAATGTACCTTCATATGATGAAAACTTTTTTCATATAAAAGTTAGTACAAAATTTCCATTGCATGAAGTAAAAGATAAAATCGAAAAACTTAATTATCATAAAAATATGTGGGAACCACCTGCTGGCGAAAAAAGAGGACATATTGATAATGCATACACACGTACACCAGAGCAACAGAAAGATTATACAAAATATATTGCGGACTGTTTAGAAAAAAGTAAAACACAAGACGTTGTTATTTCAAGAAGAGAAATTCCGTATGAATCTCGTCCGTTGGGAACAACCGGGTATCACAATAAATTTATGGGTTCGTATGGCAATCTTCACAGATTGAATGAATAAAAACTATATGCACTTGATGTATATTAAATTAAATAACCAATTATGCTACCAAATCACTTAGAGAAAATACTGTATCATTATATTCTACAAAAAAAGGAATTTTTACAGTTTACAAAAGAAAACTTTTTCGAGACACCGAATTATCCAAAGATATTCACTGCGGCTAAAGGTTTTATCGACAAATACAACAAAGTCCCAACAAAAGAACAAATCATTGAAGTTATCAAAATTCATGGTTGGGGCGAAACAATAAATAGAGATTACATTGATACATTGTATGATATTAATCTTGAAGAATACGATCCTGAATGGCTAGATGAAAGTTCCGAAGCATGGGTCGAATTTAAAAATCTCGACAAATCTGTTGAAAATCTTGTTACATATTTAAAAACAACAAAAGTTGATGCAGGCAATATAAAACAAGTTGTTGAAACTGCAAAAGATATTATCGTAACAGGAAATAACATCAATTTCAAATTTGATGAAGGTCTTGACTTTTTCAATCCTGAATCGCATAAACAGCCAACACTTGATACATTTTCAACAGGATATGATTATCTTGACCAGGTACTTGGCGGCGGATGGTCAACAAAAGCACTTTACGTAATTGCAGGTGAAAACAAAGTAGGTAAATCTATTTGGCTTGCAAACCTTGCTGCACAATCTGTAAAACTTGGATATAATTCTGCTGTAATATCACTTGAAATGCGTGACCGACATGTTGTAAAACGTTTAGGCGCAAATCTTTTAGGTATTACAATGTCTGAATACGCAAAACTTGCTGAGGACCAAGATTTAATCAAAAAGCGATTATCAACAATCGGATATGATGATTTAAAAATTCCTGGAAAATTGTTCATTAAAGAATTCCCAACATCATCTGCATCTATTAAAGATTGCGAACGTTGGCTCTTACAAATGGAACAAATAAAAGGAATAAAATTCAAAACGGTTTTCATTGACTACATTAACATTTTAATGAACTGGAGAAATCCAAACTCTGAAAACACATATTTGAAAATCAAACAAATTGCTGAAGACATGCGTGCAATGGGTGCACGTAATAACTGGGCAATTATTACAGTAACCCAATTAAATCGTTCAGGATTTGCCGCATCAGGTTCAATTTCATTATCAAGTATTGCTGAATCATCAGGTTTAGGTCACACGGTTGACTGGATGGGCGGTATTATTCAAGATGAATTAATGTATGCAAATCAAGAATATATGTTGCAAACAATGTTGAATCGAAATGAAGGTTACAAAAATTCACGAAAGAAATTCTCAATTGACTATTCACACATGAGAATACTTGAAGATATGAACTCACAAATTATACTTGACACAATAAACGGATAACCATGGATTTACTAAAAGGACAAAACAAAACAAATAACGACGATTTGAATGAGCTATTAAAAGAAGCTGGTGAAAAAAGCGAAAATAATGGAAGAAAGTACGATATGCTCAATGAGAAATACGCGGAAATACAAACATTAATTGCAAAACGCGATGAATGTTTCGAGCATCCAGAATTACAAAACTCAAAGCAATTAACATATCTTGTATATAAAATTCCTGTAAGATCTGGAAGTTCAAATCAACGTGTGTATGAACAATTATCTGAAGTATGTGCACACGCAGGATTAAATAACAGAGAAGAATATCTTGCAAAGGATACATTACTCAAAGTTGTTGTTTTACCAAAATTTGTAACAGACGTAAATACTGCCGATGTTGAAATTATAAAAATATTACCAGAAGTACTAACCGATGAATTGAAAGAACACATGGAAAGAAATGTTATTTTAATTCAAGACTACATTAAAAAATTAAGATATGAGTAAAAAACTATTTGATGAGGAAAATGAATTCCTTGACTTTGAAAATCAAGATGAATCAACAGATTCAGATGTTGAAGAAACTATTAGCACTGATGACGATTCCTCAGGTGAATTTCAGCAATTTGGAAAATTTGCAATTGACCAGGATTGGTTAATGTCAACAAATCGCGAATCGCAAAATCCACATGAAGAATTTGAATATCGTGCATTGGAAGAAAATCTTTATGAATTATTTAATGCCGCACCATTTGCTGCAAAATATGAAGGAAATAAAAAAGTATCGAAACATGAAATGGTTGAAGTATACTTATATTTCTTAGATAGAATAAGTAATGCTGAAAGATACACAACAGTTGAAAAGTTCATTGCAATTGTTAATTTCATGAAAATGAATTTTGAAACAATGTATAGAGAATTGCCAATCATACACAAAGAGGCAATTCTTAAAGAACTTAACAAAAAATATCATATAATTTCAAACAAAAAAGCGCATAACTTATTTTAAGTCATGATGAAATTAAATGTTGCCGAAATCAAAAGAGCTTGGCTTATATCCGATATACATTTCGGTGTTAGGTCAAGTTCACTTGAATGGCTTGACTGTCATGAAGATTATTTCAATAATTTTTTCATACCGTTATTAAAAGCCAATAAAAAAGAAGGTGACTGTTTATTTGTACTTGGTGATATCTTTGAATCTCGTCAATCTCTTAATATTCTTGTTATGAATAAAGCTTTCGAAATTTTCTCGAAGCTTTCTGAAATTATGCCAATTTTGATAATTGTCGGTAATCA
>JALOBO010000286.1 GCA_023228225.1 Clostridia bacterium
CACCCCGCACCCATAACTTACTGTCCATGGTAACACCTGTAGATGTAACAGTGAAATCTTCAAAGTCTGTAATAGACATTAAATAATAGGCACCTCCTAAATTAGCGACACGATACGGACTAGTATACTTAGTCCGATAGAACTCATCAGTATCTTTAGTAGCATCTAAGATGTAATTCAAAGAACTGATAGCATTAGCACTTGGCAAGGTACCTAAATTACCCAAGACATATGTGGTCCCTGCTGTGAAAGTAACGTCTACTGCTGTTCCAATAGTACCGGCAGAAACAGAATAATAAGCATATGTAGTAGTGTTAATACCCATTGCTACTGCTTCTGCTGCTGTTGCAAGTACTCCTGTAGTAGTTTCTACTTCACCCCATGCTACACCACTAGTAGAATCTGCTTCTCCTTTAATGGTATATTTAACGGTTGCTGTTCCTTGTGATAACGTAACAGTTTTTCCCGGCACTATAGATAATTTAGTTGTAGCTGCGAAAGGAGTCATATGAATAAGTTTACGTACTAATGCACTGCTTCCTTGGTCTTCGAATAAGTAATTTCTGTTAGGACGACTTACATAGGCTTCTTCCATAGCTGCCAATATCTGACTTTTCATTGTTTCCATCTCTGCTGCTGTATATGCACCTCCTGCTGTAGCAGGGTCTACATAGCCAACAAAAGTACGGAACTCTTTATTGTTTTTATCACTATCGAACCCGGGACGTTCTACTTTATTAATTAAAGACAATCCTATGCCACTAGCTCTACCATCATCTACAAAGTCAACTAACAATGAAGATGGTTGACCTATATTAGTTTTGGTTTTTGCTAGATAACGAATCCCTGATTGAATTGTTGTTGCCGTAGGGTCAGTATATACAGCCGGTACTGCCTGCCCTTTGATACTATAACCTTCGTCCATAAAATGAAGGACGAAGCGACCATCCGCATGGTCTTTATACATTTTGATTTTTGTTAAATCAATACTTGGTAAGAATATTTTCTTAACCGGATATTTCAAATTTTGCATTTCTATAAATATTAAATTTTATTAACTTCACTTATATTTTTCTCATTGAGGATACTTTTATACCTTTCATCTTTTACACGTTCTAAGTATAATCTTATACATGTATCTAATACTTCCTTTTTTTGCTCTGTATTAAGGTCTGTAAAGACAGTAGTATTCCAAGCGTTAGTATCATTCAAATCCATATATACCATCGCACTAGGGTATCTATAATACTCTATATTGGCAGTAACGACATTCGCCTTCCCACCCGTATTGAATATTAATTTATTTTCTATATGCTGATAGTATATCATATCTACATCAGGAGAACGAAATGGTGAGTTTATATTATATGCTTTTTGGTCTATCCTTTGTAAATGTACAGGAAGCCAATCTGACATTCCCTTCTTTTTACAAGGGTCGCACCTTTTAGTATCATAATTTACCTTCACTAATATATTCCCTAATCTTCGGTATGTTTTAGTTAGACTTGATAACAAGACAGTATTATTTGTAACTCTAGGTATAACATCATTGTATAGTAAAGTCTGTAAATCATCAATCTGCTTTTGAGTCATCTCTACCCCTTCTTGCATAGACATATTCCTTGCTGTCCATTCTAACATACCCCATTCATTAAACAAACGAACAAATATATTAGGGTGGACAACACTGGTATATGTTTTTTTAATTCCATCAAGGAAGTAAGTAAATAATTCTCTATAAGTAGATAACATGACTATTCAGATTTTTCTATGTTTTGGATGCGTTCCTCTAACTCTAACTCTTCTCTTTCTTTATACCTGTCCATCATGAAAGCTATAAGTTCATCTCTATCTTCTATTGCCTTCATAGCCTCTTTGTGTACTTTCAAATATCCATTGATAGACTTAGCTAATAACTTAGGAATATCCTTAGTCTCTAATTCATCTTTGATACCTTTAAGTTTTATCTCTGATTGCTTTTGAAGGAAATATGTATAGAGTTTTACATAGTCTGATGTCGTACCTTTTTTATCCTTATATTCATCTAATAACTCAGATGCTTTTGTAAGGTCAGGTCTTCCATTAGCGATAATAGGATTACCGTTGATAGCCATGAATATCTTTGTTTTTAAGTCTTCAATGCTATCAGAACTATGTACTATTTCATTTATATTCCTCATGTAGTATGGCTCTACTTCTTTTAACTTCATGTATATCCTATCTTTGATAGCAGGATTAGATTCTAAGAAGCCTATCACTTTCAAAATGGTACTACCCATAAATGTTACTTCCCTACCATCTTCCATAATGCTAAAGCCATTACCTTTTTTCGCTACTATTTTATGTTTCATAGCATAGGCAACGAATAACTCATCCTTAATATGTGGATTATGTTCCGGAGAACAATTTAATATATTATTAGGATTTTCTTCTGCTTGCTTATACAATGCTACAATCTTTTGATTAGGGGTAATTGCTCCATCAAAATTTATTGTCCCGGGTTGTAACTTAACTAATATAATAAGAGTATCTAGGTCTTCTGTTTTTGTTGCTCTTATTATGTCAGCAGCTTTTAGTTTCATTTCAAACGCTGACACTTCTCTATCTGCTTCTGCTACCTTATCGATAAAATATCCTTCATGCACACCTTGTCTATATTCT
>JALOBO010000287.1 GCA_023228225.1 Clostridia bacterium
CAACAACCGCAAGCCAATACAACACATATAACAAAGTCATCATGCATTTCCGCTTGTATTTAGAAACTTATAACTACACCCTTTATGATGTTTTACAAAAGATACAAAGAGTTAAAAAGCAAAGCACTAATTTACATGTTAATAGCGATTTGTTCACTTTGCCGACTTCGGGCGATTTTTTCGACGCCTTGCAAGAAGTAGCACCGCAATTTACATTTACGCAAATGAGTGTGTATGAGGCGCTTGACCAAGTTGCAAAGTATTTAGATGGCGTTATTACATTAAGTTCTACTAATGTATTAGGAATAGAGTATTTTAATAACTTATCGGGAGCAACCGCATTCACGAGTGGCAAAGCCGACCAAACATCGACAATCAGCGAAGATACATATATCAATGGTTTAATCAGCAATTATCAAAACGCAAGAGCAAAAGAACCCGTGTGGTATCCTTCCCAAAACGGATACGAAATATCGAAATCAAGTGTATTGGGAATCGCAACCACGCCAACGAGAGTCGCACACACTTCCGAACCGATAGAGAGCATCGAGAAGTTTATTGTTTTAGTATCGTTTCAATCCACAGTCATTGGTGCATCTCTTGATTTTACCGACATCGAAGTTGATATGACCGATTATGTGGTCGAGAAGTCTATATACGACATTTTGCCAAGCACCACTGATGAGTTTTACAATGGCGATTCATCTATCAAAACTAATTACAATACTGTCTTTTACGAAAAGGGTGGAAACGATGTCAAAATTGGTTTAGCGGTGGATTCCGTAAATGGAACTACCTACAATTTACCAAGAGCAATTAAAGCGGCAATCAGAGAACAATATGCGTGTGGAATAACCACAGGATTTGTGACGCTGGGCGAAACCGATGAAAATACCATTTTGAAACTGCAATACCGCATTTTGTATCGCCCATCGTTTAATGGTCGGTTGAAGATCGAAGGGCAAGAGAATAAATACAATGGCGATATGCTCATCGACCAAAGTGGCGGCAAAATAGACCTTTCAAAATTAGGCAATTCAATGTTCGGTTTAGCAGTTAAGTTAGGGCAAGAAAGCAAAACGATCACACAAGAGTTCAAAACATTTGAAACAAGAGCGAGAAAAGGTAATGTCTATACCGATGCAGTTGGCGGCAAGTGGTTTGCTAATAAAGTAAAGACTACCATATTCCCAAGTTATGTATCGTGCGAAATTGAGTTTAGCAAAAACTTTAATAAATTATCGCAATATATACAAGTTAACCAAGCCAAGAGATTTTATGCGATAAGCGATGAATTAACCACGATTGCCGAAGATAACTATTGCGAATATGTCTATGTTGGAAAGGGCGAAGGGCAAGATTACACAGGGGAATCGCAAAATACCGCTTGTAATGCCATTTTGCTACCATATCTAAAAGAAAACTTCAAAGTTAGTGCAGTATCGAATGTCATTGATTTTGCGAGGTTCAAATCATGGACTGATTATGTAGGCGGGGTCGCAACTGCTATATCAACCGAATTAAATATACCTTTGATTATGTTTGGAACGGGCAATTCCCTTGTTTATAAAGTGGGTTTTGATAGTTCAATTAGCGGTGGTTCAAAAGTGAGCGCGATAAGTCCTTACGTTTCAAGCATCGTTAAATATACCGATAGCGATGGTTTTTTTGAAATTGCCGATATTGATTTTAGAAGGATGAAAATAACGAGTATCGCCAACCAAAAGTTATTCGCAACCGAACTTCCTACCATCGCCGCCGATATTCTCAACAGCACAAACAGCGAAGCACTTATTGATATTGATATGTTGCGAGTGTATAAAGACCCCAACGAGGTATTCAAACTAAATTATCAACTAACCTTTTTGCCATATCAAATCAACGAAGTTTTTATTGGGCGTAGATTCGTCGAATATAATGCCTTGCAAAATCACTTTCACAAAAATACGATAAAGTTTTTCTATTCCAGCACCGAACAATACTCGCTCTTGGATACGAAAGCATTAGGAACTTCGACCGACGACTATTGCGATGTGGTGACGAATAGTGGAGAAGATGGTTATAGTCAAACCTTTACAGTCAAAAAAGTAAGCGATAACCAAAATCGTCTAATTGGCCCGTATGTGTCGTGGTGTATAGCCGATGAGTTTGATAATATTTTGATCGCCTTTAATAAAGTAGCGGTTCCAATACATGCTGTCGAATATGCCATCTTTACTATCTTCACGCGACACACTCGCATTTGATATTTACTATTGTAATTTATGCAATATAATTTATTATAAAGAAAGGAGAATGAAAATATGTATCTATTCTTCAATTACGACGGTTCTATCGAAAGGGCAATCACAACTGATTATGTCATGGAGGGAAGTAGTGGCGTAAATTATATTTATGTCTATTTTGCTACACGAGCAAGAGCTGATTATTTTGCTACCGCATATATAACTTTGCCCGACACCGATGTCGTCGAACTCGCCATGAGTGAAAATACCTTTGTTTATGATGGCGTTTCCTATGCCGGTTATCGTGTCGCACTCGATGGTTCATGCACTTCGCAAGGCGGAGAAATCTCAATTAATGTGACTTTAACTGATGTCGATGAGAATGTTCTCGCAACTTATACATTTGTTAAGACCGTCAACGCTACAAGCGTA
>JALOBO010000288.1 GCA_023228225.1 Clostridia bacterium
AGTCAGTTATTGTTGCTATTTCTATGTCGTTTTCTGTTACTTCTTGATAATTCGCAGCATATTTTTTTACATGGGAATCGATATATGCCAAAAGATTTTTATAGTTGCTAAATATTTTTTCATATTCTGCGCGTTCAAGCGGTTCACCAAATCCAGTAAAACCGTTATTATAATTTCCAAACTCTGTGTCGACAATATAATCTCCTTTTTTTGTTTCAGAATTTGAAAAGTCGCAACCCGCTTTTGATGAATCAAGACAAATGCTAATTTTTTTAATCTCTTTTTTGAAATGAAATTCTTCACGGTTTTTAACTTCTTGAGATATTTCGTTAAATTCTTTTAATGTGATAAAATCAATTGCTTTCATTTCATACCTCTTATGGATTATTGTTGCATAAATCTTTGTTTTTCCTATTTGCTTTCTTCCGGTCTTTCCCCGGCTTAACGTACATTGACTTCATCGTTTTCATGCGGCGGTATGAACCGCCGGAATGACGCTGTTTACTTTTCATAATTCCTCCATTCTGTGGCATCCTAAAATCCATTGCGGCGGTATTTTGCCGCAGTATATGTACCAGTTTTCACTACCGAACCATCCGTTTACAATCTGCTTTGCCTCGCCCGACATATCATGTACAAAATCGACTGCTCGAATCAATTTTTTATGCCGGTTGTTTGGAATATTTATTGTCATTCGATATGCCGTTCGGCTATAATCAATTATGTTTGTGGTCGCCCAGCTTTGATTTTTAGGGTTGGCGTCCTTAGTAAGCCATTGACAATTTGGGATAAATTTATAATCCCCATTTGTGAAATAGGCGAATTGCCCTAATCTAATTCCTTCACTTAAAATCCCATCTTTACTAAATTCCGCACAGAAATGATATAAAATCATTTTTTCTCCTTTATTAGCTCGCACCCAACCCCGATTTTCTCCTCCGTATGTTTACCACATTTCATACAACAGTACCGGCATACAGACTTTTGTTTCGCGGGGCATATGCGTATTTCACAGCTTGGATATTCTCGGTGGCAGTGATAACAGGTTTCATAAAATTTACCGTTCATAAGGCTTTATTTCAACCGTTATGCAATCGCCGTCATAAAATTCATTCGTAATTTTTTTAACATATCGGCGGCTATCGTCTTGAATTAGCCAGCCTTTTAGCGAATCTTCAATCATTTTTGCTATGTACGCATGGTTACTACAGTCAAGTCGGTCATTCCAATAAAATGATATTGTTACAGGTTTAACACTTACCCTTTGTGAAACTCTCTGTTGCATTAAGCACGCCTTAACAGTAGTGTGCCAATACTGACTGTCTTCTTGCCTTAACGCCCAATGCTTGCCCGCGTAAATGGCATTCAGCCCGAATCTCTTAGAAAACTGTTTCATTCCACTTTTTGTTTTGGGATATGGTATTGTAAATGTCATTTGCTCACCGGCTCTTTGTCATACGCAAGCCATGTTTTACCGTAATTGCTGAAATTGTAAGCGCCTTTTACGTTAAGTGCTGCCGGTCTGCTTGTGCCTTTCGCCATCAGCAGCGCCCAGTAATTCCCTGGTACTCCAAGGGAAGTTTCCCCCTCGACCCATACCGGTTTTCCGTCCCTCTGCTTAAGTTCTTCCAGCGTCAGCGGCTTAGGCTCTTTCTCCTTCTCTGCCTGCTCTTTCATGGCTAAAACGGCTTGTGTCAACATTTCTTCTTGCTTTTCGTAAAATGATTTACATGGGGTATCGGATTTTTCAAGCAAATGACTAATCCTACTAAGGCGTTCTTTTGCAAAATCTAAAGCTTCTTGACTATTCATAATCTCACCTCAATCTATAATTTTTCTTAATGTCTTTTCCGATTATCCAGCAATAATCTTTTGTGCGTTGATAAACTCGGCTTCCCACTGCCTCATCGCATGATAATAATTCGTCTACTGTTCTCTCGCTCGAAATAATAGTAATTAGCCTATCGCCGTTATAGCGATAGTTCAAAAGCTCAAATGCGACGTTTATATCGCCCTGCGTCGGCGGTTTTTTATTGCCGTACTCATCATTTGCGGTTTTGAAAAAATCATCTATGTAGAGCGCAGGAACGGTTTTAAGTGGATTTATTAATTTCCCGTACTCGTAATCGTCATTTACGCAAGCTTTGAGTTTTACAACTTCGTCGCGCCATAACATGTAGCGTGATTCAATTCCATGCTTAAGAAATTCTCCGACTATCGCCGTGCAAATGTGTGTTTTCCCAGCCCCAACTTGCCCCCCAGCATAAAACCATTTGCCCTTATGGTCTGTTAAAAACTTTTGCGCGTCTTTTTTTAAGTTCTGCTGCCACGGTTCAGCCGCATTAAAATTTTCAAATGTATATTTGCCTAAAAGACTTTTAAGCCCGCTTTTCTCGATATTCCAGTAGCTTCGGCGGGTTTTCATGCAATCGCATTCCCGTGACATTTCATAACCGTCTTTGAGATAATAGATAATACCTTTGTTTTTACATTTAGGGCAGTCGTAACCAGTTAAATTGCCTTGAATCGCGTTCATAATATCAATTTGTCGTTGCGCATAGTCTTTAGACGATATGCCCGTATTTTGGGCGGCTTTCTTCTTGGCGTTCTCTGGTATGTGGCTCATTATTTCCTTTGCCGTTGGCAATTCGTCCAG
>JALOBO010000289.1 GCA_023228225.1 Clostridia bacterium
TTAGGAGACCACAGAATGAAGAATGAAATCATCATTGTCAAAAAGGACAGGACTGTCGTTAAATCTAGGTATGGCACTAAAATCTACTACAATGTGGATGCAAAGGACGTTCCGCCAATCTTAGAATTGAAGCCCGGCGGCAAAATCAAGATCATGGAGGACTAATGCTGGCAGAACTCATTAAACTTTTTGTCTTAATGATCTGCATACCCATTGGGTATTTCTTTAGTGTCATGTCCGGATTAATTGTATCGGTAATGCTGAAGAATGCTCAATTAGGTTACTATGTAACAGTGATTTGCGCAGTCTGTATAACGCTCTTTGTGATCGTCGAAAGCCTTATCACATTATACGCGATGGTGAAATCAGTATGGACATAGAAGAATATTTAGTCAACTTAACGCCCCATCCTGTCGTGTTAGAAATTGAGGGGCGCCGCTACGTTATAGATAGCGAGCAGGGCCAAGCAGTTCGTGTTTCATACGACCTCGAGGAAGTCTTTAAGATTGGCGACAAGGTCCCCGTATATCGGGAGGTTCCAGGCTCCGCTATCGTTAAGGGCCTCCCGGATCCTCAGCCGGGTAAATATTTCATCACATCAGCAATGGTAGCGCGCGCAGCACATAGACCCGACGTGTTTTCGCCGAACACACACCCAAAGTATGTAAAGAGAGCGGGTCGCGCTGGGCCGATTGAAACTGTCAGCGGCCTCATAACCTACGTTTAGGAGGAACCTTCATGCGTATAGCAATTTGTGGTGCTTCGAGCGCCGGGAAAACCACATTAGTGAAGCGCTTAGCAATGAAGCATCCTGAGTGGACCATCATTCAGGAAGTTTCAAGTAATTTTGACCGGCAATACCGTAATACTGTGCGAATACAGCGTATGATCCTTGAAAAGCAGATTGACGCTGAAATAAATATAAAGGGTCACACCGTCCTCTTAGATAGGTGTGTGTTAGATAACTTAGTATATTGTTGGCGAGTGTGCCATACTATAGCGTTCGATGATTGTCTTTGTCTGATCAACAACCACATGAGAACGAAACCTTATGACTTGATCGTCTTTGTCAATGAATACTTCCCCCTCGTTGATAACGGACTCAGGGATATCGACCCAGTGGCGCAGCGACAGACGTTTTCTGCAATGTCAATCATGATCCCAGCTATGTGTAATGCATATGGAATCCCCTTCCTTCGCGTTACAGGACATACTAACTCCCGCATTGATGTTATTGAAAAGCGCCTTCGTGAACTTCGTGCCTTCGATCCCTGAATCTATAGGTCATAAACAAATTTAAATAGTTTAACGGGGAATATAGATATTGCAAAGCTATTTAGCCGAGCAGGTGAACATTATGCCAGAGACCGAACAAAAACAGATGACAGCAACTGAGCTTTATGCCCAGCTTGCAGAAGAGGCAAAGGCTAAGGCATCCAGCGGAAGCGTCGGAATTCGTTACCGCGGATACGTGACTGAGATCAGCGATAAGACCGGTGAGAAGAAACTCGTCATGCCGGCCGTTATCAAGCTCGCGAAGCAGCTGCACCCGAATGACAAGATCGACAGGTCCTACTTCATCAACGTGATCGAGAAGGCCTGGGAGACTGAGAAGGACGCAGAGGGCGTTACGTGGATCCTCGTTGACAAGCCGAAGACGCCTGTTGTCGCGCCCACTATGCCTGCTGCCGCGGAGTAATTGGTAGTTAATCTCTTAACTACCCTCATGGAGTGATTACAGTGGTTACACTATTACGGCCCAGAAGTATACGAAATACCATTAAAGCTAGCAGCAAAGAGATCGTCGAAGCATTCCTTCGCATCAACGAGGATGCAGCGGAAGTCGACACTCTCGTTGTTGGCCGCAAGGCCGTTAACGTATACACTGCCCTTTACTTCTACGTTCGTAATCATCCTGAGTTCGGAGTGAAGGTTAAACAAGTTGGGGGGAAAATCATGCTTTACAAGGTGTTATCTGATGACACCACCACTCCCTCCGCGAGCGCCGCAAACGCCGAAGCACAATGATCTCAGTGACCGTTTCAACACGTTCTTTGATGACCAATGGTGTAAGGATGACCTTTACACCATAAGTGACTTCGCACATCTTTTTGGTATTGACAATCGACTGAGTAGATACTATCTTCTTCGGATGACCGAGAAGGATGGTAAACTCTGTCAGATTAAACACAAAGGCAGAACTTACTACGCTCATCGCGTACATAAGAAAGCATTTGATCAATTTAAATTCCTTGGAGTGAAAGTTTTATGACCGAAATGAATGACTATGTCAATTTCCTTGTACAGAAGGGTAACTACACGAATGACAACGCACAGTCGATCGTAACCAAGCTGAAGGCGCGCATTGACGAAATCATGCCGAATGAGACTGCCGAAGCTCGCGATCAGATTCTGAGCCTCAAGGTTCGTGACCTTGTGATGGCTTCCAGCGCCGAGAAATATGAATCTATCGTCGTCGCGATGGACGCCATTAAAGATTCTAATGGCTACAACAGGTATCTCGCGGTTGAAGCCTTTAAGAACAATGCAGCTCGGGCTATCGTAGAGGGCATCGTCATGAAGGCTGAAGACTACCTGAAGCAACTTATTTCGGCTGGCAAATCTCTCGAGGAAGCCAAAGCCATTGTTGATC
>JALOBO010000290.1 GCA_023228225.1 Clostridia bacterium
AGCATCAAAGCTCACCCTCAAGATACTCAATGATTTGGGATGTGCTGATTTGCGTATAGTCTGATAGGATACCTAATACACCAATACAGATATTGATAGTATCTAAGTTAAAATCGGCGTCACCTAACTCAGTTTTTAATTTGCGTGATAATTTAAGTCTTAAATCAATATCTGGTATTAAAGATATAGCAAATTGGGTTAGTAGATAGATGCGCGGGTCGTTGGGCACCTCCAATTGTGCCAGATTGCGCATTATTTGCAGTTTTGTCGTGTTTAAAACGAAAGTAAAGTCATTTGACGGTGTTTTAAGGCTAACTGCCTCTTCTTTTTGCTCTTCATCGGACGGAATTTCAATTTTTGGATAACTTTTAATACTCATCTTTAGTATATAAATGGTCGTTATATTTAAATTTACCCGAAGTTTTAAATAATTTTGGCAATTTTTCAATATCGACCATCGTATAAATTAATAGTAATCGCGCGTGCCGATAAATTTTATAACATAACAATCATATATAGGTTAAATGACGCTGTTTTGGTGTATGCGCGCTTATTTTATATACTTATAATCACAATATTGTTGTAAAATCGCTGTAAAATATCAACAAATACTTTTAAATATAACAACGTAGACCTTAGTATGATGACTGAACAATTTATTTATCGAGAGTTGGGTAAGAACAACGACCCACAAACTGAATATGACAAGTATGACTACACTATATACAGTGTAAATCATGCCAAGCACACAACAAAAAAAGTAAAGTATGTAGTAAGCGCAAGTGTTGGCGAGATGTCCAATCTGCTGGAGCTGGCGATAACTGAGATGGATTATGCCATTTGCGATGTATGCGATTATGACGCTGTGTGTGAGGCACTAAACAGCCTTAACTAACTTTTTTGAATCGCGCATTCAATTCTATTATCATTTTTGATACAAACAAACATAAATGTAAAATATGTTTTACATTTTGTAAAGTTATTGTGCGCGCGTTATTAAATTTTTAACACCGTTTTAAAAATTAACAGCATTTTTAAAAATAATGCCATTTTAAAAATATTTTGTTAATTTATTTTGAAATTTGATGATATTTAAATAAAATTTTATAAATTTATCAAATAGGTTTATATATAATGATATCGTTTATTGTTTATGTCATTAACACTAACTATTAATAGTAGGTATATAGGCAATTTGCTAAGTCTGCAACGTATCGCGCGCGAACAAGATGGTATATCATTAACACTGGACGGGGTGATGAATGAGTTGATTTTATTTTCAAAAATCGAAAGTGAAAATGCAGAAAATTTATTTAATTGGTTTTTGCAAACATTTCGCAAAAGCGAAGAAATTTTAAACAACACCATAACGTTTAATCTAGCGCGGGAGGCAGATTTAATTTTAAACCAATCCTACAAAACAATCAACCATTGCCTCAATTATAATTATTTTTATTGCGAATGCAAAAAAGACGCAATTATCACATATTTATTAACAATGCCAGTTATTATCAAATATGAATCGCGCAATCAAATCTAATATCTTTTTTAGCAATTTTCAAATATATATGTAAAGTTTGTTTTACATTATATTAAGTTTGTTTTACATTTACTAAAAAACATAAGCGCGTTTTCGTGCGCACTCAGGCAAAAATTTAGTTTGGGGTCAAAAATTAAAAAAAATGCTATAAGTATCAATTTTGATGTTAGATTTCAATTCTATTATCAATTTTAATATTAGAATTTTGATGTATATGATGAAATTTTAAATAATTTCATACATAGGCTTAAATATACAATAATAAAATACATATTATTGAAAACTTAAAAGTAAAAAAATTGGTGTTTGAAATCCTGCTAAAAATTTAACAAACACCAAGCACACAACTACTACACTTAATATATCTGTTTTGTGTAGTATTAAAAGTATCTATATACTATATAGTTGTGTGTCAAATCTATATAGTTCTCAATAGGTACTAATCATGACAAAAAATGAATTAAAATTAAAAAACACGGCATTAGACGTTAAAATAGCGATTTGCCCGATTTGCAACGACTTTAAGCTTATTACTATTGGTAACGTGAGGAGGGCGTTATCACACGCGCGCGCATGTAACGGGAGGTGTGTATGATGCCTCAATATTTCGATGATTTTGGCGAAATGTCAAGCGAAGAGAGCTTGCTGTTAAACACTAAAATAACCCATCTTGAGGCAGATGTTGATGATTTGACCAATACAATAGTTGAATTAAACGTAAAAATTGAAAATTTGACAAAAATTGTTGAATTACTGCGCGAATTACAGAGCGCCGACGCATTTAAAGCGCAAAAGGTGGCTTAAATGGCGTTAATTGATAATGTAGATTTATTAAATCAGATTTTTGACGGTTTTGTGCCATGTAATGCGCGAAAAGCCCCGACAGTTAAACAGTGGAACATAAATCACACCGCATTAACAAACGTGATAAAATCTAACAATTACGGAGGCATAATAAATGAAAAATATGTGTGTATAGACTGTGATGACCCAGCATCTATAAATATGGTGACAGATGTCGTTAAAACCCAAAAATTGAATTGTTTGGCAATCAAGACGACCAAAGGCGTTCACTTTTATTTTAAAAATGAAAAAAAGCAGGCAACAAAAA
>JALOBO010000043.1 GCA_023228225.1 Clostridia bacterium
AGTAATCTTTTATCAGATTACGCTCTTCTGGACTGTTGCGTTTACCAATTCCGCCATTCCCGTATTGTTTATTTCCATTGATGATCACGATGATCTTTCCAACTTTTTTTGTATACCCATCTATCGCATAATCGTTTCTTTCGATTTGACCGCATGCATATACTGCAGAAAGAATAAAATCCGCAATCAAAAATACCTGGTTCTATAGTAAGAACAATTTTATATGTTCTTCTATCTGTTGTTTCTTTTAATGTTTGTTTTGTTTTCATCTGTGTATTTGGTTAAGTTAACCTAATACACGTATAATATTTTTGTTAATGTTTTCATTTTCTTTTATCTGTTAAATTTAAGAACATTCGCATTTCGCCTTGTGATTTGAATTCTCTATGTTTTTCAATACATTTATTTTGAACTTTATCAAACTCTATGAATTTTATAATTCCTTGAGAAAATGGATAATCGCTATACACAATACTTACATCAACATCAAATTTATTAGATAACGCTCCAAGTTCGGAATACACTTCTAATTGTTCTTTATGTCCATTTGATATTTTTTCATTTCCATGTTTGTATTCGATGATTCTCAATTTACGAGAATTTCTGCTATATAAAGATAAATCAATATTTACCATTGATATGTTACGAACATTTGCTTCATCAGCAAATTTATTCAATGGTGACCCAAAATTATGTCGTTCCGCTGTTGTCATGTTGTCGATATCAGCAGGATTCATTTCAACATATAATTTAGATAGTTCATCAACTAAAAATTGTTTATTACCTTTTGAACGACTAATAAGATTTAAAATCCTATTAGTAAACATTTTTTCATTTAGCATTCTGTATTTTTTAATTCGTCTTCAATCAATTTTGCAATTTCAATAGCAGTATCTCGGTCTGCATCTAAATCCTTGAATTTTATGTTATTCTCAATTAATAAATTTCTTATGATAACTGATAACTCATTACTTTCTTCTTCTGTTTGATTACGTCCGTTTGGATTGTAGTCTTTTGTTCTATTAAGAAAAATATTTAATGTCCAATACAAACCGTCTGCTGCAATTACAACTTTTTCTAACGCATCATTAAAAATTGTTTGTTTCGGATTATCGTTTGTGTTGTATAAACGATTATAAACAGTATTTAATAAAATAGGACTGTCTGTTATCACAACTTCAACTTTACCGTTTACTCTAAAAATCCTGTGGTGCTGTTTTCCTAACAAATATAATTGGTCTGTCATTGTGTGATGACGTTTCTCCCATACCAATTCTTTTGCAAATTCAGGAACCATTTCAGAATCAATTTTATCCCACTTTAATGCAGCAAAAGTTTCTGCCATTAATGTTGATTTGCCTGTTCCTGGTGCACCATATAAATTTACGATTAATGTCTTTTTCATATTTTAAAAATTAACGTAATAACCGTATTTCTTGTTGCCATAAATTAATTTCAATGATGGATAACGTTCAGTCATGTTTTCGATTGTTAAATCATCTTGAATATGAATTTCGTGTGTATTGCCGTATGCAATACCTTGTACATAAGAATATGGAACAGCAACTAAACATTTTTGACCTTTTGAATTCATTTCATCAATAATTCTTGTTGCATCTTCAATTGTTAAGTGTTCAAGAATGTCACCAAAAATTAAAAATTCGTATTCTGAAAAATCGAAATCAACAATGTTAGAATGCGTCACCTTATTATAAATTTCAGATAACTTGTATTTGATAATGTATTTTTCAAACACTTCACAAGCATCAAGTTTATAAGGTGCAAGTAATTTCGCGTACGTTCCTTTTCCTGGACCAACGTCTAGAATTTTAGTAATGTTATTTTTTTCAAACGTGTCAATTAAATATTCCTTGACTTGTTTTTTGTATGATCCGTAACTTTGCGGCATATTAAAAAATTTAAAGATTAATGTATAACTATTAATTATTATATACATTACTAAACTATAGTTTTTGTAACCCCTGAGAGACTCGAACTCTCACGTCTTTCGACACCGCATCCTAAGTGCGGCGCGTCTACCATTCCGCCAAGGGGCCATTAGTTAAACAATTCGATTCCTCGATTTTCCCAGTTCGACCTGGGCCGTTGCATTGCTTGACCTATGCTTTACATTTGTTCCGTCAAGAACAAACAGCTTTAGTCCGAGGAGAAAGCGGCCACTCCGTTCTACCTTTTGAATTGTTTGTGACCATGAGAGGACTCGAACCTCCACCCCTTTCGGGAGATGCTTCTTAGACACCCGCGTATACCATTCCGCCACATGGCCATTTTATGTTGCTGTCCTTTCAAGATTCGAACTTGAACTACCTGAGTCAAAGTCAGGTGTGTTAACCATTACACTAAAGGACAATATGTAGCTCAGGTCGGAGTCGAACCGACACGGACATTTCTGTCCAAAGGATTTTAAGTCCTTCGCGTACTACCAATTTCGCCACTGAGCCAAATGTAGCCGGAACGGGACTCGAACCCGTACGCCCGATGGGCACCGCCTTTTAAGGACGGCGTGTCTACCAGTTCCACCATCCGGCCATTTGTACTTGTTGTCCATCAAGGATTCGAACCTTGAAATTCAGCTCCAAAAACTGACGTGTTACCATTACACCAATGGACAATATTTTAGATGCCCGTTAAGGATTCGAACCTTAAACGACAGAATCAAAATCTGTAGTGTTACCGTTACACCAACGGGCAATTTATTTTCAAATATAAACCATTATGAAATGAATAGCAATGGTTTATGAATTAATTTAAACTAAAAAAGCTCGGTCAATTTGATTTGACCGAGCTCTAAGTATTATAAGATAAATGAAAGTTTACATAATACAGAATCGGCCACAACTTCGTAGTTGTAGTAATTGCAATTGCTGTAATAATATGTTAACTGAATTTTTCATTTTAATTTATTCTTTATTGATTTGAATTATTTTATAATTATATACACGAGTTTTAAATAGTTTCAAATTATTTTTACCTTTGTGAATTAAATTATTTTTATTATATATTCACGAAGTTTAAAAAGTTTTACACAATTTTAATATTCTTTATAAATGTTTAAATCCTGTTTCATCTAACCAAGTTTTTAAATTTGGTATGCTAGTTCCGTTATAATCTGTACGTGTTGAAAACATGCCAGCGCCATGAGCAGTCATATCTATAATTTTGTTATTCTTTGTTAAGACTGTCATCCAAATGTTATTCGATAAACTCGGTGTCTCTCCGTGTTTTCGCATAAATGGTTCGTATAATGTGTATGCACCTATTGTGTATGATTTGTTACTGATATCTAGCATAAAACTTGTGGACAATATTTTTTCTACTTCTTTCGGCATATTCTTATGCGATTCCGGAATCTCCAATACTTCTGCTAAACGTTTTCCCATTTCTAATGGGTTATCGCGTTTATTACATTGAAGACAACCTCTGCTTCCTCTTCTATCTATAGAATAACTAATAAATATTTGGTCATATTGAATATTGAATCCTATTTCGTTTATTCTATCTTTATCACTGTAAAGAACATCACCTTCTGCATCTATACCAACGTATTGTAATTTCGGAACAGCAGTGGCCATTACACTTAACACAAAATCAATTGAATCATCTGTTAAATTAAATCTATTCTTATTATGAACAAAGAAGTTCTTTGCTTCGTCAAACGCGCCAGCGCTTTCGTTCAAGAAATCGTCAAACATGGGTATTCGGTTTTTCATATACTTTGAATTATTTTTATATTAGGTTCGGTTAATAATATCTGATAACCTAACCGTTCACTCTCTTTGTTGAATTGCAAACCAAGATTCATTAAGAATTCCTCAAATTCATTAGATTTTGAGGAATCTTCAATATCAACATTTACATATGTTTTCCAATCAGATACAAATTGAAAAGGTTTATTTCTGAATTTTTCACCTAACTTATTTGCAATCATTTCGGCAGCTGCAGCAATTTCACTTGATGGCCGTTCAACAGAATCAATAGTATTTAGTCCGCTTTGCTTTTTTATGTCGTCGCCCATGGATGTAAACAATCTATCGTATCCAAAAGTTGTAGTTACAAATTCGTTAAGTGTTGGAATTCTTCTTTTCATTATTGTTTTTTTAACGCTTCTAAGTAATTTGGATAAATAAAATTTGTATCTTTTGATACATCAACTTTAGGTAAGCACCAAGCAAATACTTTTTGTATAATTTTTGCTGCTTCTTCAGCTTCTTTTAATGTTAAGCATTCACCAATAACTGTACTATCTTTTATTACTCTGTATGTATAAATTGGCAATGCAATTTTTCCTATTGAATTGAAAGGTTCCCCTCTTGTTTCAATTTTAAATTTTTTGATTGTTGCGTCATATTGTTTATGAAATGCATCAACAAGTGTTGGATCCATTGGGTCTGCTGCTTCAAATACTTCGCCTTCGTTTTTTGCATTCAATTTATCTGCAGCAGTTTGTGCTTCAGCTTCTGTTTTATATCTAACAGATCCCGTTTTATCTTTGCCAGCGTTTTTGCTTGCATGTTTTACAACGTATTTATGTGATGGCATTGATAGACTTACAAAATAAACTCTATTGTCATCAACAGATTCTTCAATATCAACAACTTCTTCAAAATCTTCAGATTCTCTAAGAATGTATTTATCACCAATGAATATTGCTGAATGATTTTCACCAGCTTCATTTTTAAAATCAAATCCGTAAACTGTTTCATTCCAAAATTGCGTGATTTCAGTTACAACGCCTTTCATTCCCATGATGTCAACAATTGCACCAGGAACAATTGATGCAGTTCCTGTAGATTCTGCAACAGTTGTATCTTCAGCTTTTGCTTGATATGCTTTTAACGAATCAATAGTTTTTCTTACGCTGTTAGTTATTTCAATAACTTTGTATGACATTCCATAATAACTTTTCTCGCCTGGCGATAATGTTTTGTTTCTGCGTTTCTTTGTTTCAACCATTGCATCTTTATCATCGCCTGTTTCGACAATACATCCTTGGTCTCTTCCGACAAACACCGGATATGATATATTTCCTCTGCCGATTGAACCGCCCATGCAAACAAGTGCATATTTATTATCGAGATTTATTTCACCCTCATTTACTGCTGATTCATTGATGAATTCATCTAAACTTTTAAATCTTTGTTTCATGTCTTTATTTTTTTATACGTTAATGTCATTGCTTTTGCTTGCATTGAATCTTGTTTGTTCTTCTTTTAATTTTCTTTTATATGTTGATTTACATATATTTATTATTTCATCAAGTGTTGTGTATGTTCCTATCAATTCAAATTTATTATCTTTAATATAATCACTTATTGGAAAGCTTTCCCATTCATCTACATTAATGCCAAATCGTATTTCTTTTGTTGACATATTAATAACAAACACAAATTCACCAACTTCTTTAAATTTTGCAATTGTTGGTTGAAATGAATAGTCCATTCGTACTGCACACCAAGGATTCGACGCTGTAAGTTTTGTGAATCTTATAAATTTTGCATGTAGCCCAGTTTTTAGCGCTGCTGCCATTGTTGGTCCAGTCTTGGGACACATTTCTTCAGGTGTCAATTTTTTTGATTCATTTATGAATTCGTCTAATGATAAAAATCTTTTTTCCATTAATTTTTTGTTTTATTATATATTCTTACAATTAATGCATAAAAAAAGGTTAACCATTTCTGATTAACCCTTTTGTCGAAATTATTCATCGGCATTCTACCGAATACGTGCGGCTGACTAATCACAACCTAGTAACACACGATGGCATTAGTCACGTAATACACCTAAGATTTAAACAATTTCTTTTACATCCGTTTCTGTATACCTTTGAATTCATTGCCCTGGTAGAGGCGAGATATCGGACGAAGGATAATTGCTTACCCTATAATCATTTGAATTTCTTGGCATGTGTTTAATCAAAAACATTGTTTCATTCGTGTCCAAATGATTAGAGCAGAAGACGGGGAACGATCCCGCAACCTCGACCTTGGCAAGGTCGCGCTCTACCAATTGAGCTACTTCTGCATTTCTTCTTCGATGCAATCATCAATAAATTTTGCAACTTCAGAATTTTTTGATGAACGTGTAATTCGATATTTATGTTCACCGGAACAACAATAACAACTACATGGAACACTTTGCGTTCTCATCCATACGTCACGTTCGCCATTGAATACTTTTTGCAAATATTCTGCATATCTAATATGTTTACTACACAATATGCCATGCCATATTTTTACGCGACGAATAATATGACTTCTTTTTTGCTCTCTTCTAAGAGCTCTTTTGTAATTTTTCATGTCCTTTTACTTTTTAAAGTTATAGGTCATCAGCAGATACAAACGGACCTTGTATCTACCTCAAAACCTAAGGACGGCTTTATTTCTTTTCATCTTTTAAAAATTTTAATTTCAATTTTGCTTTATCGTATTTTTGTTTTGTCTTTTCGTATTCTTCTTTTGTTACATTAGATTTGAAATTCTCACTTTGCAACTTCTTTAATAAAAATGCAACATAAGCAGTTTCTTGTTCAACTAAATTAACTTTCGGTTTATTCTTTTTCATAACAAAATTTTGTAGCCGCAGTAGGGGTCGAACCTACATCAACCGGTTCGAAGCCGGACATGCTATCCATTGCACCATGCAGCCGTTTAATGAATTCTTTTATAACAGTTTTCTTCATAAAACGCATTCATATATCGTTTCATCCATCTATTTACCTTTTGCGGTTTTATATTTATTATAACCGCAATTTTTGACACCCAACCAAATTTTTTAAAATCTATATCAGTTTTTTTTATGATTTCTATAATATCTTTATATTTTTCTTTGTTTTGTTCAAATACTGCATTTGCGTAATCATTTCGATTACCGTACTTGTGTCGTTTAAATTCTTTCAATACGTCATCAATATTGTATTTTCTATACGATCTATTTGAATTTATAAATTCTTCAAATAATTTGAATTCTGCATCAGGATTGTTTAAAAAATCTTTTGCCGCTATTCTATAAACTATCCATCCATTTTCAATTAGAATATTGTCTCTTCTATTATCATATTCTATATTTGCTGCTGTTCTGTAATGCTGTATCCCATCAATTTCTATATCACATTTTAAATCAATTAAACCGAAATCCAAGAAAAAACCGTATGCTGGAAATTGATCTTGTATACTATATTTTTCATAATATCCATTATTTCTCAGAAATCCTTCAAATAATTTTTCTGGATAACTTCTGTTGTTTCTATTTGCTTTAGACCATCCAGGATGCCGACCTTCTGCGTGCACCTTTTTCATAGATACAGAAATTTTTTCTCTTGTCTTATTTGAAAGAACTTTCATATATTTTTATTTATATATTTATTTCGAACCTTCATATTTACAAAGCTGTAGTCCCAATGCGACTCGAACGCATATCTATGGTTTCGTAGACCATTGTTCTATCCATTGAACTATGGGACCAAAATTTATATTTTTATAACCTGTGCATATGTTTGTTTAAATTCTTTTGTATCAATTTCGCCATCGCTACGTATAATAGATAATTTCAATTGCTTTTCAGTCATTGACTTTACTATGCATTTTCTAAATTCTCTGTAACCAAGCAAAACAGCAATAACAGTATCACCTACTGAAATTTCTTTTCCTAAATAATCAATTCCTTTTTCCATTTATTTATTTATTAAAAACAAATATACAACATTATAAAGGCAATAGCAATATATATGCTATTTATTTTCGAGAAATTGGTTGGATTCGAACCAACGATTCCTTTATGGAATACCGGCTTCCGCCAGCGCATTAAGCCACTCTGCCACAAAATCAATTTAGAGGAAGCTACGAGATTCGAACTCGTGGACCGTTTTACCGGCCACTTGCTTTCCAAGCAAGCACTATCGACCGCTCTGTCAAACTTCCATTATTTTACTTTCTTTTGCTTCTTATGCCATTCAATATACTTTTGAATTTTTTCATTTTCTAAAAGTTTTTCAATTGAATTGTAATGTTCTGCAAGTTCTTTTTCTGTAAAGAAATGATGAACTGTTTTATGACAATGATATTTGCAAATCCATGCGCCATAATTGCTCATGTAATCTTTATCGTACTTTCTTTCAAATTTTCCTTTACCGTGAACGAACTTTGGTATCAAATGATGAAAGTTTAAATACGTATCATCACGTCCGCATAATTCGCATTTTTCAGGTTTATCTTGTTTCTTTTCCATTTAAACAATTTTTGTAAAGTGTACTGGATTTGAACCAGTGACTTCTACCATGTCGAGGTAGCACTCTGACCAGACTGAGTTAACACCTTATGTTGAAATCATACGGGAATCGAACCCTTCTTCCCTCGAGGAATCACCTAGACTCTGATTTCAATGTTGTTTATAACAATCATTATGTAACATTTATGCTATTAATGATTGTTATCTCATACATTAATTTGAGCAAGATATGAGATTCGGACTCACGACCCCTACGTTGGCAACGTAATGCTCTACCGCTGAGCTAATCTTGCATGGGCCTGTCTCTCCAAGCTTGTCACCTTACCATCTCATTTATTTGAATTTCGCTGGGGAAGGTCCCGACGACTTACAACTTAAAATTTCATTTTTCTTCCTTTATGCCACCCCAAAGGAATTTCATCTTCTTTTTTAATTTTTTTATTTTGTTTCAATTCTGAATTGTGAATCCACATAGAACCGTATTGTGATGATTCTTTGCCAACATATCTTGCTTTTAATTTATCTGATATTTTTTTCTTCGTTGATTCAGTATGCAAAATATCTTTCCGTATTCCTGTATACTTGTCAGAATTTATAAATTCATCCACTGTTATTCTTTTCATTACACCAAATTCATCTCGCACAACAACTGTTCCTTTTGTGTGATGCTGCAATATGCCATTCAAATATAAATCATTTTTTGTTTCAATATAATGGCATACGCCATTATCATCTCTTGCATATACATATCCAATATTTCCTTTCGTTGCACCAATAAGTTCGCCGGCTAAGTATCTGGCGTCATGTATTGAAACTTGATATATTTTTCCATTTGCATCTTTTACAGTTGCTGTGCCAACTGTGTGAAATCCCTTATTAGGAATATAGTAATTTTCATTTAGAGGATCATCAATGAACTTTGCAATTTCGTCTGATTCAAACTTTATTGCATCCTCTCTGCAAATAAAGTCATCCTTAAGTATTTCTTTTTTCAATTTTGTTTTGTCTGGTTTCCATACAGACATTGAACCTAAATAATTATCTAATCTAGGATGAACTTTAGAACTTCTTGAACCTATATAGAATTGTTTTGTTTCTATATGTTCAATTCGATATACGTAATGATGCATAAATTATTTTTATTTATATATCAATGTGTTTGAGTTTCATTAATGAAACTCAAACACATATCCCGCAATAATTGGAGCAGGTGAACGGATTCGAACCGTCGTCCTCTGATTGGAAGTCAGAAACACTAACCACTGTGCTACACCTGCATTAAACAAACTGAGCGTGCCCAGGATTCTGTTTTATATCATCATTTATCTATTGGCCGAAACCCGAATATCATTGAGTTGCTTTCCCTCTAATTCTGTTTTCGTTGCAACCTCCGCAGTAATATCGAAATAAATTCTCCTGCGTCTAGCAAAGTTGTCCTGAAGTTCCTCTCCGTAGAGCGATGATTCCTCTTGTTTGTTTGGGCTGTTGATATGATTTGCGCATACTTTACAATTGACTGTCACCCTCCTAATGGGGCCGTTTAACAACAACCATGAGAGCCTTGTTACGGATTCGAACCGCAGTTTCCTGATTACAAGTCAGGAGTAATTGACCAACTATACGAACAAGGCAATTTATATTTTTCTTTTATATGCATTTGCTTCAATTTTTGGCAAATGACGTTTCATCCAATCTCTAGTTTTTTGCGGCGTCATTTCAATAATTTCAGCAACCCTTTTGCACCACCCAAATTCTTCAAAGTTTATATTTCCGTTTATAACCTTTTCTTTCAATTCTTCTATTGCGTCTTTCTTTTTTTGTTCTGATAAAAAACGTACCGTCTTGTAATATTTTTTTCTATATTCACGTGTCGAATTTTTATTTGCGCCTTTATACGTTGCAGTTAAAGAATGACAGTTTGGACAAAGAACTCTTAAATTATCAATACTGTTATTAATAGGATTCCCGTCAATATGATCTATTTCTAAAGGAATCTTGTTTGTATATTCATTAACTTCATGCCAACCACACATCGAACATTTATTATCTGCATTAGATAAGATCCAACGTCTAGCCGGACTTGTGATTTTTCGTTCATATGCATCAAGTTCAAGCCATTTTTGCAATAGCATGTTACTGAAGTATTCTGCTTGACATTTATTATCACAAAATTTATTGCCTTTAATTTCTTTTCCGCAATTGATACATTCCATAATTTTTTAATTTATTTTATATATCAAATGTTAGGTTCCGAAAAATATTAAACTGCTTTGGTTCCATTTTTATTTTAGGGTGAAAGACGGGCCTCGAACCCGCAACCTCCTGAACCACAATCAGGCACTCTAACCAATTGAGCTACAATCACCATGTATTTTTGTGGAGCCCGTGGGACTCGAACCCACAACCCCCGCCGTGCAAGGGCGGTGCTCTAGCCAATTGAGCTAGGACCCCAAATGTCAGGTTGCAATTGTTTTCTTTACCATAAGATGAATCATGCTGTACGCAACCTTTAAATTTGTTATTGAGGAGAGTAAGGGATTCGAACCCTTGGACCGTGTTACCGGTCACTTGTTTAGCAAACAAGCCATATCAGCCACTCATGCAACTCTCCATTAGAGCAAGTAACTGGATTTGAACCAGTGATTGGACGAACCTAACGGTTTTGCAGACCGTTCCCTTAGACCACTCGGGCATACTTGCAATTCAGAGGAAGGTGAGGGATTCGAACCCTCGGACCGTGTTACCGGCCGCTTGTTTTCAAGACAAGTGCAATCGCCCGCTCTGCCAACCTTCCTTATTTCTTGTTTTTATTTTTACTTCGATACGTATCAGTTTGTGAATGACAATTAGGACAAAGTAATTCAAGATTTGATAACGTATGATTTGAATTATCACCATCTATATGATTTAATTCCAATGTTATGTTCTTTCCATTATATTCAATAATACCACATGAATTACATTTATATAGTAAATATCCTTCGGCAACAAGTCTTTTCGATAATTTTATTGTAGGATATTGCGGATGCAATCCATTCAAAATATCATTAAGCTCAAATTTACATCGGGAATGCTGGTCGCCTACGACCGGTGCATATAAACAATATTCAGTTGCAATTTTTTTAAATGTTCGCCAGTCAATTTTTAAGTACTTTGCAGCAGCACCCATTGTTGGTGTTACACTTATTGCTTCTTCTATTAAATGTTTATCAATATTGATTTTATTTTTTATACTCATGAAATTTTATTTTTATTCAATAACTACCTTGTAGTTTTTTCTTGAATAATTTTTTGCAGATTTGTGCACTTTATGAATTGCAACAAATCCGGTTTTATTTTCAATTTCTGCTTCTCTGGAACCTCTTCGATTTGCTTTAATATAATCGGATTCCG
>JALOBO010000291.1 GCA_023228225.1 Clostridia bacterium
GCGAAAGAGTTCATCATTATTGTCCAGTAATACAAGTACCTACCGCTCTAAAAAGATTAAAAGAACTATATAGATTCTCTAACTATGAAGAGATACATGGATTAATAGACTGGTATATCAATGTATCAGATATGTATGAGAAGTTAGGATCTGATATATTAAAGTGCTGCTGTGTATCTAGTTATAATTCATACAAAGATCATGAAAGAAAAAAAGGAATATGACATATCCAAGACATTATTGTAGTGTAGAGTTATCAAAAGAAATAGCTGTGTTAATAGACTATTATTTTTATGCTATGACAGAACAATATTGGCATAACTATGTAATGGTAGATGAAAAGTTTAAAAAAGTAAATACGTTTTTAGGGTATGTTTTACATAATGATTCTTATCTTGATATGGCTATTAGACAACAATCAAAAGACGTAATTCAAATACCAGATAATGCTAAAGAATATCCAGCATATACGACTGAAGAACTTGGATATTTAATAAGAACATCTAATCCAGACTATAAAGATATTGTAGAACTTAAAAATTCTGTAATGTCGTATGATGAGGTAAATGAAAGGGCTAAGATATTAATTAATATATTAAAAAGAAAAAAATGATTAGTCAGAACTTAATACTTATATTGCTAGCATTCTATTTTGTAATAATGATAGCATCACTAATAGACAAACAATGGGCCATGTCGTTATACTGGGCAAGCTCTATATTAATTAACACAGCAGTATTATTAATGAATAAATAAACATATGAACAACACAGAAAAATATTACGGAGTAGAAGAACTATATTGTTGGGATTGTCATAAGGTGTTAGAAGTGAATGATGATGGAAGTTTAGTTGATGCAGAGAAGTTAAAAGTACAAAAGGGATCTGATGGCACTCCAAGTATTGTAATAAAATGTAAGACATGCTATGATAAAAATAACAAAGTGGTTATACCACAAGCATGTGAAGTTTATTCAAGAGTTGTTGGTTATCTAAGGCCTGTAACTCAATGGAATGAAGCAAAGCAAGAAGAGTTTAAAGCAAGAAAAGTATTTAAAATAAAAAACGATGAGGAACATAATACAAATAATGGATGAGTTTAAGGACTTTACGGATGGAACACGTGTATTATTTCTAATACATAGAACAAAAGAAGGAGCTAAATGTAGAAGAAATAATAAGATGAGAAAACTTATTAGTTCTAATACAGAAGAATTCAATAAATGCTTATTTGAACTGTTAGATATTAAAGATAGGTATCCAGAAATGCCTTTAAGAATATATAGCTCTGTTAATAAAAGGAATATATCTAAGGCTATAAGAAATCTTAAAGAAGCTCAGCTAGCGAATGAATACCAAAACAATGAAGCTTATGAACAATTTTATAAAGATATAAAGAATAAATGGATAAGCAGTTTAATGAGGCCGAGCTCTAGAGCAGAAACTCAATTCATTATAGATATAGATAATGAAAATGAAGACTATGTTGCTTCAATAGAGAAAGAAGTATTAGAACATACAATGTTAATAAAGAAGTATAAGACAAAGAATGGTTATCACTTAATAGTTAAACCATTCAACCCTAATCTTATTAAGTCATATACAAAGGACGGACACATATATAATGATGTTTCTATAAAGGTAGATGCGTTAATATTATTAGACTATTGAATATGATGATAACACCACACATCGACATAGAACAAGACTTCCAATATTTTCCAGTACATGAAACAGTAATAATGTTTGATAAGAAAGCTAATTCGTTACAGGATTTAGCATATCGATCTACTGGTCAATCATACAGCATGACATGTTACGTTGAAGAAATATTAGGAATAGGAGTAGAAAAGAACTACTTAAATATATATTATAAGACTTGTAAAGACACATCTCACATAGATTTTATAAGAGCAACATTAAACGAAGGAGTAATAACATTTTATTAAAGCTAACATTATGAACAAGCCAATACTAGAAAACCCACAAGAACAATTTGAAAAAGAAGATGAATTATCTCAATACAAAGGTAAGTATAAGGTAGTATCTTCTCATGAACTTAAGAAGATTTTAGAAGAACGAGGACAGCTAGAGGTAACAACATACTCATCTGGTTTTCCATTCCTAGATGCTAAGATTGGTGGCTTTCAAGAAGGTGAACTCATAACAGTTACAGGATATTCTGGACATGGCAAGTGTCATGGAAAAGGAACTAAGATATTAATGTATAATGGAAGTATAAAGAATGTAGAAGATATATGTATAGGAGAAGAGTTAATGGGAGATGATAGTACTCCAAGAAAAGTATTATCATTAGCTAGAGGAAGAGAAATGCTATATAATATATCTAGTAAATATAGAAATACAGAATCATATATTGTAAATGAAAGCCATATGTTATCTTTATGGAACATGGGTGTTAAAGCATATGGTGGACATGGAGTTAAAGATATCTCAGTTAAAGATTACTTGTCAAAATCTAAATCATTCAAAGGACTACATGTTGGATATAAAGCATCTGCAGAATTTGCAGAACAAGATTGTTCTTTAGATCCTTACTTTATAGGATTGTGGTTGGGAGATGGGAATACTAACGGTGTAGGAATTACAACAATGGATCAAGAGATCGTAGATTATTTATATTC
>JALOBO010000292.1 GCA_023228225.1 Clostridia bacterium
GAATGCATATGATTTCGGTGCATCACCAAGGTAATATTTCCCTCCGGCTGATGCTCCAAGCATGGATGTAAATAATGGATCAAAACTACCAAACCGTAGTAATGCATCAATTGTACCATTAACTACGTATGGTCCACCCACTGCATAAGTAGCAACAGATATATCTAATGCTTCCTCAAATGCGGGGTTACGGTTAACGGGATCACCAATACCTGTGGCACGTATCTTGTACCATGTATCTGCGGTTGCACCATCACCGTATGTTGTTTCCGGCCCTCTATAGGCAAAGAATCTTTCACTAACCAATGTAAATCTCCTCCACGTATTCTACTGTAATTGTAACTCTGTACATAGTACCTAAACCTAATTGATTAACTTCGCTTTGTATGAATTTAAAGGTTGCCTTACATGGAGTATCTGTATTATGTACTATCTCATTCTCAAGAGCAGCATATAAATCAAATATCTGTTTTGGTATACCATCTGCGTTAGTGGTATCCCACTCTAACAACACCCATACATTAGCTCGATATCTAAATGTCGTGTCTACTTGTACATCAACATCATCAAGAATAACTACTATATCATTCGACCTTATCTTTTCTTGTCTGGATTGGTGTACTGTATAACCAAGTCCTTCCAATGCAGTTCGTATCGCAGTAATCATTCTAATTCCTCCGTTGAGAATAATTGTCTCTCAACTACTTCTTCAATCTTGTCTGCAAGTCGCTCAAGCTCCCCATCAACAAAACTTAAAAACTCTGTGAACCAATTGTCCCATGCTGCACCAGATGTACCTTTACGTTCACCTGATGCTACTCTACAATCATATCTAACTCTGTATCTACCCTTTGATGTTCGTGTACCTTTGGATAATAAATCTATAAGGTCATATGCTTTTGTTCCATGTGATGCACGTTGCTGGTAATTTTCTCTCTTTGGTTGATTAGGACCATATCGTGTATCTTTGTTTATTTTATATATACCAGATTCATGTCCTTCACTACCAATTGCTTTTACCATTATTGATGCCACATTAACATTTATATGATTAGATTCAGGAGTCCATCGTATTACTAGGGCATTCTGTAGTCGTGGACTTCGATTTGCACCAAATGGTGTTATGAGAAATCTATGATTTAATTTGGGCTGTAGACCACCATAATTATTCTCTCTCTTACTAAAATGCTTCTTAACATTTGACTTCCAGTACTTCCTTACATTATTCTTAAAATTAGTGATATCAGCAGATATAGTTGGATCATCCCATATACTATAACTGCTATCATTAATCATCATTAAGTACCGTGTTAGTGAGAGAAATTTGTCCACATGTTGATTCCTTGAGTGAGTCTATATCTATTGTTAAATTCTCATTTATAGGGAATTTACTAACAAGTTGAAGAAAGCTTACTGCAACATTCCGTAATGCATCAAGTCGGATTTTTGAAGTGGGTGGTAGGGTTCCGAGTTGACGTTCTGATAATGTAGTATAGTTTATATAACTGTAAAAAGCTGCTACAACTTCAATACATTTTGTTAAATATGTCTCTGTTGTATCATCCATAACAATAGCGTTGCAGTAAGCATTCGCTTTATCAATCTCAACGTATATCTGTGAATCAGTTAGGAATTCTTCAGGAACATCGCTAAGCGTACTCCTAACATTATAAATTAAAGAGTTTAGGTTTATAGCCATGTCAGATGCTCCTAAAAATTAGGTTTATGCCTTAACCCCACTGATCATATAGATCCTGTGATTGGTTGTACCATTCTCTGCTTCGGGCATAATGAATGTCTTGAAGTAGTGAGTAAAGACGTACTCATCACCGACACCAAGAATCCTACCGACTTCACTACGCGGAATTGCAGATCCACCATAGGAAATCTGTGAGGCAGTTTCGGGGCTATTAATAACAAGATATGCATTCTGGCTTAACTGCCGAGTATACATAATCTTTAACCTGTACTGCTTTTCAAGGAAGTCTCCCCAAAATACCTTATCCATGGAGCCAAGTGTAACGGGCTTATTCAGGTATCCCCAAAGGCCAATCGGTACTGCTAACTTCATGTTCTGAAGATCACTGTCAGTCAGATATGTGTTGGTAAGAACATTATCAATGGCAGCTGCCACATCAGTAGCCGGATCTGCATCATCAGAAGTCCAGTATTCACCGGCTGCTGCTGTTGCTGCATAACCAGTTGCAAGGGTTGTAAAGATATCAGTATCACGAGACCATGCAAGACCACGGGCTGCGGCCTCAATAGACTTGCGTGTCTGAATGTCGGCCTGCATACGGGCCTTAGCCTCATCAGTAACCTTAATCCTGGTCTGTTCCTTCTTCATTACCTGTGTGGTGTCGAACCACTCTAACAGTTGATATCCTGCCGCAGCTCCTTCTGCAATAGACTCAGGATCAAACCGTGTAACCTTGGGTAATGTCATCTTAAGTTCTAATGCATCCATGGTTTCGAGAGGCACTAACTCCTTTCCAACCATTAACTCTTCTGCACGAACTTCTACTAACTGCCTAAGAATCTCTTTCTTAAGAATATCCTTATCGGATGTTGTTGCTTCAAAATACTTTCTCATTTTAAATCACCTTAAGCAGCAATGTATCTCTTTGATACACGA
>JALOBO010000293.1 GCA_023228225.1 Clostridia bacterium
TTATGGTTGGAAAGAGGGAGCGGCACTTTACTTCGTTGATGATCGAACCCAAGACACCGTATGGGAATACGACAAGCCAAAGAACAATGACTTACATCCAACTATGAAACCTCTCGAGCTCGTTGGAAGGGCAATCGCCAATTCATCGAGACCTGGGCAAACCGTACTCGACTTGTTCGGTGGTAGTGGTTCAACTCTCATCGCCAGTGAGCAACTCGAAAGAGGCTCGATGTTAATGGAAATCGATGAGAAGTATGTGGATGTTATCGTCCGTAGATATGTCAAATTCAAAGGCACTCTTGAGGGGTGCTTTTTATTTCGTGGTGGAGAGAGGATTCCTCTCACCATCGAGACCACTCCAGACCTATTAAAAAACATCGAAGGAATCTAGCAAAAATTAGCGACATATAGTGACTGATTATCTTGCTATACCTTTGGTATAGAGTGATATATATGTATGACCAAACAAGGTCAAGGAGGTCATACAAATGACTAAACAAAAAGTAGTGATTAACTACAAGGTTGGTGATAAGGTTCGTGCCATCTTCCGCAAGTACGGCAGACACGAATTTATCGGTATCATCAAAGAGATTGAAACAGACAAGCATGCTCTTCCTGGAACATGGGTGAGCGTTCTTCCCACCGAGATGAGAAAGTACGATGAGCACGTTGACTTCATGATTAACGAGAAGTTGTGCTTTCTAATTCCTGAATGCGATGTATTGGAGGTCATCGAATAATGAATAAACCTTACCCTATTAAATACTTCCAAGTTAACTACCTTATGGGTATTTATGAGTCTAATGAAGTAGGCAAACAAATTGACGCTGGTTGGTACGACTGGTTTTGCAAGGACTCGTCCTTGGCGAACAAGACCAAAAGAATGGGCTCAATCGTTTCGCAAATCAAACGTGGTGGCAAAGTCGATATCGATAATTGCTATGTTTGGTTCAAGAACAATTGCCCAGTCAGTTATCCTCTCTACGATGATTTCCGTTTCGCAAGCATTGAGAATAGCGAAGTCGAATTCACGACTCGCATCAATTGTGGCTACGAGAAACATCGCTATGTCGTCTACGGAAGGAAGAACGGATTCGATGTTCCTCTTTTTGAAAGCGACTCCTCAAGAGAACTAGTGAAGTGGTTCAACACTCCTTGGGAGGTAAAGTAATGGCTTACCAATATTTCAATGCCCATCCAAAAGGACTGAACGTCAAAGATTGCGTGGTTCGTGCCGTGTCGACTGCCTTTGAAAGAGATTACAACGAAACAAGGCTCGAACTCAATCGTTCCAAGCGTGACCTTGGCTATCCTTCCTATAAGGAAACCAAATTCATCTATGATTATCTCGACAAATACGAGCGACTTAAGTTCAAGTCAGAAGTGGGAAAACCAAGAGTTAAGGTCGATGATTTCTGCGTTTTATTTCCTTTAGGCACGTATATCTTGAAGATATCCCATCACCTAACGGTGGTTAAAGATGGAGTGAACCTCGATACTTGGGATTGTGGTTATCGCAGTGTCTACACAGCTTGGAGGGTAAAGTAATGGAACTCAAAGTTGGAATGACCATTCAAATCATCGAGATGAAAGATGAACCTTCCTATTCTGGGCGAATTGGTGTCATCCTTTTCATCGATGATGCCAAGCAACTCCACGGAAGTTGGGGTGGACTTGCCCTCATTCCTGGAATTGACGAATTCAAGGTTATCGAAGTTAGCGAGGACAAGAACCATGATTAAAGCAACATTCATTAGAAAGCCTTCTTCAATCAAGGAGCTTGTTCCCCAAGAAAAGGTGGAAATTGAAAAGAACATCGTTCTCACCAAAAACTTATTCAGTTGTTTTGTCCATTATCCACTTGATGACTATGACTTCATCGAAGAGAACAAGAAATTGATGTGGTACGAACCCTCAAAGGATGTCATGCACTGCATTTTCGTGACTTGCGATGAAGAAGACTATGGAATTCTTATTCAAAGCGAAGGAAGTTCCTATGGGCGATATTGTGCCTATCTTCCTAAAGCATTATTGGAGGTTAAAGATGCCAAAACAAAGTAAGAGGAAACACGTGTGCTCGATATGTGGGAAACCATATACTGGCTACGGAAACAACGCTCAGCCGATAAAAAACGGTAGGTGTTGTGATGAATGCAATGCCAAAGTTGTGATTCCAAGGAGAATCCAAGAAAGCATTGAGAAACGTTAAGAGCCATTTGGCTCTTTTCTATAGGAGGAAAAAATGAAAATTGTAACAAGCGAATCCGTGTTCAAAGGTCACCCAGACAAAGTGTGCGACCAAATTAGCGATGCCATCTTAGATGCGTGTTTGAAAGAAGACGCTAATTCAAGAGTGGCAGTGGAATGCTTTATTAAAGACGACTTTCTCGTTGTCGGTGGCGAAGTGACCACCAAGGCGAAGGTTAACTATTCCAAAGTGGCAAAGGATGTTCTTAAGAATGTCGGCTATAAAGGAAGATACTGCGTCATTGAGAAAATCTCCACACAAAGCAAAGACATCGCTCTCGGAGTTGATAAAAACGGAGCTGGCGACCAAGGACTGATGTTTGGCTACGCAAGTGATGAAACTCCAGAACTTATGCCTTTAAGTCTTGTCCTTGCTC
>JALOBO010000294.1 GCA_023228225.1 Clostridia bacterium
GTGGCGAGATACGCACGTATGTATTAATAATGACGGTGACACAATCAAGGCTTTTATCTTTGCCGGATGTATCATGACACGCATGAAATTACCGTCATTCCCATTCTTTCAACTGTTATTCTTTACTCCGGATGGAAAAAAGTTTGACACGGAAGAAAAAATGATTAAGTACATGAATAAAAATTACGGAGGTAATAAATGAAAAAGCTGTTATTATTATTATTACTATTATTAATAATAATTACATCGTGTAGTATACAATCAAACGAATTAGATATTGATACAAAGGGAAGAGTGTACGTGTTGGAAGATGGTACAGTATTCGATTGTAATTATGGGACGTATGATATAGATACAGAGTATAGCAATTTGCAGGGATTTTTAATCCATGTTAAAGGTACGGTTTCAGATGATGGAAAACATTGCAAATATCTGTATATCAGCGATGTATACATAGTACAGTAATTTGTTATATTACAACAAATTACAAACTTCTTGCACAATCATACGTAATGCAGTATATTATTCATGTGGCTTGACAACCACGTGACAGAACATAGCAAAATAGAGCCTTTAATCAAGAGTAGATTATATCCCCTGCTATGTGGGGATTCGGTTGTCAGCCGGTCTATTCTTGGTTAAAGGCTTTTTTATTTTTAAGGAGTAAATAAATGGGATTAAACGTATCAAAAGGCAATATGTATGAATTCGTTACGCATACATGGAATGCAATTAAGGGGAAATGTCCACATGAATGTAGTTATTGTTATATGCATAGATGGGGTAAACAACCAGAATTACATTTAGACGAGAAAGAATTAAAAACAAATTTAGGCAGCGGAAATTATATTTTTGTCGGATCTTCATGCGATATGTTTGCAGGTGTTATTCCGAGTGATTGGATTTTTAGGACACTTGAACATTGTAATAAATATCAAGGGAACAAATATTTTTTTCAAAGTAAAAATCCATATGTAATGAAACGTTTTATTGAAATGGGAATTGCTGATTATTATGAGTTTATGAAAACTTGTTCTGTTTGCACTACAATTGAAACAAACAGGTTTTATCCTAAAATAATGGGCAATGCTTTTCATCCTGAATCACGTGACTGGATTGGAAAATTTCTTTTTGCAAAGAAATATGTCACAATCGAACCGATTTTAGATTTTGATTTACCGGAAATGGTTGAATTGATAAAAAGATGCAATCCTGAACAAGTGAATATAGGAGCTGATTCAGGACACAACAATTTACCTGAACCACCGAAAGAAAAGGTTATACAACTAATTGAAGAGTTACAGAAATTTACTGTAATTAATAATAAGAAAAATATTAGTAGATTATTGAAATAAATATTTTAAGGAGTAATGAATGATTCAAAAACCAAACTTTACACAAACACCAAATATATTATTTGACGAATACATGAAAGATTTATCAGATTCAGAATTACGTGTTTTTTTAGCCATTATCAGAAAAACATTCGGATGGAATAAAGACAGGGACAGAATATCACTAACCCAGATACAGAAAATGACAGGATTGTCGCGTCAAGGTGTTCTGAACGGTTTATATGGGAAGGATAAAAACGAAGGATTAATCGCAAAAAAACTTGTAATTGTTTATGAAACAAAGGCTGGAAACGAGTATGAAGTCAACGTTGTTGACCAGACAGAAAACGAAACTAGTCAACCTGGTAGACCAGAGGTAGTCAACAATGTAGACCAGCAAGACGGTCTAGCTAGTCAACGTAGTAGACACACAAAAGAAACTATTAATATAAATAAACTATCAAAAGAAACTTACGCAAAAATAGAAACTGCCTATACTACAGCTTTCTCGGAAATCTATCCAAACGGAAAGTGTATTATAAATTATGGAGCTGAACGGAGAAGACTAAATACGTTACTCTCTACTCTTTCCGAAGGTGACATAATCAACGCAATCAATAAAGCAAAAAGCGATAAATGGATTGCTCAAGACATGGGATTCGGAATAATGACCATTCTAAGCGATAATCAGATACAGAAATTGTTGAACGGAACTGATTCAAAACAATATTCTAAGCAGATGTATGGTGATTCTTCTCAAGAAGCTCAACTTGCACAATACGCTGACAAATTCTAAGGGGTATAACATGGAAATAGCAATACACAAAATAAGCGAAGCGATACCGGATGAATCAACTCTCTCTGCACTTAAACAAACTCTTGCGGAACACGAGCATGAAGCAGACGAAGCATACAATCAATACGAAAAAGAACTGCACAACATTGCAGTAGCGAAAACGTATAATGAAATGGTTCCCATACAGTGCATAACCATGCCGCGCGTATTGTATGCAGACAGCGGAGACGAAGCACGGAAAGTATTTTATTCACAGCTTCTTACAGCATGGGACAGAATAAAAAGCGGAACAAGGACAACACTTGTTATTCACGGCAACAGCGGAATCGGAAAAACTTATGCCGCGTGCTGGATGATTCACGAAGCGCTGTACACAGAAAAGAAGCATGATTCATATGGCGCATATTACATGAGTGCCAGATATGTCACAGCCCGTGAACTTGCAGACAGATACAAGCAATGTGAATCGTTCGACGCAAAGACAACAAAGAA
>JALOBO010000295.1 GCA_023228225.1 Clostridia bacterium
TAGAAGAAGGCAAAAGACAAGGACTAGACACAGATTTTTTAGCAATGTCTAGTGTTTCGACAATAAGCCAACTTGCTCAATACTATTATGGAACAGTTGGTTATACAGTTGGCAGTACTGAAATTAGTGGATTTTCACAAACCTATAATGTTAGTAATGGGTTTTGGGACACAACAAAAACATATATTGAAAATATTTTAGCAGTTCTTCTAGCAAATGATAAAATGGGCGATATTAATTATAATAAATTAATTGCTGAAAATTTTTTCATCCCAATTAGCAGTGTTTTTGTTAATGTTGCTAATGGTATCATATATAATATGAACGAAAATACTCAACAATTCGCTAATATTTTCTTTGATATAACATATGTGCCAATGAACTCACTTCTTGTAAAATATACAAAAGAAATAAAAGATATTCCACTTGAAATTGAACAACTTGATACACAAGAAGCAAGTATTCCAAATTTTGACAATATGAGTAATCGAGAAATCGAAAAAGCAAATAGATTAGGCAATAATTTATACCAAATTCATGCTTCATTTCTAAACTCACTTGAATTAAATAGCTTAAATAGTTATATTGATTTTCCTTATGGCGAAATTATTGATAGAGCAATTGTTTTTAGTCGAGAAATAAGTGTTTACAATAATTATATTGATGTAAATTATACTGCAACAAAAGATTATGTGCTTAAAGAATATTTCACAAGTATTCAAACAAAATATCGAGCCTATGAATATATTTCTTATGAGAAAGCAATTGAGCGAAAAGAAAATATCAAAGTTTATGCCTTAATTGACAAATATTTTATTAATGGTGATGATAGATTATGGTTAGGAAATTTAAACAGAGCAAACAATAATAACGAAAAATCTTTGTTTTTAACAGGAGCAATTCGTAAAACTGATACAAATAATAATTTAATTCGTTATGCATACGAAAGCGATACCAACTTAATTACACGATTTAAAAATGAAGTTTCATTGCCAAATTTTAAAAATACAATGTGCTTTAATTTTAAAGATTTTGACAATGTTAGTGCTGGAAATTATATTAAAAATATCACTTACAATGAAGCGTTGGGTGGTTTACCACAAGGTTGGTATATGTGGAATAATGCAAGTATGCTTAATCGTGTTATTGGTTTTTTTTCAAACCCACATTTAGTGAGCGATTACCCAGTCTTTTTAACAGAAAATAATATAAACATTAATTTAGAAAAAATCTATAATGATCCAAAAATAAATACAAGTTTTGATCCAAATGAAAATTTATATAACAATATTTATGTTGTAAATAATAATGAAGCCAATTATAGCCAAAAAATTCTCACACCAAACCTTTCAATTTACAAAAATAATGGCGAAATTTATAATTTAACTTTGCAAATTGAATATTACACAAATAGTAATGATCTTGCTTGGACTAGTCATTTTATTTCACTAAATGAATTAAGTAATTATTTACAAGAAAACAAATATAATGAAATAGAAATCACCGATACACTTGTTTTAAGCGAAGATTTGCATACTGATTTTATTGAAAGTTTAACAAATGTAAGTAATTTTGTGGAATTAAATACACAAAATAAAGACACGCCATTTTTAAAAGTAAAATGGGGTTCGATTTCTAGTACAATTAATTATTTTAAAATTATTAATCGACCAAATGGTGGCGTTGATTATTATGATGTTATTGCTTTTTACCGAAATGGAGCCACTAGCGATGTCAATTATTATATAAGTTTCAATGATACAAAAACCGAAAAAGTGTATGCAGAAGATCCTATAAGCAATTTATGGGCGCTTGAATATAGTTTAGATAAAAATACACTAACTCGAACTTGTTCAGTCGATATTTCTAATGGTTTTTACAAAAATTTAGTCTATTTTGGGGTTAGTGAAGAAAATTTAGAGGACTTTAATAAAGATTTAGTCTATTTTGTTAATTTTGTAGAAAGTGTATAATAAAAATAAGGTAAAAATATGAGCAAAAAATATAGTTTGAAAATTTTCAATAATAATAAATATGCAATGGTTGTTAATTCTTATTCGGTATATGATGGTGATAATAATTTTATTGCAAGCGGAACAAACTTAAATGTTAATGCTAATAGTAGCGTTGTTTTAGGCACTCAAACTTTGGCTGATAATATTGTATGTTATTGGGGCGGAAGTAATGCCCATTATACAAGTGTGGGAGCCCCAACTATTGTAACTGGTTCTATTTATCGTGGAGATTACAAACTTTATACTTTAAATTCTAATACCAATACTACAACTTATGGTTTAAATAATTACTCAATTGTCTTATCCATGATATTTAGTGATATTACCACAAGTGGTATTAGAAATTTTGAAATATCAAATACAAGCGATTTTACAGTTAAAAAAGCATTTAGTATAACATTAAGTGGCACAAGCCAAAATTATTCAACTACGCTTACACAAAGTGATTTTAGTGGGGTTTTAAGTAGTGGAATAGGAGATAAATTTTATATAAGAGATATAACGATTGTTGATACCCCCGTTAATTTTGTTGCTAATAATATAGTTGTTTTCTATAAATTAATTGTACCAATAATTTTTGCTTCAGCTAGTGAAGGTAT
>JALOBO010000044.1:0-9407 GCA_023228225.1 Clostridia bacterium
AATGATAAGATAATAAGAAATGGAAATTATGACCGTAAGAGAAAAACACATTAACAAGATGGAAGTAGTTAAAGAAGAATTACAAATCTGTATCAAAGGCACACCACATTATAACGACGTTTATAAATATTATCGCAAGTTGGCTGATGAACTCGAACTATATGATAGATTGGTTGGGGAATCGAAATGATTAACTTTGAAAAAATTAGCGCAGCACAAGTCAAGTATCGAGGCATCATCAAAGAAGAAGATGGCGTTATGATAACCAAAATCATTACCACCGATGATGAAACCTATTATGGTATATCGTATTTTGCTGATAAGCGCAACATCACGATTCTATGCGAGAACCTGAAAGAACTCAAAAAAGAGTTCAAACAAGCCAAAAAGGAGATTAAGGAAATGAAAAAGAAAATTGTTAAGTATCTCTATCGCGGTGAAGAATACGATAGCGAAGATGAAGTTGGTGAAGCCATCATCGAGCGGATAGGCGGCAATTACAATAACATTGATCCATCAGCAACCGCCGAGTTTGAAAATGAGTGGATTAAAGAAGTCGAAATTATTGAGAAAATAAAATTCTAAAAGACGATACGATTACTATCAGCGGTCATACATTTTACCGAATTAAGGCACTTGTTTGACCTTGCTGGTGTTAAAAAGGTAGATTTGGGCGGCTACATTGAAATTGAGGAATAAACAAAGGAAAGGAGGTAAATATGAAACAAATATTAGTTGATAGGGTCAGCGATACTATGTGTGATATTAGTTATAAGATTACCACATTAGAAATCAAAGCAATTCACGACAAAGTTCAGTTTGGCAAAGTTGATGAAGCCGATACCATCGAGCATGACAAGTTAGAAAGGGCATACGCCATATTAGCCGACACGCTCGAAAAATTATTAAAATTGTAAGCCAACACAAAGTGCGGAAGAACCGCGAAAGGAAAAATTATGAAAAAATAAAACTATTATAAGTTAAAATCTGGGTTGATTATCAGAAAAGACATCTTGGCAATTACACCGCTCTCTAACGGTGACCCATTATCAGGCTATGCTTGGCCGACCATTACTTTTGCAGATACTTCGCAACCACCGATGTCAATTAGCCCAGCAGACTATAAAGAGCTGATAGGCCTTTTATAAAGAAGGAAAAAATTATGAAACGCTTGCTTGCTTGGTTGTGGAAATACTTTAAGCCATTTACAAATTGGCGTTTCTTGATATCGTTTGGTATCGCTTGGATCATAACTAATGGGATGTGGTATGTGATAGCGTTTGTGCCGATGAATCTACCCGATTGGGTAGTGTGGATAGCGATAAGTTATGTCGCGTTTCTATATATGCCATGGACACCCGAAAAATTGATTACAATTCCGATGGCAATATTCATTCAAACGCAGTTATTCAAAAATGATAAAAAGACCAAAGCACAATTACAAGAAATGTATAGTCAGGCAAAAAGCGATTGGCGATATACAAAAATTAAAATACTGACAATCAAACAACGAATCACATTAAAGATGAAATGGAAAAGATATGAAAAAACAAGTTTGGGAAGTAATAAACGACATTAAAAAAACAAACGCAACCAAAGAGGAAATCGCTGATTGAATGTATGGCAACAGAATTGCTCTATATATGTTTCTGGTTCATGACGATTTCGAAGATGATGGCATAGGGTGGAACGCATGAGCAATTAAGTATATTTGATTATCAAAAGGAGTTAAAGAAATGATAATGGTTTAATAAAAGGTAAGTTAATATAGTAAAAAACTATAAAATATGATATAATACAAAGCAAAGGAGTTCACATAATGGAACAAAGCAAGTTGACGCAAGATGAAGTCAAAAACGAGATTTCAACACCCAAGGCCCAAACTTTTAAATCAGCACTACAAAAGGCGCAAACTATTTATTTAGATAGTGTCGCCGGAACATTACAAGATAATAATATTCAGTTCGATAATGAGCAAAGAGCTTGTGTATTTGCCGCTGTTAGCAAAATGCACGAAATCGCAATCGCCAACAATTTAACTATTAACGATTTCGACAAGAGCAACATTACCAAAGTTTTATCGCAAGTCGCATTATTAAGGTTAAATGCCAACGCGATCCCCAGGGAATGTTTCTTGCAAATACGAAAAGTGTATTTAAATAATGTCATTGTTCGCAAAGAGTTCGAGTTCAATGTTGAAGGAAGTGGAAATGATAAACTTTTGAGAACTTATGGACAAGATGTCCATAGTGTGGACCAAGCTTGGAAAGTTAGAAAAGGCGATGAGTTCACATACCCATCATTTAGGGGTAGAGAGATTGAACCGCCGACTTGGAAGCCAAAATCATATTTTGGGAAAATTGAAAAGGTAGTATATGCGGTTATTACAAATAGTGGACGCGTAGAATGGTTGATAAGCGATAGAGAAGAAGTCGCAACTAACCTAAAAGCCCATATTATGAACAACTGCCGCTATGCTACCGATGACGTTCGTGAAATAATTATGGATAAGATTAGCGGAATGACCCTGGATGAAATGTTAGACGATAAATCATTAAGAACATTCACGAATATAAAGGGAGAAAAGCAAACGCTTATCTCGTCGGCGTGGTTTCAACCGCAAAGCAAAGAAGCTATGATTGAGCGGAAAATGATGAACAACGCCACCAAGAAATATCCAAAGAACTTCAATAATAGTTTCATTTCAGAAGCTTATGAAGACACCTTTGAAGATTACGAGCAATATCGAGAAAAGAAACAAATAACCGCTGCCGAAATTATTGGGGTTATTAAAGACGAGAACGAAGAACCCGAAACCACCGCACCAGAAAAGGTGGAAGAACCCTCGCAAGCAGCGATTAGCGAGTCAAAATCAATTAGCCCATTAAAAACTACCGATGGTAAAACAATAGAGCAATACGAAGCCGAAAAAAGGGCAAAAGCTGCATCTATCCTAAATATCGGCAGCAAGTCGCTGGTTGATGATAATGGCGAAGTGAGAGTGGTGGAAGATGACCTTCCATTCTAAAAGGGAAATTCAATTTTATTGCTTGGCAAGTTCGAGTAGTGGGAACGCTTATATCATGGCGTTCCCCAATGAATCGGGGTTAACAAGTGTTTTAGTCGAGTGCGGTTTGCCATATAAAGATATTCAAAAACGAATGTTTGATAACGGATTGGCGTTTGGCAATATCAAAGCTTGTTTGATTACTCACGCCCACAAAGACCATAGCGAAGCTCTTTCGGACTTACTTGATCGAAACATCAATGTATACGCTAATGAAAAAACACTTGAACCTTACAAGGATAACCCGCTTGCACACATAATGGAGATTGATAGGTCGAGCGAAATATTAAAAGATGTATACGCCTATGCGTTTAACACCGTCCATGATGTCGAGAGCGTTGGTTATGTGATATATGACAAATATACCAACACCACAATCCTATTCATCAATGACACGCGAACATTCGATATAGGAAAGTTAAAAGGACTTAACTTCGATTATATATTCATCGAGTGCAATCATGTTAGAAAACAACTTGAAATCGTATTACAAAAAGCAATCGAAAGTGGCGATCAAGCAAAGGTGTTCAAATATACGCGGCAAGTTAGATACCACCTATCGTTGGCTGGCACAAAAAAAATGTTAAGGCAACTTGGTTTATCAAACACAAAAGCAGTGTTTCTAATGCACTTATCCGACGATTTAGGGCGTGCCGAAGTTATGAAACGAGAGATTGAATATACGATGAAAGTGGATTGCTATGTCTGTGGTAAAAATGGAGGAATAAAGTAGTATGGCAAAAAGATACTTCAGTGATGAAATTATGATGAGCGACGCGTTTTTAGAAATGTCAGGAGAGGCAATTAAACTTTATATCGCGCTCAATTACCACGCTGATAACGATGGAATAATTAACAACCGCAATACAATAATGCGTTCAATCAATGTCAATCAAAAAGCGTTTGACGAGCTTATTTGCAAGGGGTTTGTTATAGACTTTGATGACCTATCGGTTTGTGTGGTAAAACATTGGTGGATTCATAACATAAAAAGGAAGGAAAGATACCACCCAACCAACTACCCAGAAGCGATGGAAAGACTTGTTAAAAAAGACAATTCGGCATACACCTTGACCACCAAAAGACCACCAAAAGACCACCAAATGACCACCAGCCGCTCGCGTTATGTTTCAAGTTTTACTTCAAATTCAAATTCAATATTATTAACAACATCGATCAAATCAAAAAACAAAAATCACGATTATACAAAAATTGAAGCACAAAAAAACACAACTAATGACACCGCATCAAAAAGCGATGCTATCAATGTCGAAAAACCGAGCATTGATGAACGAGCGGAAATAGTCGAAAAACCATTTGACATATTTTGGAATAATTACCCAAGGAAAGTTGGTAAGCAAAAATGCCATATTTGGTTCAAGGCGCACAAGGTTAATAGAGAGCTGTTGGAAAAGATGATTGCAAGTATCAACGGACAAAAGCAAAGCGATCAATGGCAAAAAGACAATGGTGCGTTTATACCCCACCCATATACTTGGCTTAATCAAGGCAGGTGGGAAGATGAAGCGGTTATCGAGTTAGCAAACAACATTAAACCCATTAACCAAGAAGTATCGAAGCCAGCCGATGCAAGTGGCGATGGTTGCAACATCGATGAAATTATTGACAGCATTGAGAATTTGAAAAAACAAGCCAACACAAAAACACCATCAAAATTAGTTGGCGGCGATGACCTATTTTAGAGAAAGGAAAATCAATGGCAAATATCAAAAAGGAATTATTATTAAGAGCAATACAAGAGTTGTTAAAGCAATATCACTTGGGCAAAGTAAAATCCAAACACAAGATACAACTCACGATGGATAAACTTGACTTATTGTTTGGAAGTAAGGGGAACAAAGATGCCTAAACCAAAACACAACAACTTTAACATCAGCCCGCAAATTAGCAGCAACTGCCAAAATTGTGCAGAGCGGCATATTGGTTGCCACGCCACTTGCGCGAAATACAACGAATACCGATCAACTCTTGAACAATATAGGGGCAAGCGAGCGTTTGCCATGTATACTTCTCGCATCGGTCATTTTGATTGTAAAAAAACCTAAATAATATGGTATTCTAATAATGAGAGATAAAATGAATAAGTTAATACAAAAAAGTAAATTGATAATGATTCTTGCCATGGTTTTATTTGGTTTGGTGCTTTCGAGTTGCAATGAAGTCAGATACACACCAGAAGAAATCGTGCTGAAAATTACGAGCGGCAAAATCGAAGTCGAGAGCATTACCAATAATTCAGCGTTGGGCAATACATCGTTTAATGACCAATGGCATTGGAAAGTGTCGCCGGTAGATTCTTATAGTGTAGATAATAAAGATGTGTATTTGTTAATTAGTATTGGTATAGTAGAATACAATGATTACTTAAACACAACCAGCACGCTCGCGTGGAAACTTGCCTTCAACTATCAATTATCCAAGCTCGAATATAACTCTACCAAATACAAGATAAGTGATATTGCGTTCGGTCATATCATCGATGTCAAAAAGTAATTAAAAATCAAGGCATCTAAACTTACATAGATGCTTTTTTTATGTCTTTTTGTCTTAATATAGCACTACGCGGCGCATTAAGAATATGCCGTCTTTGGTTTTTTTATATGGAATATAACCAAAGTAAGTTAGTTAGTATTTAATTAGTAATTTATTATATTAGTGTTTACAAAGCAGTTTTTAGTATTTATTATAACGGTAGAAAGTAAAGACATTATGGGAAGAATCAAAGGAAGCAAAAATGGCGTGGTCGGCCATGGCATCAACAAAAAGGAATTTGAAAGTCTTTGCGGCTTACTTTGCACCATGGAGGAAATAGCGAGTTTTTTCAATACAACTTATGCAACGCTTTTAAGGTGGTGCAAAGACAATTACGAAGGTCAAACCTTTGAGGAAATTTGGAAACAATACTCGACAGTTGGGAAAGTATCATTGAGAAGGGCGCAATTCAAATTGGCGCAAATCAATTCCAACATGGCAATCTTCCTGGGTAAAAACTATTTAGGTCAGACCGTCGAGGAAGATAGAGCGAACAACACCGTCCAACTAATCAATGTTCAAGTAATCGATGCGACCAAGCAGCAAGATAGGGTTAGTCAAATCGAAAATCAGATTACCAACCAATTAGTCAATATCGATCCCAAAGATAGCAATTAGAAAGAGCAATTAAATGCAATCATTAAAAGCGGAGATTCAAACGCCAAAAGTTTATCAACCTGTCTTTGAGAAAAAAAGCGGGTATGTTGTTATCAAGTCTGGTCGAGATGCTGGCAAGACAAAAGTGGCGGCGCAAAAAGCGGTATTAACCCTTATGTCAACTCAAAACCGCGATGTCATCGTTTGCCGCGATAGTTATAGCGATTTGGAAACAAGTGATTATGCCGAGATAATTGATATGGCAAGCGAACTTGGTTTGGAGGCGAGCTTCACTTATGGCAAAGCGCCTTTGCGAATTAGAAAGCGAGATGGAAGCGGTATAGCATATTTTGTGGGAATTGGTGGCGCGGACTTCGACCGCACTAAATCACTAAAAACCAAACATCCGGTATCACTGATTGTGCTCGATGAACTTCAACAAACCAAAAATCGCGAAAGTTTAGAACAAGCATTGGCGTCATTCCGCCGATTGCTCGACCCTGATAATTGGTTAATATTGTTCTTGTTCAACCCACCGGCACAAAAATCGCATTGGATAAATGTCTGGGCATCGCTCAAACAAGATGACGCCGATTACACGATTATCCATAGCTCTTATCTCGATGTGTTGCCATTCCTCAACGATGTCGATTTGAAAGAAATACTAAAAGACAAATTGTTTAACCGCCAGCATTATGAATGGTTTTATATGGGAGAAGCAAGTGGCGGCTATGGTTCAGTGTATCCGATGTTCGATATTCAAAAGCATTTAATCCCAGAGCAGTTAATAAGTGTTGATAAAAAGTATAAGTTTTTAAAACAAAGAATAGTGGGAATGGTAATTGGTGTAGATAGTGCAGTCACAAACGATAGCACAGTATTAGTGCCAATCGCTATCTTGGAAAGCGGGCAGACCATGGTGTTGCAGATGTTCTATCACGATCCAATTCAAAGTGGAAGTTATGCATCAGCTCAACTTGTCGAAAAGTTTGTGTCGGTGTGGTTCTCGCAATTACGGAAGCAACACAATCTCGACGATCCACAAGCAAGAGTTCCTATAATCTTCTCTGTTGATAGTGCTGCCCCTGAAATGGTAAAAGCGTTGCGATACTTCTTCTCAAACCGAGCCGAAGTCTATGCGTTCAAGAAACCGACGATAATGCAAATGGTCGACATTGTGCAAAGCGTCATCGCAAAGAATATGTCGTTCATAATTGATTTCAAGGGTTATTACGATTATGCTAAAAATAGATTTATAAACACCAAGTTCGGCGAACACCCACTCGCCAAGCAACTCGATATGCTGATATGGAACGAAAAGCAAACGGGTTATGACCCAATAATTCCCAACGATGCCAGCGATGCCTATACTTACGGAATTTGCTTTTGGTTCAAGAATCCCGAAAACCTCCATTGGTTAGAGGTTGTAAAATATAATCGAAGTGAGTATTATGAACTCGCATAAAACGAAATCCATAAATTGAAAGGAAACAAAACATGGAAAACAAAGACAAGAAGATTGAACTGGCCGAAGAAGTAAAGGAAAAAATCAAGAAAGCACTTGAAGAAGCGAACAAGCCACAAGTAGTTAAATCAATCGGTATGAGAGATAAAGAAACCGATATTAGGCAATTATCTGCAAAGGACTATCGCCAATTACAATATCGTGAGATTAGAGATACCAATGGATACTTAAAGTTTTTGAACATGTCCGCAAACGATATTGCGATTATCGTGTCTTTAATCGCCGAGAAACTTGGCATTAATGTCGATGAAGAAGTCGAAAATAAACGCCAGCAACTCATCAGCTTGCAAAATTCGTTAAAAAAAGATAGTAAAGAACCAAAAGACAACTAATATATAATTAGAGAAAGCGAGGTGCTATGTAATGGGAAATGAAGCCAATTTAAGTGTGATGAACTTTGACGCTTTCCAAAAAGGGGCATCTATTTTAGTTAATAACACTTACTCATATAGCAATAACACAATTTTCTATGCCTTCGCCAACCCAACCTTTTTTGATTACTACCATCGTGTAGTTAAAAGAGCGGCTTGGTGGTTAGATGGGTATGTTCCCGATTTCCACAACGCCGATCAAGGCATCTTCTCAACAAGAATTGCCCAAGCATTGGTTCGTGGCATCTCCTCGCAAATTACCGGAAAGCAAATATCGTTCAAAAATGGCTCTAACACAAAAGGGATGAATGGCCTTGATTTCATATCGCATAAATGGGCGGCAACAAGCAATTTCACTCAATCAACCAAAGAGGGCATTTCCTATGCAATCGGCCTTGGCACATCGCTTTTGAAACTCAACTCAACCGCCGGTGGCGAATTGTGGTGTCGTGCTGAAAGGTTAGATTATTTTTATTTTTCCACCGACTTTCGTGGCAAACTTCACGATTTAACTTGTTTCATTCGCGGTTATACCGATACCAATAAGGACAAGACGCAATATTTTTTGGTCGAGCATCGCTATTTCTTGGATACAACCAAAAAGAAAACCTTTGAATTGAAGGGTGCTAAATATACATTCGATGTCGGTTCAAAAATACCCGTGGTCGAATACCAAGTCCATCGTTATAGTGGAACAGCGGTTTCGCATCAAAATATGGCGGCGGCACTTTCTGGCGACAAAGGACTAATGTGGGAATCAATACCAAGAAGTATAAGAAACAAGGTTAACAGCGATTATGGAATGATAATGGTTAATCAACCTCAACGCTTGCCATTTGATGAGCATTTAGGAGCGGTCTTGCTAAAATATGGCGGAACTAACATTTCACTTTCGCAAACTTGCTTTGGCACTTCCGTTATCGAACAAACATTATCGTATTTGATGAGATATGAACTTTATTATGCCTGGTCGATTCGTGACGCCTACAATGGAAAAGGTATTGTCGCAATTCCGAGCACACTATCGCAAAGTGATTTAGTCGGTAGTGGCAGTAGGGCATTAGATGGTATGGAAACTCCGAACTTTGAATATAAAGGCGATCCGGATAAGAACAAGCCGATAGTGTATCAGCACGAGTTAAGAGTAGACCAATGGCGACAAGGCATAGATGACACCTTGAAACTAATTGCTACTACGATTGGTATGTCGCCAAAAGTTATTGCAAGTTATTTAACCGCTGGGGCAATCGAAAAGACCGCAACTGAAATTGATGAGGAAACCGATAGCACACTG
>JALOBO010000044.1:9417-11418 GCA_023228225.1 Clostridia bacterium
CATCGCCAAGATTTCGAGCCAGCCCTAAATGAACTTATCCAAGTGGTTTTGAACTACAACAAGATACCCGATAATGTCGAAATCAAGTTCGCAACGCCGAGTTTAGTGAATCAAGATAGATTACTTGAAAGAACGATGAAGAAATACGATGCCGGCTTTATCACATTAAGAGAAGCGATTGCCACGCTTAATCCCGATGCCGACGAGCAACAACTCGACAAGTTAGTAAGCGATGCCGAAAATAGGCAAAACGAGATTAAAGCAGAAAGAAAAGCACAAATAGATGGTTTTGGGAATTATGAATAATGGAAACCACAAATGGAGTATCAACAACTGACATCACTTTAAGGGAATTGGCAAGAGCCGAAACCAAGATAAAGCAATTTATCAGCGCGTATTCTCTTAATTTATGGTCGAAAATCGAACTTCAAAAGCAAATTAACGATGTGATTGGCGAATTTGCCAAAAAGATACCAGAAGATTTGCCGGAAAAAGAAGAATATATTGCGGGTTTACACTACTTCGCAACAAAGGAAATTCAAAAGCAATATGCCAAAATGATTATGTTTTTAGGATTAGTCGGGTTTAGCTTCGCGTTTCGCCAAGTTTCGCCGCCAAAAACACCAAAAGAAGCATACGCTATCGCCAAAAAAGTCGAATCTGGGCAATTCAAAGTGTTAGAACCGCAATTTAGCGATTACAAAACATACGGTAGTGTCAATATTCAAAATTATGGGATTAAGTTAAGAAAAGAGATTAAGCGATTAGCTAATGAGCAAGCGGGAACGATGCCGATTGGCAAAAGACCGATGACCTTGTGGCAAAAGACCGAACTTGATATGCGATCAAAAAGCCAAATGGAAATGCTCGATAATGTTTATACAAGCGAAAATGACCTTTGGTGGTTAAGTTCCCACGCCGATTGTTCGGAAAGATGCGCCAAGTGGCAAGGCAAGTTAGTTAGTAAGTCATTACCACCAACCGATGAAACAATGTGGACTGGGAAAAAAGAGGGCAGCCGCAAAGTTTATTCGCTAAACGGCATCGTTAATATCGTGGATAAGTATGGATACAAAAACAACATCATTGTCGGGTTTAATTGCCGCCATAGATTGATTGCTTACCAAAAAGGCACAAGACCAGCCCAAGATTATGAGGGCAAGGACATTAAGAAAGAGCGTTTGATAAATGACAAGATGAGAGCGACGGAACGCAAGATACGATCAATTAAAACCGAATCAGTGCTAATGCGCGAAATTGACCGCAATGAGGCGCTTGCGTTAAAAGAGAAAGCAAATGTATTATATGAGAGATATGTAGCGTTTGCCCAAAAGAACCAGGTCGCTTATTATCCGGATAGATGTATAATTATTTAAGAAAGGATAAAAACTATGCCAAAAAAACAAAATGGATCGGGCGGATTGCAAGAATATGTGCCAGCAGGACACGGTGATAAAAGTGGAGAATTTCTTGCAGAAAATGGTTCACATGAGAAATTCAAAAAATTTGAGCGCCCTTTATCAGAGATGAGTGGGTATGTTGATTATTCAATGAGTGTCAATGCTGCTTTGGCGCGGCAAGAGGGAATGAAACCAATCTCTCAATGGTCTAAATCCGAAATTTTGAATAGCATAAAAACCTTGATAGATAAAAAGGAAATTAATTTAGCAAAAGATTTATCGCTAAAAATAATCTCGCAAATGCCCTTATCTGACTTAAAACAATATTTTCTGGTAAGCAATGAGTGGCATCACACATCTTCTAAATTTAATAAAACAGACTTTTATGAAATAAATATCGAGGTCTTGGAAAGTGGATTTGAACCAAGCGTTGCAGATTATAATATAGTCAACAATCGCATCAAATTTAAAAAAGATTTTTATAAAGGTTTGTATGAGTTTAAAAAAAAGGACAAAGATTGGTTAAGACAATTTGTAGAAAAAGACAAGGATCGAGTTTTCAAAGAAATTAATAATCCGAAATTGTGGGAATACTATAAAA
>JALOBO010000296.1:0-1916 GCA_023228225.1 Clostridia bacterium
TCCTTATATTTTTCATTCACTTGTGTACCATACCCGTGTATTTCACAAGTGCAAACACTTCTATCATACTTTTTACATGTAGTGCAGTCTTTCCACACAATTAATCTCTCCTTACTGCTGTACCTCTAAACCTAGCAAGCTGTTTGTAAGATCCATACTTGCCCTACCTGCTGCAGCACTTTCAGAGTTACCCCAGGGATCACTATGTTTTTCATAGTCTCTTAGCTTCTGAAGAAATCGTTCAGTCTCTCCTATTGTTTTCTGTAATTCATAATAATTTACCATTATGCTTCCTCCTTATAACCAAACAGTTCAGCCAATCTATGTAATTTAAAAGCTTTCCAATCTTCTACAAGTGTTCCTTCATTGAAGGTAAGCTTCATTTGAGCCAGTGTTATTTCAACATCTGCAATTTCTTCACATATATTACTCTTTAAACCTCTTTTACGCTTTAAGAGAGCCTGTATTAATTCACTCATCTCCTCAATACATATATCAATTTGTTTGTTTTCACCTTCAATCAGTAAAACTTTTTTATACAGGTCTACTTCAGTCATTCTTACCCCTGTTTGCCTACGCTGCATGTATTAGTGTATAGTACCCTTCTGTTGAAAAATTCAGACTGCTTTTCTCTGCACATAAAAACAACACCCTCGGAACACCTAAAAGCTTTCTTACAATTTGCACATTTACACATTTTATACCACCTCATTTGGATTTACTTAACTTCCACAGTTAGTTTAACTTTTTAGCAAGATCAGGGTTTGAGTTCTCATCATCAAACACAGTGTAAAATTCACGCGACTCTACACTTATTTTACACATTGGACAACCGTATTCTACATATCCCGACCAGAGATTTTCCATTCTTAGAACATCTGATCCACATTTTTTACAGGTTCCATGATACATAGTTTTGTTCTTTTCATCAAAACAATTTTTACACATTTATACCACCTCATTTTAACTTAACTTACATCCTTACCTATGATTCATAACTATATAAAGTTATTGCTTGAGAATCAAACAGAATTAAAAATTTATTTTAGGCTGTCATTTGTAATGATAGGCTCTATATAAAGAATCATTCATTACAAACGAAGGCTATATAAATTAAATCTCTACTCTTTTTCTGTCCTTAAGTTCCTGCCTCTTTCCTGCGTTCCAACCCTCTACAGCCTGCAGGTATCCAGTGATCCTTGACAAGTGCTGTACTTTATCAGATCCGCACTTAGGGCATTTGTTGTGTAACCCGTTGCTTACAGAGCCTTCTGCTGTGCAAACTGTCATATCCCGCGTGAAGGCAAAGTAACCCACCTGAGTATTCTTAGCCAATTGCATAGCAAAGTCCATTAACCCTTCAGGTCTTGAGCTGCCTTCACCTAACCAGATATGAAGGATATTCCCACCATCTACCACAGGGAAGAAGGTATGCTCATAACCAATTCTTTCAGGCAGTGTTATATCTGCGTTAACGGCTACATGTGTGCCGTTTGTGTAGTAAATGGGTAAGTCCTTTGTCTTGCCTATCTGCTGTAAGGCTGCTGCAAGATCCCCTTTTATTACAGTTGCCGCTTTGCTCTTGTATTCCTCATGCAGTAAGTCACTAACAGCAAACCTTTGTGCTGTTGTCTCTGCAGGAGTACGCGCAAGTGCAATAGTTATATCATTTTCTTTTGAAAGCTTCTGAGCATAAAGCTTCATTTCAAGCATTGCCCTGATTGCAAGTTTGTAAGCTGCTTTACTTTCATGAATTTGCTTGCCTGTGTGGTACTGCACCATTTCATTTATTCCTATTACTCCAACAGTATTCACAAGGGCACTAAAATCAACCTCAACAGTTCCAACCTCTCCAGTGTTAGGGTCTATAGGTCGCTGTAGTGCAAATGGTATTCTATTTTTGTCAATTAAATTTT
>JALOBO010000296.1:1926-2596 GCA_023228225.1 Clostridia bacterium
ATTCTACCGTACTATCTAGCAAAGCCCTGAGCTCCCTAAATAGTGCGTTATCGTCATGCTCTGCCCTGTAAGCTGCTCTAGGGCAGTTGAGTGAAGTCACCTGCCAGGACCCCATAGAGAAATGAGCACCATTTTTGAAATTCATTTTATCTTCAAACTCTGCGTCATCCTTAATTTCATCATTAAAGAAGAAAGCACAGCATTGCACACAAGAAACACCCTTTCCAGCGTTTCTATACTCTGGCAACTGGTTATCAAAGTAAGGTGTACCAAACTTTGCAGCAAGTTCAAACGTTTTAAAGTAGAGCTCTTTGTAAGTAGGAAGCTCAGGGTGCAAGCTGTTAAACTCTTCATCCTCGGTCATAAAGTCCGGCTCTATGGAAACCTCTGGCTTAGGGAAGTTGAAAGGCTTACCCCAATAATCACCTTTTAACATTACTTCCATAAATGTTTTAAACGCTAAACGTACTTCCCTCTCAAACTCTCCATAAGTTCTTAAAGGTGCCTGCTTGCCGTCCCATACTTTACCTCTGTATACTGCAGGTCTATTTTTCCACATTTTCTGTACACCTGGAGTAAGCTGTACTGAGCTGAAAACGCTCTGACCCCCACGACTGCACAGCATTTGTGTCATTTCATAAATGTACATTTGCATATACTGCTTTATTTC
>JALOBO010000297.1 GCA_023228225.1 Clostridia bacterium
TTTCCATTTTCATTTAAATAATAGTATGTATAAACAGGTACACTGTTAATCTGCCCAGAAGTAATAAAAATAAAACCGCGAACATTGCCCGCAGAATAAACATCGCTCGATATTGCGCGCAACAAATCATTGCTTACTATTTCATCTGGATTTATCACTTCTTTGTCGGAAGCAACTATTATAACACCGGTAAAAACAGCAGACGCTACAAGACCAACAACAAATAACAAACAAACCAGCGACACGAGACCTTGTTTTTTCTTAGATAAATTCGAATACTCTAAAATATTCGAACATTCAAATGTAGCAATAAATAATATTGCAGATAACGCACCCATTGCAATAACTATAATAGATTCAGGTATCATACTTTTCACCCATTCCAATAATTATTTAATAATTTTCGCATATCATCAGAATCACGTTTAATATAAACGTGCGCGCTCAATGAAATTACTGTTAATTTGCCAACATTAAGATTCAATTTGTCTGCAATCGACTGCATTAAGCCTGATAAACCAATTACATTCATATAAAAGCCTAAAAACATATCGTGACTCCTAAACATAACCGTCATATCCAAAGCACCATTTTGATTTAAACATTTTACAAACTGCAAACAAGGTACATCCTCCAATTTTTCATCAATTTTTGGTTGCCATGTAATAGCTACAGCGCGTCTTGACTTCTTATCACGATTTAATTCATCTACAATATATTCAATCTGATTTACACTATCATAATCAAACAATCTCTTATGATATGTATAAATAAAATCATTTTCAGACCCTTCAACGACTTGTTTCACATAGGCGTCCCCATAGTCTTGCGAAAACTTATGGTTTTTCCCTACAATTGTTGTTGGTTTTTCAATAGTTGATACAATTACACCATTATATGTAACATATTTTTCATCACGAATCAAATCTTTATTCGTAGATAAAAAAAACTGTGTAATATTTCTCCACGCTTCAAATGGATTTTTAGCTTCATTATTAAATGTCATTCTGATTTTTCTCCTAACATGTTCTTGGAAACATACTCATAACCAACCTGATGAAATTCTAACGCTATTGTAATAACCGTTACAACCGATTTTTCGGTGTATTGTGGTTGCAAATAACTCATAATTTTATTAGAATATTTTTCAAGCGCTTTATCGTTCTCAAGCGAATCGATATAACCCTTACTTTTTAAAACACGCGCCATGTGCCAATCTTTAAAATTTGGAATATCACAGTGTCTATAATAATTAACCGATTTAATTCGAGCAGTATATGATTTATTAAAAATATTTTCTGTAATTTTAATAAAATCTTTATTTTTATATTTAGTTACAATACCGGGTAAAATTATAACATTATGACATTCGTTAAACGAAAACATATCGCTATCCAAACATAATTTCTTCATAAACATTCTTTCGCACACCAATTACAACAAATTCTTTCACTCGGCAACAATCTACCACTTCTAACATTACAACCAGTTAAACCCGCATTAAGAATTGCATAAGAATTTTTACATGTGTTACAGCATGTTTCAGCATCATTACTAATCCAAGTTCCATCGAATGTTTTTGCAGTTTCTATTTTGGCATCAACATAATTAATCAACCTTCTCCGATTTGTTGATTGACCGTCTGATAATTCACGCATTGCATTTATAACAGGATAATACGACCGCATAATTGCAACAAATACTGATAAATCAATCTTTTTTAAATAATAGTCATCAGTCGTACAGTCAATCATTCTCATGATTTGATTCGAATTCATCACTTACTTATTAGAGTTAATGTATTATAAATATATCTATTTTAATTACTTTATAGCAAAATCAACTTTTTCATCTCGCCATACATAATCATCATTAATTTGCCCACTATTAAAACGGTCAAACACCTCCTTTGTACACTTGAACACATCTACATCTGAAAGTTTAAAGTCATCAATCTCACAATATTTTGATACATCCGCCAAAGCTTCTTCCACAGATTTCCCCACACCACAAATTACAAATCTTCGATGTTCAACAGGAATCACACCATATAAACTATCGTAGTAATCGGTAGCACAATAATATACATCGGTCTGCTTATCACTTTTCATAACTTTGACATTCTTACTTTTACCAATATACTTCAACACATCATACAGTGCCTCATTGTAACCTTTCATAAAACCCTCAGTCCAAGTGTTATCATTAGCGGTTTTACTATAATAAGTATTAGTTTCAGATATCTGTTGTTTAACATATGCAACAAGTTCTTGATTATCAAAAGAGTTTGACATCATCTATAACCTTTCAACCCATGAACATATAATTTACTATTTAAATCCTTTCCGTATATTTTCATAATTTCAGTAAGATACTCGTCACGAGTGTTAAAACCTTCTCTTTCCCAAAACGGGCAATTACGATTTGGTAAATTATAATTTTGTAAATCATACAATGTCGTCTCAACACAAAATACTAAAATATATACATCGTCATTAAATATAGTAATGTCGCCAAGTTCACCTTTTGGTTCATCACGAGTTGTTACAACATCGGATATGCTATAATCACTGTGTTTTTTAGCATTTTC
>JALOBO010000298.1 GCA_023228225.1 Clostridia bacterium
ATGGTTATACCTTCACCCAGTGGAAACGCAAACTGTTAAATTCGGAAACTAACGAAGGTAGCCGATTAGATTCAATTGCTTTAAATATACCATTAGATGATTTAGAAACGTGGTATTATGACACTATTGACAGCGCAAAGCCGTTTTTGTGGATGCTTGTTATGTCAGGATGTCGTATTATCACGTTAAGACGCTTTTTGGCTTTATCCGAATTTGAACGCACAAAATTAATTGATGTTGTAAACCCATCTGACCCAGAAACAAAGCGCAAATACGGTACACAATTAAAAAACACTGTGTTAAGAGTAAATTGCAAAAAGTTTAGTTCTGGTAATAAAAACGAATATTATCTTTATTTTCCGTATTCGCACGAAGCAGAAAAAATGTTGTTGACTTACGACCCCTTAAAAAACATTAAAAGCAAACACATGTTAGATAAACATATTACACCTTTTGAATTAAATCAGACGCAATACGCCCGCGGAAAGCTCGAATACAGCCCAAAAACGCTTAGAAAGTTCTTCAGCAACGAATTAATATTAAACAAAGTGCCTCAAACCGCAGTAGAACGCCTTACTGGCAAAAAACCATCATCTGTATTAGCCGGTCATTATTTAGACTTAGACGATTTTGCCGCGATTGAATACGCAAAAATTCAAAATCATTTATCCAAATTATTAAAATTTCCTAAATTTAACTAAAATCATCTTTTTTTCTAACAAATACATTTAAATATAACGGTGGTGACGACTACTCATGACAAAAGTCGAAAATAAAAAACAATTAGAAATTGTTAAAAAAAGTATATTAATTGGCTGTTTATGCCTTTTTTGTGTGTGGCTCGGCTTCGGTTTGTGCGCGAGCATGACCGCAAACATGCTTTCGGACGTTGATGTTAAATCTAATGATGTAAATTGGCATAATTCTGCATCTGGCGAGCGTGTAAGTTTAGGTATAGCTAGTGTTAATGATAAACTGTATTGCATCGCAAATGGTGCAAATCCGTATGATGTTGGATATTATACGGAATGGCGAAATACACAATCTGGCGTTAACATTAGTTTAGGTATTGGCACGCCTGAAGATTATGATTTTATTATTGCATGCGGTGCTAACCCTGCTGAGGTTATGGTATAATGGCGGCATATAGCTCCAATTGGTGTAATAGTGCCGCGGGTGATTAAATGGTACACGTCCAATATACATGGTCTAATGGGGCTGTTGCCAGCGTGCCCGAAAGCTACGCAAAACCTTCTACCAATTCAACACCGTCTACCCCTTCGCCTCCTTCATCTACCCCTGTTATAGTAGATAACAATGATTATGCAAGCAATTGGCGCAACTCAGAGGCAGGCGTTGCCATATCATTAGGCACCGCCACAGAAGCGCAAAAACAAGAGGCTGTAGCCCAAGGTGCAACACCCACACAGGCTGGCATATCAACCCCTGTTATAGTAGATAACAATGATTATGCAAGCAATTGGCGCAACTCAGAGGCAGGCGTTGCCATATCATTAGGCACCGCCACAGAAGCGCAAAAACAAGAGGCTATATCAAAAGGGGCAGATGCAACATCGTTTAATAATGTTATTACACCAAATAAACCCGTTATTGTTGGCAGTTATACTCAACCCACTCAAAATTTTGTGGGCGAGTATGGCAATATTGTAACACCGGGTGCGAGCGCTAAAACAAACACAAATTACCCAAATCGCAATTATAATAACTCAAGCCCAATACCGCCCCCAAAAACTGTGGGTTCTAATAACGAAAAATTAGTTGGCACGCCAGATGTTTTAAATTTATCTTACGAAGAAGGGCGTAAAATAATCGAAACTGCCGATAGTTCAAAAATATATTATGATTTTGCGACTGGTTTATACTCGTATGCTTACAGTGCGGAAGAGCAAGCCGGTATGGTGGGTGATTTTGATAATCCCGCGTTTACACACGGTGAGGGTAGTGAAGCAACACCGTTTTCGAGCGTGTGGTACGATTACAATAAAACACCAATCGATTTAACTGATGATTCGTTAATGGCTTTATATTTTAACGATGATGGAGAATCTAAATTTTATGCTGGCGTGCCTGTTGGCGAAACAAACCAGTTTTTAGGTGTTGAAAAATACGTTACAGCGCGCGGAGGAGGTGATAACATCGACCTTGAAGATGCGTTATGGTCGTATAGTGCAATTCATGATGTGTATAAAAACGATGCTGGTTATTCGGAAAGAGAATTATTTTGGGGCACAAATCGCGATGAAATATTAGGTGATAACGCGGCAAAAGGATATATTTCACCATTAATTACGAATATGCCTGAAACAGCCCTTACGGAAGAGCAAAAAATCGCATTTGTGAAAGAACAATACGGAGCTGATGTTAAAGATATAAATGGTGTTATGACGGCTTACATTCCGGGTGAAGAAAGACCAATTGGGATGCCAGATACAGATGTTTATTGGAATAAAGGGTTGAATCAATATGCGCGAGCCTCGACAGCCGCTGAACGTGCCGCAGAAAGCGGTAAATATGCAAGTGGCGCTAAAACTGATAGCGGTGGTATCATAGGCGACCAAGCCGTGCCCTA
>JALOBO010000299.1 GCA_023228225.1 Clostridia bacterium
TTATAGTATAAGTAAAATGATATAAATTATCTGTTGTCGTCAAACCTGTACCCGTAACATAGGACAAACTTCCGGATGACTTTGTAACTGGAAGCTCCTGCATAGTAGTTGTTAATAAAATTTCTGTTACGTAGCTTCCTATAAAATAATTGGCACTTGTGTATTGCCCGGAAGCTAAAGAGTCGATAGCTGCCTGAACATTTGTAGCAGCTATGCCGCTTGTAGTATTATCATAAGAAACGTCTTCAGCATTTCCAACCAATGGCCTAGCTGCAAGTTCATCTATGGCAGATTTAACATCTTTAGAGATTAATCCACTGATAGAATTATTATAAATATCCCCAACACAATATTTATTTAAATCAGTAATAAATGGATAAGTAGTGCTGGCAGAAGAAGTATTTATAGTTCCGCTGCAACCATATTCACTATATAATTTAGTACTTTGAATAGCTAAGGTTGCATCATATTTAAAATCAACATCAGTATATGAACAATTTTTAAATATCACATTCTCATAGCTAGATATTGCATAAAAAGTAACATTCATGTTTGATAAAGTACAATTTTCTATAAGAAAGGAAGATGATGAATCTAATATCCGTATTCCATCATCTGATATAAAAGAAGAAAATACGCTACTTCCTATAAAATATCCTTTTATTATGTATGAATTATAAATTTTAGAATTAGTACTAGTGACTGAATCCATGATACAATAGTGTAGGGAACAATAACTTAAAGCGCATTGATGCACGTATGAATTTAGTATTTGTACACTACTTACATCAGAAGAATAACCTAGGAAACTATTAGTAGATTCCATAGTTCCATCATAAAAATATAAATATTGATTATCAATTAAAGTAACTAGCGTCCCTGATTGAGTTATGGTACACCCTATAAACACAGCATATACGGAATTAGAAGAACTTACAAATACTACGGATGAACTATTTTTTATAGTACATCCTTTTATATAAGAATTATTTTTTGCTGTAGCAGCAAAAGTTATTACAGAAGAAGTAAGTACAGTATTGTTTCCTTCCACACATATATAATCATTTACATATATAGCTTCATTAAACAATCCTGTAGGAAGCCTTATGATCCATTTATTTTCCGACGACGGAGTTTGCCCATTCACATAGGCAAGGGCACTTGCAAACGTTTTATAAGAAATTCCAATCTGCTCATCCGCGGATGGATTTACGGTTACCATATTTTTCTCAGAAGCTCCAGCTCCATCTTTAGCCGCCCCTATGTTTTTCCTAGCCTGTAATTTTTCTGCATCTGTAAGATTTTGATTTGCATGATATTGGACAGTTTTTGACAAAGCCATACTTAATCTCCTATTTATTATTAGCACGCAGATAGCTTATTTACTATCATTCGTTTTAATTCTTCTTTCCCGCAAGTAGAAGAAAACAATATTTCATTATGCCCGTCCGCATCAAGTAAAGAATCTTTTCTTATAGTAAATCTTAGTAAAGGTACATGATTAAGATAAACAGTCACACAGTCATTGAGAGAAGTAATGATCTGCTTATCCCTATAAATGGCATTAAACTTAAGTATAGAATTTAGACAAGGATTTGAATACACCACGCCAGTATTCAAATCATACTTTCTTTTCATAATGTCTAAAGAGTACAGACTGAGATTCAACAAACAATCCTTTATGTATTCTTTCTGTGCCGTGCTAAAGATAAATCGTGTATCTACTACCTTATTGTACCAATCCAAACTTCCTGTTCCTAATTCTTCGTTTACTGACATCCAGTCACAACACAATTCTGTCAAATAAAGATTAGGCATACGCGTAGCGTCTACACCATTAGTGAGAAAATTAACTTTTGATTTACTCCAGTACTCTGGATGATGCGCGTTAGAATGGATATGCTTATTTATTACATCATTCACCTCATTATCGTCTTTTTTACATAAAGTATTCTTTTTAACGTATGCCGGATATAAGCGCTTACTTTGTTTAACCAGATTAGCAGGAAATAATTTATCCGCATCATGGGAATTTATAGTGTTATTGAACAACTCATCATTGGTAAAGTATCCTAATTTTTGAGCAACTTTTCCGAAATACCTTACCCTTCTTATGTGATCTTGAACTTTAATTTTCATAACATCTGTTGAACGATAAGCCATAATAATTTCCTTTTTACTAGTGAACGACATACTTATTTATGTATAATACATCTTTATTGTTTCATTTATAAATTTATTTCCATCATAATATCTAAAACCGTTATTTACATAAAATGAAACATTCTTATGCTCCGTATCCAACAACAAAAATCTTTCAGAATATATCTTCTTTAATTTATTCAGTACCTGTGTTCCTAGGCCCCTTCCTTGAAATTGCTTCTTTATCAAAAATCCCCATATAAATGAAAAGTCACGGTCATTCTTAGTATAATTTAAAGATTCTATAGTTCCTATGACTTCACTGTTTTTCATTATTAAAAAATATTGCATGGAACGGGAACTCATACTGTCTAGCCAAGCACGAGTACAGGAATCGCATTCTGAATAATATGTTTTCATGGAACATAGATTTTTTTCAAATCT
>JALOBO010000300.1 GCA_023228225.1 Clostridia bacterium
CCAGATAACAAGTCACCAACATAAATATCAAACATTGTTATGTCGCTGTCATCGTTCATCTGTTCTTCTGTCATATTTTGAGAAGGAACTAGGTATTCAAGAGTGCTTCCATTCTTTGAACCTATATCCATTGCCTCTCTAAAATACATTCCACCACCCTCATTAGTTCTTTCAACATATATTGGCTTGGCACTTACTGGAACCTCTTTACCATTCTTTCTTAACATTGCTTCTAATAATGTTGCTACGCTCTGAGCGACACAACTATATGAGCTAGATTGATTTCTAATTGTGTAGTGATTGTATTCTTTTTTCTCTGTCCATATTGGGACTCCAACAGATGCTATTTCTTCTAGTTTATAATCTCTAACATCTTCTGTGTCTTGTAATGCACCACTAAATGGTATTTTCTTTTTATTGAATATCATATTTCTTTACCTCTAAATATTGCTTTATTATTTTAATGTATTATTCTTTTCTTTATATCTTATTTGTTGCCCCAAGAACCACTTTCCACAACCTTGACATTGTAACCTCTGCTTCATAAATGCGTTTGTGAATGACCAACCTCTTTTTTGTATATGGCTACCCCCACACACTGGACAAATAAACTCTGGACTTATATTAGCTGTCGGATGGCTTTTCATATATGGTCTAAGTTTCAAATAAACATCTTCTAACAACTTAACATCTTGTTTATTATATCTTATCATATCTTTATATGATTTTTTATCACCAGCCATACACTTCTTCCATAAACTAAACCCTTCGTGCTTTGCCTTTCTACCAATTCCCAAATAGTTTCCCAAGTCATCGAGCCTATTGCTATTAAATTTGAAGTTTTGTCTTGCTACCTTGAGAGTGTCTATCGTTTTATATGGTGATGGTGGAGAGATGTTGTATTTTGCAAACATTCTATTAGCCCATTTAATATCAAAGTTATCTCCGTTATGTGCTATTAAAATATCAGAAGCATCAAATAATTCCCACAATTTCTTAACCAGTTTCTCTTCATTGCCATTAAAGTCATTAAGTGACACTGCCTTGATTTGTTTTTTGCCAAGCTCCTTATATGCAAATGTTAATATGTATCCTTCTTCTATGAATTCTATAACATCTTGTTCATATTTTCCCCAAGTATATGAAATGTTCGGAGATGTTTCTATGTCAAACAATATTGTTTTAAGTTTATTCATATATTAAATGCTGTTTTAATTGAGTCTTCCATCATTTCAATCACTTCATCGTCACTAGGATTTTTATCCTTACCACCAGTAACTATTCCATCATATTCTATACATTTTGCCGACCAACCATCTTTATGATATTTAACTTGAAATGTAAATGGTATTCTAAACTCTATTGTTATTTTTTTCATAATATTTCTTCTAATTCTTTGATATTAAAACCAGCCAAATATTTATCCTTATATTCTATCAATGGAACTTCCATTCTTCCAGACTTAGTAACAGCTTTGCTAAAAGAGTCTTGGTCTATTGTAATATCTATCTCTGTAAAATCTATTCCTTTATTCTTTAAGTATGCTTTCAGTGCTTGGCAATGAGAACAACTTGGTGATGTGTATAGCTTCATAAGTTTTTTGCTTTATCATCATAATAAATATCTGCCCCGACCTTTCTATCACCCATTACTAAGGCGTGATACCTTACTTTATTCTTACTTAACCAATAAACTGTTTCAGCTCTATACCAATCTGGTCTTGCTGTATATATTATTATGTGGTTCGTTAAGTATAGTTTATTATTTTTATCTATGTTCTTTTGTATTGGCTCGGCGAACAACATTTCTTCTTCTGTCCAATTCTCTCCCTTACAAAGTGTGCCATCTAAGTCCATTGCTATTAGTTTTTTATTCATATCAGTTCCAAAAATAACCTATATTCTCTCCAAAATGTTTCCAAAGTTTAGCATCGGCACCTTTTCCAGAGAAATATTCTTGAACATCCATATTCTCATAATCATTTATAATTTTCAATGTCTTCTTAAATGCTTGTTCTCTATTTCTATTAAATCCAATCTCTTCAGTTTTAAGTTCTTCTTCGCAAAAAGATTTAATTGCTGGAATAATCATTTCAAGGTACTCGCCAAATCCCCAGAAAATCCTATCATCATAACCACGAACCACTCTTTGATATGCCCACTTAATTTGATTTATCATATGTTTTTATTATTATTTCTACTCTTGGATTATCTTTATCGTAATCACTATAATAATGAGTTGCTTTTATATAGTCATCATTATCATCTGGGATTACTTCATAAAAAGTTAGGGCATCACAAAAGAATTTTTCTACTATACATAATATATTGGCTCGGTCAATCTTGCGTTTTGAACCCTTGTATAATGTGTATGTGATGTCTAACTCATCTTTTAGTTTTAAACCCCTCAGAACGCATTCTAGAGCCTCACAGAACCTATGCTTGAGCTGGTTGCTGACGATATAGTGCCAGTTCCTGTACTGATTTAAGTTCAGCATATACTTTTTATCTGCCTTAGTTTTGCGGGGCAAAGTAATATATAATGGAACTTCTATCTTAATCATAATATTTTCTATTCTTTATAT
>JALOBO010000301.1 GCA_023228225.1 Clostridia bacterium
TCCCTCCTTTCATCTCGTTTAGTTTTTCTTCTAAATTATTTTGTGTAATACAACTGGTATAAACATCGCTATATTCATCGTATACAAATTCATTATAATTTTTTACCAACCACTCTAACAACTCATCAATTACTTCTTGTTTTGCTTGTTTTAATTGCCTTATAGTATTATTTAACTCTTTAATTCCATAAGCACTTATTTCTTTTTGCTCTAAATAATCTTTATTTAACTTGTCACATAAATTACCAAGCCTTGCGTTTTCTTGCTTTAATTCTTTAAACTCCGCAACGGTTCCTATCTCTTCGTAAGCTGTAAGTATTCTATAATTCATGCTATTTGGGCTAAACGATTTATCAAAAAACATTACTGTTATAAGTTCTGTTTCGCAAACTAGCCTATCACCATAAACACTAAACTTACCTTTGTCGGTTTCACTTATGTAAATTATCATTTTGTATTCTCCTTTTTAGGTCGGTTTTTTAGAACTCCGCCAAACTAAATTTTATTTTAATAATTGTCATACATATCACATTTATTGCAATGATTTAATAATGTCAAAAACGCACCACAATAAGGACATTTTCGTTTTGTCTTTTTCATAACTTTTCTCCTTTAATTTTTTATTTTGTTAAAACGGTACGGTTTCATCCACTGCTGGCAAATTGATTGTGGTTTCATTTTCGACTTTTTCATCTTCAACATCAACTTTTTCTTCAGTGCCATTACTTTTACTTCCGTTCAATTCGATTTCTCTAACCACCACACTGTGCCCAGACATTTTCTGTCCATTTTTCTCGTATGATGAGAATTGCATATTGCCAATAATCATAAGTTTACTGCCCTTGTGTACAAACGGTTTAATTAAACTGGTTGCTATTTTGCCGAAAACGATACAGTTAAACCAATCGGTCACCTCACGATTTCCTTCTCTTTTTACGGCGAGTGAAAATTTCGCCATTTCCATACCATCTTTTGAAACTGAGATTGCTGGCTCTTTGCCACAAACTCCTGTTAAAATAATCTTATTCATTCTCTTCTTTCTCCTTTTTTAAGTCATTTGCTATATTTTTACTGTCATTGCTGGCAGTTGTAGCCTTTTTAGGTTTTTCGGTATATAAATTAAGTATATTTTGTTGTGCCTCTAATTCACGCAACACTTTCAAATCTTCCAATAAATAATCGTAATTATCTTCGTGAATATCAAAGGTTATAACACTTTCTTTAAAATCGTAACATCTTCCGACCATATTTTCTTTCCATAGTTTAACAAGTTTTTTATTGGTAAGATTTCCAACAAATTTTGTGCGGATTAGATAATCTCTACACTTAACTACTTTAATATATTTATCTAATTTTTCACTTAATTCAAAACAACAATCTTCCATTTTATTTATTTTACTTTCTAAATTTTCCATATAATCAATTTGTCTTTCTAAATGATTTATTTTTCTTTCTAAATAGTTAAATTTATCAATTTTTTCTGATTTCATTTCACGCAATATAGGGTAAATTATATATACAAACACAAATATCGCTGTTTGGATATTCATATTTTGTAGTTATTGAAAACAACTCGTTCGCACCAATTCCATACAATTCGCAAAGTTTTATTATAAAATTTTCGCCAGTTGGGAATCTGCCACTTTCCCAATACCCATAAACTCTGGTGGTAACTCCTATAAATTTTGCCACATATTTTTGCTTGTATTTATGCAACTTTCGCAACTCTATAAGTTTTTCGCTAAGTTTTGATTTAATCATTTATCATCTCCGTATATTGCTCTAAAATATCTTTTTTAACTGCTTCTAATGCACCAATATCAAACACTTGCTTTTTGTTTTCTTTGAATTTTTGTAAAATATTAAAAACTTCTTCAACAATTTCTTTATCGTGTTGTGCAATTAAATATTTTATATCAACAACTTCAACCCAACGAGAGTAAAATTCATCATCCAAACAATTTGCAGGTCGGTGATTAAATCTATAATTGCCCATAATACTGCCATCGCCATTTTGTAAATTGTAATAACACAAAAACTTATTATCATCGCTTACAACTAAACTATCGTGCGTATTGTTGCCAAACATAAATTCATCGTTGGTTGCAGTGTCTTTAATATAAATAATTGGCATAAACATTGGCAAATCTTCTAATTTTTCAATTTCTTTCATAACTACTCCTTATTGTCATTTTCGGCATTATAAACACCAGATATAGTATTTACGAAATTTGGTGGTGGCGTACTTGTTGTGCCACCAAGTGGTATACCATAAGGTCCATAAGGATTATTTGGCACATCTCCAATGTATGGTGCTGGTATCGTAATATTTGGTATTGATATACCAATATTTGCATTTCCTTTACAGTTTACACAAACTCTTTCTCTTGGCGACATTACTGCTCCACAAACTGGGCATTGCCAACCTTTTTCTACAAAATTTTGTTCCATATTTACTCCTTTTACACTTTTTGCAAGAAATTTTGGTTAAAAATCACACTTTTGGCAAGTTTTGATAAATTTTTATTTCCCAAACACATCACTAATTTTTACATTTTTGAAGTTTTGCTCGGTGCTTGTA